>NZ_DLMO01000116.1:0-32967 GCF_002479325.1 Brevundimonas sp. UBA7534
CCGAGCCGGTCGCCGAGGCCGCCAAGCGCTGCGCCCAATACTACATGAACAACCGCTGGCTGGGCGGCACCCTGACCAACTGGCGCACCGTCTCGGGCTCGATCGCCCGCCTGCGCGAGCTGGAAGGCATCGTGGAGACCGGCGGCGAAGGCCGCAACAAGAAGGAGCTGCTGACCCTGCAGCGCGAGAAGGACAAGCTGGAGCTCTCGCTGGGCGGCATCAAGGACATGGGTTCGATCCCGGACATCATGTTCGTGATCGACACCAACAAGGAAGCGATCGCGATCCAGGAAGCGCGCAAGCTGAACATCCCGATCATCGCCATCCTGGACACCAACTCGGACCCCGACGGCATCACCTATCCGGTGCCGGGCAACGACGACGCCGCGCGCGCCATCCAGACCTACTGCGACCTGATCGCCGACGCGGTGCTGGACGGCCTGGCCGCCGGCGCCTCGGCCTCGGGCGTCGATCTGGGCGCTTCGGAAGCCCCGGTCGAGCCGATGCTGCGTGAAGCCTCGGCCCCCAAGGCTGAAGCCGAAACGGCTCCGGCCGGGACGGAAGGCGCCGCCGCCGAACTGGAAGCCGCTGCTGAGCCGGCCGTCGCCGACGACGCCGCCAAGGCCGCGACCTCGGAAGCGAACGACGCCGTCGAGACCGAGAAGGCCACGGGCTGATCGCCCGACGGTCTTCTCCGGCGCTCAGACAGCCCGCCGTCACGCGGCGGGCGCAGCGCCCCGAAGGCCGTGCGTTGAACTGACACACGGCCGGGCTAAGTCAGTCCGGCCGTTCCGCATACGAATCCCATAGGAGAAGAACATGGCCGAGATCACTGCCGCCCTCGTGAAGGAGCTTCGCGAGCGTTCGGGCGTCGGCATGATGGACTGCAAGAAGGCGCTGCAGGAGAACGACGGCGACATCAACGCCGCCATCGACTGGCTGCGCGCCAAGGGCCTGTCCAAGGCCGCCAAGAAGGCCGACCGCGTCGCCGCCGAGGGCCTGGTCGCCGTGGCTGCCAAGGAAGACGGCAAGGGCGAAGTCGCCGCCGCCATCGAGTTCAATGCGGAAACTGACTTCGTCGCCCGCAACGAGCTGTTCCAGAACGCCGCCAAGCGCTTCGCCGAACTGGGCCTGGAGCACCACACGGTCGAGGCCCTGCACGGCGCCGAACTGGAAGCCGGCAAGACGGTCCAGGACGAAGTCACCAACATGATCGCCACCATCGGCGAGAACATGCAGCTGCGCCGCGCCGCCCGCCTGTCGGTCGAAGAGGGCGTCGTCGCCACCTACGTCCACAATGCGGTGTCGCCGGGCGTCGGCCGCATCGGCGTGCTGGTCGCCCTGCACGGCGAGGGCGACAAGACCGCCCTGCGCGACCTGGGCCGCAAGATCGCCATGCACGTCGCCGCGACCTCGCCGCTGTCGCTCAACACCGACGATCTGGACCCGGCCGCGATTGAAAAGGAACGTCAGGTCCTGACCGAAAAGGCCAAGGAAGAAGGCCGCCCGGAAAACATGATCGCCAAGATCGTGGAAGGCCAGATCAACAAGTTCCAGAAGGACGTGGTGCTGACCAAGCAACCGTTCGTCATGGACCCCGACGTGACCATCGAGCAGCTGGTCGCCAACTCGGCCAAGGAGCTGGGCTCGTCTAACCTGCACCTGGCCGGCTTCGTCCGCCTGGCGCTGGGCGAAGGCGTGGAGAAAGTCGAAGGACCGGACTTCGCCTCGGAAGTCGCCTCGATGATGGGCGGCCAGTAAGCCCGCCATCGCCCTCATTCGTGAGGGTTTTGTTTCAGAAGGGCGCGTTCGGCTTTGATGGCCGGCGCGCCCTTCGTCTATAAGGGGCCGCCCGATTCAGCGGCGCCGCAGTACACGGACCTTTTCCCGCATGCCCGACGCCCCTTCCGAGTTTCGTTACAAACGCGTCCTGCTCAAGGTCTCGGGCGAGGTGCTCATGGGCGACCAGTCCTATGGCGTCGACATGAAGACGGTCGACACGATCGCCCAGGCCGTGGCGGAGGTGGCGCGCGAGGGCGTCGAGATCTGCCTGGTCATCGGCGGGGGCAACATCTTCCGCGGCCTGTCCAAGGCGGCCGCCGGCATGGAGCGGGCCCAGGCCGACTACATGGGCATGCTGGCCACCGTCATGAACGCCCTGGCCATGCAGTCGGCGCTGGAGAAGATCGGCGTGTCGACCCGGGTGCAGAGCGCCATTCCGATGGCGGCCATCGCCGAACCCTACATCCGTCGCCGGGCGCTTCGGCATCTGGAGAAGGGCCGCGTTGTCATCTTCGCCGCCGGCGTGGGCGCGCCCTTCTTCACGACCGATTCAGGGGCAGCCCTGCGCGCCGCCGAAATGGGATGCGACGCCCTGCTGAAGGGCACCAGCGTCGATGGCGTCTATACCGCGGACCCCAAGAAGGATCCCACGGCGACCCGCTACGACACCCTGACCTATCAGGACGTGTTGGCGAAGGATCTGCGCGTGATGGACGCCTCGGCCATCGCGATGATGCGCGACACCGGCATTCCGATCGTGGTCTTCTCGATCCGGGAGGACAAGTCGCTGCGTCGGACATTGACCGGCGAGGGCACCTTCACGGTCATCAAGGACGCCGCCTGAGCGTTCGACAAAAACCAGGAAAGACGAGAGAGAACACCATGGCCAAGCCAGACCTGAAGAGCTACCGCGACCGCATGGACAAGTCCGTGGCGGCGCTGAAGGACGAATTCAGCGGCCTGCGCACGGGCCGCGCCAACGCCGGCCTGCTGGAACCCGTCCGCGTGGAAGCCTATGGCTCGACCTCGCCGCTGAACGCCGTCGCGGCCATCAGCGTGCCCGAGCCGCGCATGATCACGGTCAACGTGTGGGACAAGGGCATGGTGGTCTCGGTCGAGAAGGCCATCCGCCAGGCCGACCTGGGTCTGAACCCGATCGTCGACGGTCAGACCCTGCGCATCCCCGTGCCGCCCCTGACGGAAGAACGCCGCAAGGACCTGGTCAAGTTGGCCGGGAAGTATGCGGAGCAGCAGAAGATCGCCGTGCGCAACGTTCGCCGCGACGCCAACGACGACCTGAAGAAGGCCGAGAAGGCGGGCGAGATCAGCCAGGACGACCAGAAGCGCATGGAGACCGAGGTCCAGAAGGACACCGACGCGGCCATCAAGCGCATCGACGAGGCCTTGAAGACCAAGGAACAAGAGATCATGCAGGTCTGAGGCGGCCGTGGACCTGAAGGGATCGACAATCGCATGACGGCCGCGCCCTCAGGTCCGGAAAGCCCCACGGGCGGCGATGGTCCGCGCCATGTCGCCATCATCATGGACGGCAACGGCCGCTGGGCGAAGCGTCGCGGCCTGCCGCGCGCGGTCGGCCATCGCGAGGGCGTCCAGGCGCTGAAGCGCACCATCGAGGCCGCGCCCAGGCTGGGCATCAGCTGCCTGACGGTGTTCGGCTTCTCTACCGAGAACTGGAGCCGGCCCGAGGACGAGGTGTCGGACCTGATGGGCCTGGTGCGCACCTATGTGGCCAGTGACCTGAAGCGGTTGGAAAAGGCCGGCGTGCGGCTGCGGGTGCTGGGGCGTCGCGACGGCCTGCCGCCCGATATCGCCGAGATCATCGTCCGCGCCGAGGCCCAGACGGCGCACAACGACCGTTTCCTGCTGCAGGTCGCCTTCAACTACGGCGGACGGGCCGATCTGGTCGACGCCGCGCGACGTCACGCCGAACGCCTGCTGGCCGGTGAAACGGTCGAGCCCTTCAGCGAAGAGATCATCGAGGCGGGGCTGGCCACGGCCGGCTCGCCGCCGCTGGACCTGATCGTGCGGACCTCGGGCGAACAGCGCCTGTCCAACTTCCTGCTGTGGGAAGCCGCCTACGCCGAACTGGTTTTCCAGGACATCCTGTGGCCCGATTATGGGCCGCAGGCCCTGGCCGAGGCCGTGGACGCCTATCGACTGAGGGACCGCCGGTTCGGCGGACGTGAGGTCCTGGCTGAAAGCGTGACGGCCTGATGGCGGTCCGGGGTCGCGATATCGGTCTGCGCGCCGCCTCCGCCGTGGTCCTGGCGCCCGCCGCCGTCGCCGCGACCTGGGCCGGGGGCGTCTGGTTCCTGGCGCTGATGGTGGCAGCCTGCGTGGTCCTGGCCTTCGAATGGGCGGCGATGAGCGCGCCTCACGCCCGCCGTCTGATGGGGGGCGCGGTGACCTTCGGCCTGGTCGCCTCAGTCATCAGCGCGCATTTCGGGGCGATGGCGGTGGCTTTCATCATGCTGGTGTTCGGCGCCGCCGCCGCCGGCGTCTATGCTCGAAGCCGGGGGCAGCAGGCGCTCGACGCCGCCTATGGGGTACTTTACCTCGGCTGGCCGGCCGTTCTGCTGATCTGGCTGCGCGATGTCGACAGCACGGTGGGCCTGCACTGGACCGTCCTGGTGTTCGCGGTGGCCTGGTCGGCCGACATCCTGGCCTATCTGGTCGGATCGACCGTCGGCGGCCCAAAGCTGTGGCCGCGTTTCTCGCCCAACAAGACCTGGTCCGGCTTCATCGGCGGCATCGTGGCCGGCGCCGTCGCGGGCGCGGTCATGGCGGCCTGGGTCGACATGGGCCGGCTGACCGTCTTGTGGGGCGCGATCCTGGGCCTGGCCGCCGCCCTGGCGACGATGGCGGGCGATCTGTGGGAATCAGCGCTGAAGCGCCGGTTCGGGGTCAAGGACGCCGGCAACACCATTCCCGGACACGGCGGGCTGCTGGACCGGGTCGATGGCCTGATGTTCGCCGTCGTGGTGGTCGCCATCGGGCGGCTGGCCGTGCTGATGCTGGAGCGCGGCGGATGATCCGGCGGCGCGTCACGGTGCTGGGGTCGACCGGCTCGGTCGGCTCCTCGACGCTGGACCTGATGGCGCGCGCCGAAGAGACGGGCGCGGGCGCTTTCGAGGTCGAGGCCCTGACCGGCGGGGCCAATATCGCCCGACTGGCCGAACAGGCGCGACGCTGGCGCCCGAAGATCGCCGTGACGGCCGACGAGACACGGCTGGAGGCCCTGAAGAACGCGTTGGCCGGGACGGGGGTTGCGGTCGCGGCGGGGGAGGCCGCCGTGACGGAAGCGGCCCTGCGCCCCGCCGACTGGATCATGGCCTCCATCGTGGGATCGGCGGGCCTGAAATCGGCCTGGGCGGCGGCGGGGACAGGCGCGGTCCTGGCCCTGGCGAACAAGGAAAGCCTGGTCTGCTGCGGTCCCGCGCTGATCCAGCGAGTGCGCGCCGCCGGCGGCCGGCTGATACCGGTGGATTCGGAGCATTCCGCCATTTTTCAGGTCTACCCGGCCGAGGCCCCCGAGCGGGTGGCCAAGCTGGTTCTCACCGCATCAGGCGGTCCGTTTCGCCAGACCCCGGCGGCCCGCATGGCGTCGATCACGCCTGAACAAGCCGTGGCTCATCCCAACTGGAGCATGGGGGCCAAGATTTCGGTCGACAGCGCCACCATGGCCAACAAGGGCCTGGAGATGATCGAGGCCGCCTATCTGTTCGACATGGGCCCGGACCGCATCGACGTCGTGGTCCATCCGGAATCCATCATCCACAGCCTTGTGGAATATGTGGACGGATCGACCCTGGCGCAGATGGGACCGCCGGACATGCGCACGCCGATCGCCTGTGCGCTGGCCTGGCCCGACCGCATCGAATGGCCGGCACCCAGGTTGGATCTGCCGGCCTTGGGGCGCCTGACGTTCGAGGCGCCCGACGTGCACCGGTTCCCAGCCCTGGGTCTGGCGCGCGAGGCGCTGCGCGCGGGGGGCGCGACGCCGGCCGTCTTCAATGCCGCCAACGAGGTCGCCGCGCTGGCGTTTCTTGACCGCAAGCTGGGCTTTCTCAATATTGCCGCAGTCGTCGCCGAAACCCTTGAGCGAGCGACGAAGTCGGGGATGACCTTCGGTTCCGGCGATGCGTGTGCGGCGGCTCTTTCGGTCGACGCGCAGGCCCGCAGGCTGGCCCAGTCCATCATCACCGACCTCGCCAAGGCGGCGTGAAGACTTCCGGGGAGACCATTTGTCGATGCTAGGCGTCCTTGGACAGGTCCTGACGTACATCGTGCCGTTCCTGTTGGTGCTGACGTTCATCGTCACCATCCATGAACTGGGCCATTTCCTGGTGGCGCGGGCGTTCGGGGTGAAGGTCGACCGCTTCGCCATCGGCTTCGGCCGTCCGCTGTTCAGCCGCACGGACCGCCACGGCATCGAATGGCGGCTGGGATGGATCCCGGCGGGCGGCTATGTGAAGTTTTCGGGCGACCTGGACGCTTCCAGCGTGCCGGATCAGGCGGGGCTGGCCGAACTGCGCCAGCGCGTCGTGGCCCAGCATGGGCCCGCCGCCGTGGGCGACTACTACCATTTCAAGCCGGTGTGGCAGCGAGCGCTGATCGTGGCGGCCGGGCCGCTGGCCAACTTCGCCCTGGCCATCACGATCTTCGCCATTCTTTTCATGACGCTGGGGGCGCAGATGACGCCCGCGCGGGTGGGGCAGGTGCAGGCAGGCTCGCCAGCGGCCGCGGCCGGGTTCCAGCCGGGCGATCTGATCACCGCCGTCGATGGCCGTCGTATCGAGGATTCCTCGGAGGTGACACGCGCCGTCATGCTGAGCAGCGGCGATCCGCTGCGGTTCACCGTGGAGCGTGACGGGGCGCCGGTCGAACTGGTCGCCACGCCCCAGCGTCGGATGGAGAACGACCCGATCGCCGGCCGCATCCAGATCGGCCGCATCGGCGTGCTGCTGGAGGCCCGGCGCGAGGATGTGCGCCATGTCCGCTACGACCCGATCTCGGCCATCGGAGCGGGGGCGCAACAGACCGCCGATGTCATCGGATCGACCGTCACCTACCTTGGGCGCCTGCTGACCGGGCGCGAGTCCGGCGATCAGCTGAGCGGCCCGATCGGCATCGCCAAGGCCAGCGGATCGCTGACCAATATGGCGGTGCAGGCCAATCCCGATCCCGCGGCCACGGCGTTGAACCTGGGGCTGACCCTAATCAACCTGGCCGCCATACTTTCGATCGGAATCGGCTTTCTAAACCTGCTGCCCATCCCTGTGCTGGACGGGGGCCATCTCGTCTTCTACGCCTATGAGGCGGTGGCGAGGCGCCCGGTCGCGGCCCGGTTCCAGGAGGCGGGCTACAGGGTCGGGCTTGCTTTGCTGGCGGGATTCATGCTGTTCGCGACGTGGAACGACCTGCAGAAGCTCAACCTCTTCCAATTCCTCGGCGGGCTCGTCAGTTGAGCCGACGCCAGCCCCCGATGGTTTCCCGAATGATCGACATGAAGACCCGCGCCGCCGTTCGACTGAGCGCCCGTTCCAGCCTGATGGCGCTGTTCGTCGCCGCAGGCCTGGGCGCGCCCGCGATGGCCCAGACCGCTCCGGCGGCCGAGGCCCCGGCCCAGCCGGCCGCCGAACAGCCGCCGCGTGTCGAGATCGCCGCGCCGGAATCGCTGGTGGTCAACCGCATCGTGGTGCAGGGCGCGCAGCGGATCGACCAGACCACGGTCCTGTCCTATCTGCCGATCCGGCCGGGCGACACGGTGGACGCCGCGACGCTGGACGTGGCGGTGCGGACCCTGTCGCGCACGGGCCTGTTCGCCAACGTTCAGCTGGGCGTGCAGAACGGCGACCTGATCGTGCAGATCGTTGAGAACCCGATCATCAACCAGGTCGTCTTCGAGGGGAACAGCGCCCTTTCCGAGGACAAGCTGAACGAGGAAGTCACGCTGAAGCCCCGCGGCATCTACACCCGCGCCAAGGTTCAGGAAGACGTGGGGGCCATCGTCGAGCTGTACCGTCTGCAGGGCCGCATCTCGGCTACCGTCACGCCCAAGCTGGTTCAGCTGGAGCAAAACCGTGTCGATGTGATCTTCGAGATCAACGAAGGCCGCCAGACCGGCATCAGCGCGGTCAACATCCTGGGCAACGAAGCCTATTCAGATCGCGACATCCGCGGCGTCATGGTCACCGAGAAGTCGACCTGGTGGAAGTTCTTCTCCAACAACGACAACTACGACCCCAATCGCCTGGAATACGATCAGGAGCAGTTGCGCAAATTCTACACCAACCGCGGCTATTACGACTTCCGCATCGTGTCGTCGGTGGCCGAGCTGCAACCTGACGACCAGGCCTTCCAGGTCACCCTGACGATGGACGAGGGCGATCGCTATAACTTCGGCGAGGTGAACGTCGTCACCGAAAATGACCGCCTGAACGCCGACTTCCTGAAGGCGCTGGTGCCGATCCGCAGCGGCGACCTCTATGAAAGCGACAAGATCGAGAGCGCCGTCGACGCCCTGACGTTCGCGGCGGGTTCGGCGGGTTACGCCTTTGTCGAGATCAATCCGACCTACCGCGCCAATCCCGACACGGACACGGTGGACGTCACCTTCAACGTGTCCGAAGGCCAGCGCGTCTATGTCGACCGCATCAATGTGGTGGGCAACACCCGCACCATCGACCCGGTCATCCGGCGCGAGCTGATGCTGACCGAAGGCGACGCCTTCAACCGCGCGCTGATGGAGCGTTCGCGCAACAATCTGCGCGCGCTGGGCTTCTTCAAGGACGTCACGGTCCAGGAAGAGCGCGGCAGCGCGCCCGACCGTTCCGTCATCAACGTCAATGTGCAGGAACAGCCCACCGGCGAACTGTCCGTCGGCGCGGGCTTCAGCTCGGTCGACTCCTTCACCGTGAACCTGGGCATCTCGGAACGGAACTTCCGTGGCCGCGGCCAGAACGTCGTCGCGCGTCTGGAATGGGGTTCGCTGCGTCAGCAGGTCGACTTCCGCTTCACCGAGCCGAAGTTCCTGGGCCGTGACCTGCGCGCCGGTTTCGACCTGTTCCACTCGCGCTACGATCTCAGCGAATATTCGTCCTACGACTACCGCTCTACCGGCGGCGGCCTGCGCCTCAGCTATCCGCTGAACGGCTACACCCTGTTCAGCACCCGCTACTTCCTCAAGAGCGACGAGATCATCGTGCCGACCGGCTATTGCAGCAGCGGCGGCTTCGGCTCCTCTGCGCTGTGCGATCAGGTGGGCAGCTATCTGAACTCGTCGGTGGGCTACACCCTGCAGGTCAACCGGACCAACGATCCGGTGCGTCCCACGCGCGGCTGGGCCGGATCCCTGCGTCAGGACTTCGCCGGCCTGGGCGGCGACGTGAACTATATCCGCACCGAGGCGGACGCCAGCTACTACTACGGGCTCACCCCGAACTGGATCGTCAGCCTGCAGGGCTCGACCGGCTATGTCAGCGGCTGGAACGGGGATCCGATCCGGATCAACGACCGCTTCTTCAAGGGCGGCAACAGCTTCCGCGGCTTCGAGACCGCCGGCATGGGGCCGCGCGACCTGGATACGACCGACGCCCTGGGCGGCAACTTCTACGCCATCGGCACGGTCGAACTGACGGTGCCGAATTATCTGCCCGAGCAGTACGGCATCAAGACCTCGCTGTTCGCCGATGTCGGCACGCTGGGCGTACTGGACGATCGCTACAAGCTGACCTCCACCGGGACGGTCGACCCGACGATCGCCGACGAGCTGTCCCTGCGGGCCTCCGCGGGCCTCAGCATCCACTGGCGTTCGCCGATGGGCCCGATCCGCTTCGACATCTCCAAGGTTCTCGCCAAGGAAGACTACGACAAGACGGAATCCTTCCGCTTCTCGACCTCCACCCAGTTCTAATCGCGGCGCCTGTCTGACCGCACGAGGAAGACCATGAAGACCATCGCCATCGCCGCTGCAGCGGCCGCTTCGCTCATCGCCACCGCCGCCTCCGCCCAGCAGGCGACCACGCCGCAGAACCCCGGCCCGCAGATTCCGGGCGTCTGCGTCTATCACAACGCTCGCCTGTTCGCGCAGTCGTCGGTCGGACAGGCCGTCGAAACGCGGATGCAGCAGCTGGCCCAGGAAGTTCAGACCGAACTTCAGCCCTACGCCACCTCGCTCCAGACCGAGGCCCAGCAGCTCCAGAGCTCCGGGTCCACTCTGCAACCCGAAGAACTGAACCGTCGTCGCCAGGCGCTGCAACAGCGCGCCCAAGAGGCCCAGCAGTTGGAAGGCACTCGCGAGAACGAGCTGCGCTATACCCTGGCGATGCAGCGCCAGGCGATCACCGAGGCCGTCTCGCCGATCCTGGTGCAGGTCTATCAGGAGCGCGGCTGCGGCCTGCTGCTGGACCGCGAAAGCGTCTTCATGATGAACCCGGCCCATGACGTGACGGACCTGGTCATCCAGCGTCTGAACACCGCCCTGCCGACGCTCAGCTTCAACCGCATGGCCGTTCCGGCCCAGCAGCAGCAACAACCGGCTGCGGCCAACTAAGGCGGATGCCCGATCCCCGCTTCTTCGAGACCCTGTCGCCGCTCAGCGTAGCCGAACTGGCGGCCAGGATCGGCGGCGAGGTCGAAAGGGGCGGGGAGCGGATCGTGCGCTCCGTCGCGCCCTTGTCCTCTGCGGACGAGGGCGCGATCGCGTTTCTGGGCGACCGCAAGTTCGCCAAGGCCCTGGGCGAAACGCGCGCCGGCTGCGTGGTCGTGACGGCCGAGGCCGTGCCCGCGACGCCGGCGGGATCGGCGGTCATTTCGCATCGCACGCCCCAGGCCGCCTGGGCCCAGGCCTCTCTGCTGCTCCATCGCCCGATCGCCCTGAACCATGCGGCGTCCCTGTCGGACGTGGCCGAGGACGACAGCGTGGTGATCGAACCGGGCGTGGTCCTGGGCGAGGGCGTCCGCATCGGGCGCGGATCGCGCATCGGCGCCAATACGGTGATCGGCCCGGGCGTCCAGATCGGGCGCGACTGCGTCATCGGTTCGAACGTCAGCGTGGGCTTCGCCCTGATCGGAGACCGGGTGAAGCTGTACGCCGGCGCCCGCATCGGCGAGGCGGGTTTCGGCGCCACGGGAACCGCCGCCGGCGTGATGGACATTCCCCAGCTCGGTCGCGTCATCCTGCAGGACAGCGTGACCGTCGGCGCCAACAGCTGCATCGACCGGGGCGCCTATGACGACACGGTGATCGGCGAGAACACCAAGATCGACAACCTGGTGATGGTCGGCCACAACTGCGTCATCGGACGCAACTGCCTGCTGGTCGCCAACACGGGCATTTCGGGTTCGGTCACCGTGGGCGACAACGTCATCTTCGGCGGCAAGGCGGGCATCGGCGACCACATCACCATCGGCGAGGGCGCCCGCGTCGCGGCCGGCGCCGGGGTCCTGGCCGATATTCCGGCCGGCGAGACCTGGTCCGGCTATCCGGCGCGTCCGATCCGTCAGTTCTTGCGCGAGACGGTCTGGCTCGCCAAACAGGCCGCTTCCAGGAAGGGGCCGAGGGAATCATGAGCGACACCGTCAACAGCGACACCGTCAACATCGACTACGCCGAGGTGATGCGGCGGCTGCCGCACCGCTATCCGTTCCTGCTGGTCGACAAGGCCGAGAGCTTCGTGCCGGCGACCTCGATCGTCGGCATCAAGAACGTCACTCACAACGAGCCCTTCTTCCCCGGCCATTTCCCGATCGACCCCGTGATGCCGGGCGTGCTGATCGTCGAGGCCATGGCCCAGACCGGCGCGTTGCTGATGTCCAAGACCCTGGATGTCGCCGTGGCGGACAAGGTCATCATGTTCATGTCGATCGACGGCGTACGGTTCCGCAAGCCGGCGCGGCCGGGCGACCAACTGCGCATGGAGGTCAAGGTGATCAAGGCGCGGGGCGACGCGTACAAATTCCGCGGCGAAACCTTCATCGACGGCAAGCTGGCGGCCGAGGCCGAGTTCATGGCCATGGTCGTGACGGTGGCGGAGCCCGCCGCCTGATGACCATCCACCCGACCGCCCTGATCGACGTCTCAGCGACCCTGGCCGCCGGGGTCGAAGTCGGGCCCTGGTGCACGGTCGGACCGAATGTGGAGTTGGGCGAGGGCGTGCGACTGGTCAGCCATGCGGTGATCCAGCAGGACACGACGGTGGGCGCAGGCACGGTCATCCATCCGTTCGCCGTCATCGGCGGCGACCCGCAGCACAATGGCTACAAGGGCGAGCGCGTGCGGCTGGAGATCGGCACAGACAACCTGATCCGCGAGCACTGCACCTTCAACCGCGGCACGCCGCAAGGGACGGGTGTGACCCGCGTCGGCTCCAACAACCTGTTCATGACCGGCGCACACGTCGGGCACGACTGCGTGGTCGGCGACAATGTCGTGATGGCCAACAACGCTACGCTGGGCGGGCACGCCCAAATCGGGAACAAGGTGTTCCTGGGCGGCCTGTGCGCCGTGCATCAGAACGGCCGGGTCGGGCAGGGGGCCATCATCGGCGGCCTGGCGGCGGTGACGCGCGATGTCATCCCCTATGGATCGGCCTGGGGCAACCATGCGCGGCTGCGTGGCCTGAACCTGATCGGCCTGAAGCGCAAGGGCTACGGCAAGGACCAGATCCGCCGTCTCCTGGCCGCCTATCGCGAACTGTTCGAGGGCGACGGCGAATTCGCCGGCCGCATCGACGGCGTGGCGCACCGCTATGCGGACCTGCCCGAGATCGTCGAGATCGCCACCTTCATCCGCGAGGGCGGGCGGCGTCCGCTGTGCCTGCCGAACGCCGAATGAGCGGGCCGAAGCTGGGCCTGATCGCCGGCGGCGGCGACCTGCCCCAGGCGGTGGCCCAGCGCTGCGACGCGGAAGGGCGCGACCTGTATATCGTGCGACTGGACGGGTTCGCCGATCCGCACCTGACGCGCTGGCCCGGCGACGACTTCGGCATGGCCCAGATCGGCGCGATCCTGAAGGCGCTGAAAAAGAACGGCTGCGGCGCGGTCTGTCTGGCGGGGGTCGTCAATCGCCCGGATTTCAAAAGCTTGAAGCCGGACCTTAAGGGCGCATCGCTGCTTCCCGGCATCGTTTCGGCGGCCGCCAAGGGCGACGACGCTCTGCTCCGGAAAATCCTCTCCGTGTTCGAGGCGGAGGGTTTCGCCGTCGAAGGCGCCGACGACATTCTGGGGGGCGAGACGCTGCCTGCGGGCGCCCTTGGCGCTTTGACGCCGACCAAGCACCAGTTGGCTGACTTGAAAAAGGCGCTTCACGTTGCGGAAAAATCAGGTGAATTGGATATCGGCCAGGGCGCCGTCGTCTGCGATGGCCTGGTCCTGGCCGTAGAGGCGCAGGAGGGCACCGATGCGATGCTGGATCGCGTGGCGGGCCTGCCGGATGATTTGCGGGGACGGCCCGGCGACGCCCGCGGCGCACTGGGCAAGGCGCCCAAGCCGATCCAGGACTTGCGGGTCGACATGCCCGTGATCGGTCCGCGCACGCTCGAGAACGCCGCGCGCGCCGGCTTGGCCGGCGTCGGCGGAATCGCGGGGCGACTGATCCTGATCGACCGTCCCGCCGTGATCGAAACCGCCGACCGCCTGGGGCTGTTTGTCTGGGGCGAAGCGCGGTGAGTCGCCCGTTGAAGATCATGCTGGTCGCGGCCGAAGCCTCGGGTGACGCCCTCGGCGCCGGTCTGGCCAAGGCGCTGAAGGCGCGGCTGGGCGATGACGTGACCTTTGTCGGCGTGGGCGGGCCGCGCATGGCGGCGGAAGGCGTCGACAGCCCATTCGACATCGCCGAACTGTCCATCCTGGGCTGGGTCGAAGGCCTGCGCGCCTATGGCAAGGTCAAGCGCCGGGTCGCGCAAACGGCGGCCCTGGCCGCGCGCGAAAATCCTGACGCCGTTGTGCTGATCGACAGTTGGGGGTTCACCGTTCGCGTCGCCAAGGCGATCCGCGCCGCCCAGCCGCGCATTCCGCTGATCAAATACGTGGGGCCGCAGGTCTGGGCGTCCCGCCCGGGGCGCGCCAAGACCCTGGCCGGCGCCGTCGATCACCTGTTGGCGCTCTACGCCTTCGACGCGCCCTGGTTCGAGAAGGAAGGCCTGGCGACGACCGTGGTGGGATCATCGGCTCTCCACGTCGACATGGATGGCGCGGACGGGGCGGCGTTCAGGGCCCGGCATGGCGTCGGGGCGGATGCGCCGTTGCTGCTGGTCTTGCCGGGGAGCCGTCCCAGCGAAGTCCGGCGCATGACGCCGGTTTACGAGGCGACAGTGCGGACGCTGAAGGCGAGCCTGCCCGATCTTGCGGTCGCCGTGGTGGCTGCCGGGACTGTCGCTGACGATGTCGCGGGCCGGGTCGCCGCTTGGCCAATGCGCGTGCATCTGGTCGCCGAGGACGAAAAATACGATGCGATGAAGGCCGCCACGGCCGCATTGGCCACCAGCGGAACCGTCTCCACCGAATTGGCCCTGGCCGGCGCGCCCATGGTTATCGCCTATCGGATCGACGGCCTGAGCTACGTCTTGATGAAGCGGCTGGTGACGGCCAAGCACATCACCCTGTTCAACATCGCCGCCGACCAGCGGATCGCGCCTGAGCTGATCCAGGACGACGCCACCCCGAAAAGACTCGCCCAGGCCGTAGGCCGTCTGCTCCGCGATCCGGAAGCCGCCGCCGATCAGGCCCGCCGTCAGACCGAGGCGCTGGCCCTGATGGGCCGGGGCGGCGCCGATCCGTCGCAGCTAGCCGCGGACGCCGTGCTACGCGTGGTGGTAGACAAGGCGCGCGGCTAGGTCGCCCGGTGGCCTTTTGGCGCCATAGGCTCCATCTTGTTGAAATGATGATCCAGGACGGCAGGACGGGGGCGCCATGCATGGGCTGAACCCTCGCAGGGCGGCCGAGGCGCGCGCAGCCCTGCAGATGGCGGCCGGCGCCGGCGCGGCGCTTTATCTGGCGACGGCGTTGGGTCTGCCGCATCCCTACTGGAGCGTGATCTCGGCCATCGTGGTGATCCAGGCCAGCGTCGGCGGCGGCGTTCTGACGGTGGCGCGGGACCGGGCGATCGGAACCGCCACCGGCGCCGTGGTCGGGGCCGCCGTGGCTTTTACTCGTCCGGAAGGCATGGCGGGCCTGGCGGGGGCTATCGCTCTGGCCACCGCAATCCTGGCCTTTTTCGGCGCAGGGCGGCCGTGGTTGAAGGTCGCGCCGGTCACGGCCGCCATCGTCATCGCCGGCGGCGCGGGTCCGGATGGTCCGGCTTCCCTGGCTCTGGACCGGGTGCTGGAAATCCTGGTCGGCAGCGGCGTGGGCGTGGTCTCCATCCTGCTGCTGTTTCCGCGCCACGCGCGTCAGACGTTTCGTCTCCAGGCGCGCGATGCGGCGGGCGAGGCGGCGGCCCTTCTGGGACTGGTGCTGGAAGGCGAACCCGCGAACGCCGCCGAGATCAGCCGGCGGCGCACGGACCTGAAGCGGCGGTTGGATACGCTGGGGCAGGCGGCCAAGAACGTGATCGACCTTCCAGGCCCGCAGCGCGAGACGGCGGACCGCGCCGCCCTTGTGCGGGCGTTCTGGCGGGTTCGCAGCGACATCGTCATCCTGGGGCGCGGGTTCCAGGTGGAGGACGCGGGGCCGCGCCTGAGGCCTTGGAAAACCGCTGGCGAAAGGGCCGTGACGCGCTTGGAGGCGCTGTCGCGCGGGCGCCCGGGCGAACCGTTGGGTCAACCCGACGTCGCCCTGGCGCTGGGGCCGGCCGAGGACGCCGGCGACATCGCGCGGGGCGCGGCGGCGATCGGCCTGGCCCACATGTTCCGCGACCTGGACGACCTCGGCGAACGGTTCGTCGATCTGCACCTGGCCTGATGCCAAAAGAAAGGACGCCGGGATTAACCCCGGCGTCCTTCAATCCGCTTTCCGGCTTGCGAGGATCAGCCGCGCTGGTCGATCGCCACGTAGTCGCGCTCGGTCGGGCCGGTGTACAGCTGACGCGGGCGACCGATCTTCTGCGACGGATCGGCCATCATTTCCTGCCACTGGGCGATCCAGCCCACGGTGCGGGCCAGGGCGAACAGCACGGTGAACATGCTGGTCGGGAAGCCCATCGCCGACAGGGTGATGCCCGAATAGAAGTCGACGTTCGGGAACAGCTTGCGCGAGGTGAAGTACTCGTCCTGCAGGGCGACCTTCTCCAGTTCCTTGGCGACCTGGAACAGCGGGTCGTTCTCGCGGCCCGTGGCGGCCAGGACCTCATAGGCCGACTGCTGCATCACCTTGGCGCGCGGGTCGTAGTTCTTGTACACGCGGTGGCCGAAGCCCATCAGCTTGTACTTGCGGTCCTTCACGCCTTGGATGAACTCGGGGATCTTGTCCGGGGTGCCGATCTCCTTGAGCATGGTCAGCGCCTCTTCGTTGGCGCCGCCGTGCGACGGGCCCCACAGGCAGGCGATGCCGGCGGCGATGCAGGCGAACGGATTGGCGCCCGACGAACCGGCCAGACGGACGGTCGAGGTCGAGGCGTTCTGCTCGTGGTCGGCGTGCAGGATGAAGATGCGGTCCATGGCGCGGACCAGGGCCGGGTCGACCTTGTAGTCCTCGGCCGGGACGGCGAAGCACATGCGCAGGAAATTCTCGGCGTAGGACAGATCGTTGCGCGGCGACACGAACGGCTGGCCGATGTGATACTTGTAGGCGCGCGCCGCGATCGTCGGCATCTTGGCGATCAGGCGGATGGCCGAGATGTCGCGCTGGACCGGATCATGGATGTCCAGGCTGTCGTGGTAGAAGGCCGACAGGGCGCCGACCGTGCCGACCATGATGGCCATCGGGTGCGCGTCGCGACGGAAGCCTTCGAAGAAGCGGTCGAACTGGCTGTGCAGCATCGTGTGCATGGTGATGCTGTTTTCGAACTTCTCGTACTGCGCCGCGGTCGGCAGCTCGCCGTGCAGCAGCAGGTGGCAGACCTCGACAAAGTTCGATTTCGACGCCAGCTGGTCGATCGGATAGCCGCGGTGAAGCAGCACTCCGGCGTCGCCGTCGATGTAGGTCAGGCCCGACTCGCACGAGGCGGTCGAGGTGAAGCCGGGATCGAAGGTGAAGGCGCCCGTGCCGCCATAGAGCTTCCTGATATCGATCACGTCCGGACCGGTCGAACCCGACAGGATCGGCAGATCGACGCTCTTGCCCTCGAACTCGAGGGTGGCGGTTTTGGCTTGGTCAGTCATCAATGCCCCTTTGCAATATGACGTCCGGGCGCGGGGAGGCGTCGGGCGCTCTTTGGTTTGTGGGTGTCACTTAGTCTGTTGCAAGTCGATTGCACAGAGAAAGATTCAGCGTTTTCAGTAGTTTCCTGTATCTTTCAGTGACTTAGAGTTGGTCAATGTCGGACGATGTTGGACAAAGTTGCACGTTCGTAGCGCCCATTCGGGGCGTAACGCCCGCCTTAACGCCCCGATCAGGAGGCGTATCTAGTCTGTTGCAACGCATCATCCAAGCGCCCGAGACTTTCGTCGCGCCCAAGGGCAGCCAAAGTCCGTGCAATGTCCGGCGAAGTTGACCCGGCGGTAAGCGCCGCGCGCATCGGCGGGCCGATCTTGCCGAACCCGACGCTCTCGTCTTCGGCGAACGCCTTCAGCTCGGCTTCCAGGGCGAAGACGTCCCACGACTGAAACAGCGCCAGCCGGTCGCGCAGCCGCCCCAGACGCTCCAGGGTCTCGCCCGTCAGCAGCGCCTGGCCCTTTTCATCCGGCGTCAGGGGGCGGGGCTTTAGAACGAAGACGGTCTGATCGGCCAGTTCCAGAACCGTCTTGGCGCGATCCTTGACGAAGGGCAGGGCGCGCTGGAGGCGGCCCTCGTCGTCCTCACGCAGGGCATGGCCGCGCGCCAAATGCACATCCAGGGCCAGCTTGGCCAGACGCTCGTCTTCCGCCAGGCGAAGCCAGTGGGCGTTGACGTGGGCCAGCTTGTCGAAGTCCAGCCGGGCCGGAGCCTTGCCGATCCCCTTGAAATCGAACCAGGCTATCGCCTGTTCGTCGCTGAACAGCTCGTCGTCGCCATGAGACCAGCCCAAGCGGGCCAGATAGTTCCGCATCGCCTCGGGCAGATAGCCCATCTCGGCGTATTCATGGACGGCCTGGGCGCCGTGACGCTTGCTGAGCTTGGCGCCGTCGGGGCCGTGGATCAGGGGAATGTGGGCGAAGGTGGGGCGCGACCAATCCAGGGCGTCGTATATCAGGCTCTGGCGGGCGGCGTTGTTCAGGTGATCGTCGCCGCGAATGACGTGGGTGACGCCCATGTCGTGGTCGTCCACCACCACGGCCAGATTGTAGGTCGGCGCGCCGTCCGATCGCAGCAGGACCAGGTCGTCCAGGTCCTGGGTCGACCAGCTGACGTCGCCCTGCACCTGGTCCGCGACGGTGACGGTCGCGCCCAGCGGACGGCGGAAGCGCACGACATGCGGAAGCGCCAGGTCGTCGACGGTCGGCTGGCGTTCGCGCCACGGCGACTCGAAGGCGCGCCTTTCGGCCTTGGCGACCTCGCGCAGACGCGCGGTCTCCTCGGGCGAGGTGAAGTCACGGTAGGCATGGCCGGTTTCCAGAAGCTGATCGACCACCTCGCGGTGCCGGTCGGCGCGGCTGAACTGGAACACCGGCTCGTCGTCGGCGAACAGCTCCAGCCAGCTGAGACCGTCGAAGATGGCCTTCACGGCGGCTTCGGTGGAGCGCTCCCGATCGGTGTCCTCGACGCGGATCAGGAAACGCCCGCCGTGTGCGCGGGCATACAGCCAGTTGAAAAGCGCCGTGCGAGCGCCTCCTATGTGGAGGTAGCCGGTCGGCGAGGGGGCGAAGCGCGTGACGACGGTGGAGGAAGGGGAGGTCATGGGGGAGGGGTCCGTAAGCGAGGCCCTTATAAACCCCGACGCGGCAAAGCCTACCCCCTTGGCCCGATTGCGGGGATGGCTGGCGGCGCAGGTCGAGGCGCAGGCGCTGCGGTGGCGGCTGTGGACGCCGGTGGCCTTCGGCGGCGGATGCGCGGCCTATTTCGCCCTGCGGGCGGAGCCGTCGTTGTGGCCGCTTCTGATCGCCGGCGGCGCCCTGTTCGCGCTCTGGCTGACAGCACGGCGACGCGGGATGTCGCGCCGTTGGACCCTGTGGCTTCTGCTCGTCGCCTGTTTCGCCCTGGGGCTGTGCGCGGCCAAGGCGCGCTTGCTCGCCGTCGCGGCCCCCATCGCCCCAGCGATGACCGAGCCGACGACCATCGAAGGCTGGGTCATCGATGTCGACAGTCCGGGCGAGAACGGCCATCGGATCGTCGTCGCGCCTGTCCGCATACGGGGCCTGGCGCCGGAAGCGACGCCGGTGCGACTGCGCGCGACGGTCAAGGGCGAACCGCCGCCGCCCGGCGCGCCGATCCGCGTGTTCGCCATTCTGAACCCGCCGCCTGCGCCGGCCAGTCCGGGGGCCTACGACTTTGCGCGCAACGCCTTCTTTCAGGGGATGGGCGGCGTCGCCTTCTCGCTGTCCCCGACCCGACCCGCCGTGCTGGAGGAGCCGCCCTGGAGGCTGCGCCTGGTCATGCGGATCAACGCCGCCCGCTATGCCTTGGCGCAGAAGATCGTAGCGCGGCTGGGCGAGCGCACCGGCGGGATCGCCGCCGCCATGGTGACCAGCCACGAGACCTGGATCAGCCAGGACGACCTGGACGTGATGCGCGATTCCGGCCTGGCGCACATCCTGTCGGTCTCCGGACTGCACATGGCCATCGTCGGCGGCTTCGTCTTCTTCGCCGTGCGATTGGGCGTGGCGGCGTGGCCGTGGCTGGCGCTGAGAGCGCCGGGCAAGAAGATCGCCGCCGTCGCGGGCCTGGCGGCGGTCGGCGCCTATCTGATTGTATCCGGCGCGCCCGCTCCGGCAGAACGGGCCGCCATCACGGTCTCCATCGCCTTTCTGGCCATCCTGCTGGATAGACAGGCGGTGACCATGCACGGACTGGCGGTCGCCGCCTTCGTGGTCCTGCTGATCCAGCCGGAGGCGGTGATGACGCCGGGCTTTCAGATGTCGTTCGCCGCCACCGCCGCCCTGATCGCCTTGGTGGAGGCCTGGCCGAAGCGGACGCGAGAGATTTCCGCGCCCTGGCCTATCGTCGCCGTTCAAAGGTTCGCGACCTGGATCACTGCGGCGGTGGCGGCCAGCCTGGTCGCTGGCATGGCGACCGGCCCCTTCGCCATGCAGCATTTCAACCGCACGGCCATGTATGGCTTGATCGCCAATCTGGGCACGTCACCGGTGGCGGACTTCGTCCTGATGCCCGCTCTGGCCCTGGGGGCGGCGCTGGAGCCGCTGGGCCTGGGAGGACCGTTCCTCGCCTTGGCGGGATGGGGCGTCGACACGATGTTGGCGATCGGCGAATGGACCGCCGGCCTGCCGGGGGCGGTCAAGTCCGTCTCCAGCGCGCCGGATTTCGTCCTGCCCATCGCCTTCGTCGGCGTTCTGTTCATGTGCCTGTGGACCGGGCGACTGCGGTGGGCTGGGCTGCCTATGGCGGCCGCTGTCCTGATATGGCCGCGGCCGCCCGCGCCGGACCTCTGGATCGGGGAAGAGGGGACCAACGCCGCCTATCGGATCGAGGGGCAGGCCATCGTCGTTCGGCCGGGTGTCCGAACCTACGCCGCCGACCTGTGGGCCCGTCGTCGCGGACTGACCCCGACCGAGAGAAGGCCCGACTGGACGTGCACGCGGTTTTCGTGCGCTCCGCCGGCCGACGCCGCCGCTCCGGTCGCTTTGTGGTGGGGACGTCGAGCGCCGGATGCGACGCAACTGGAGGCCCTGTGCCGTTCGGCTCCCGTGGTCAGCGTCCGCGCTACGATTCCCAGTCTGCCGCCCGCCTGCAGCCATCGTCTGGTGCTGGACGGCGTCGATCTGGCGCGCGGTGGAGCCGCCGAACTGTGGCGCGCGCCCACGCCGTCGGGCTGGAAGGCCGTCTGGACGGCCGATGTGCGCGGCGACCGGCCGTGGACGCGCGCGGCCGGCGATGCCTTCAGTGGTAACGGCGGATAAGGCCCACCAGCTTGCCCTGAACCTCAACCTGGTCGGGGCCGAAGATACGGGTTTCGTAGTTCCGATTCGCGGGCTCCAACGCGATGGAGGCGCCCTTGCGGCGCAGGCGCTTGAGCGTCGCCTCCTCGCCCTCGACCAAGGCCACGACGATCTCGCCATTGTGGGCCGTGTCGCCCTTTCGGATGACCACCAGATCGCCGTTAAGAATACCGGCCTCGATCATGGAATCGCCCTCGATCTCGAGGACGTAGTGGTCGCCGCGACCCAGCATGGATTCCGGGACGGGCAGGCGCTCGCGTTCGTGCTGGATGGCCGCGATCGGGGTGCCGGCTGCGATCTTGCCCAGCAGGGGCAGTTCGCGAACGTCGTTGGCCGGCTCTGGCGGCGTCGTGCGAAGACCGCCGCCCTCGATCACGTCCGGCTTGAACCCGGCCCGACCGCGCGGCGCGCCGGCCGTCGCCTGTTCGGGCAGTTTCATCACCTCCAGCGCGCGGGCGCGGTGCGCCAGGCGACGAATGAAGCCGCGCTCCTCCAGGGCGGTGATCAGACGGTGGATGCCCGACTTGGACGCCAGGTCCAGCGCTTCCTTCATCTCGTCGAACGAGGGAGACACGCCCGTCTCCTGAATGCGTTCATGGATGAACATCAGCAGTTCGTGCTGCTTGCGCGTGAGCATCGCCTGGCCCTCATACGCCCCTTCCGTCGAATCGGAACGAGCCGTGAACATATGGCGATGTTCTGTAAGTGTTCCTTCCTAATGTCAACTTAACGGCGTTCGCCGCCAGACATCAGGCGGCCAGCAACGTCCGGGTGGCGGCTTCCACGTCGGTCTGCCGCATCAGGCTTTCGCCCACCAATATGGCCTGGGCGTGGGCGGCCGAGACGCGCTCGACGTCCTCGGGCGTGAAGATGCCGCTTTCGGCCACCAGCAGGGCCTTGACCGGGCTGAGCATCGACAGCCGCTCGGTCGTCTCCAGATCGACCTCGAAGGTGCGAAGGGAACGGTTGTTGACGCCCACCAGATCGCCGCCCAGCGCGCAGGCGCGCGCCATCTCGGCCTCGTCGTGGGTCTCGATCAGGGCGTCCATGCCGAACCGCCCGGCCTCCGCCAGCAGTTCAGCCGCAAGGGCGTCGTCCACCATCGCCAGGATGATCAGGATGCAGTCGGCGCCCAGCGCCCGGCTCTCGGCCACCTGCCAGGGATCGACGAGGAAATCCTTGCGAAGGCAGGGCAGGGAGACGGCAGCCCGCGCCTGGCCCAGGAAGGCGTCGTCGCCCTGGAAGCTGGGACCGTCGGTCAGAACCGACAGACAGGCCGCGCCCCCGGCCTGGTAGGCCAGGGCCAGCGCCGGCGGATCGAAGTCGGCGCGGATCAGCCCCTTGGACGGACTGGCCTTCTTGATCTCGGCGATCAGGGCCGGGCGTCCGGTCTCCTCGACCTTGCGATCCAGGGCGTCGCGGAAGCCGCGCGGCGCGGAGGCGGCCAGGGCCAGCGTCTCGATGGCGTCCTGCGAGCGGGCGGCCTTGCGTGCGGCGATGTCCTCTCGCTTGTAGGCGGCGATGCGTTCCAGCACGTCGGTCATGCGTCCTCGTCCGTTTCCAGGGGCGCGGAGGTGATGTGGGCCAGGCGCTCCAGCGCCTGCGCGGCCCGGCCGTCGTCGATGGCGGCGGCGGCGAGCACGGCGCCCTCGGCCAGGTCGGCCGCGCGATCGGATACCACAAGGGCGGCGGCGGCGTTCAGCAACACGATGTCGCGGTAGGGACCGGACTGCCCCTCCAGCAGGGCACGCAGGGCGGCGGCGTTCGCCTCGCCGTCGCCGCCGCGAATGGAGTCCAGCGGCGCGTGCGGCAGGCCGGCGTCTTCAGGCGCGACCTGGAAGCGGCGAACCGCGCCGTCCTTCCATTCGGCGACCTCGGTGGGGCCGGACGTGGCCAGTTCGTCCAGGCCCTGGCCGTGGACGGTCCAGGCCCGCGTCGCGCCGAGCCGACCCAGCACTTCGGCCAGCGGCTCAAGCAGGCGCGGATCATAGACGCCCATGACCTGCCGTTTCGCGGATGCAGGATTCGAAAGCGGCCCCAATAGGTTGAATACTGTCCGAAATCCGAGTTCCGCCCTTACCGGCCCGACATGGCGCATGGCCCCGTGGTAGGCCGGGGCGAACAGGAAACAGATTCCGGCCTCGTCCAGCGCCCGGCGCTGCTGCGCGGGCGACGCCATCAGGTTCACGCCAAGGATCGACAAGACGTCGGAAGATCCTGATTTCGAAGAGATCGCGCGATTGCCGTGCTTGGCCACCTTCAGCCCGGTCCCGGCCAGGACGAGGGCAGCGGCGGTGGAGATGTTGTAGGTGTGCTGGCCGTCCCCGCCGGTGCCGCAGGTGTCGATCACCTCATAGGGATGATCCAGCGTCAGGGCGGCGTCGCGCATCGCCCCGGCGAAGGCGGCGATCTCGTCGACCGTCTCGCCCCGGATGCGCAGGGCGGTGACGGCGGCGGCAACCTGGGCCGGCGTCGGTTCGCCGCGCAGACAGGCGGCGAAAAAGTCGTGCGCCTGCTCGGACGTCAGCGGCTGGCCTTCGACCAGTCGGGCGAGGATCGGCTTGAACCCGTCCGCCATGTCAGGCGGCCGCGAGGCGCTTCACGCCGGCGATGTCCAGAAAATTGGCCAGCATGGCGTGGCCATGCTCGGTGGCGATGGATTCCGGGTGAAACTGGACGCCGTGGATAGGCCGGCTGCGGTGCTGCAGGCCCATGATCTCGCCATCGTCGGTCCAGGCCGTGATCTCGAGACAGTCGGGCAGGGTTTCGCGCTTCACCGCCAGGGAGTGATAGCGCGTGGCCGTGAAAGGCGACGGCAGACCAGCGAACAGGCTGCGCCCCTCGTGCACTATCGGCGAGGTCTTGCCATGCATCAGGGTCTTGGCGCGCACCACTTCACCGCCGAAGGCCTGACCGATCGACTGATGGCCCAGACAGACGCCCAGGATCGGCATATCGGCGCGCGCGCTCTCGATCAGGGGAAGGCAAATTCCCGCCTGGTCCGGCGCGCACGGTCCGGGCGACAGCAGCACGGCCTGGGGGTTCAGCGCCCAAGTCTCGTCGACGCTCAGGTCGTCATTGCGCACCACATGGGTCGGCGCGCCCAACTCCGCGAGGTAGTGGACGAGGTTGTAGGTGAAGCTGTCGTAGTTATCGACGACGAGGATCATGTTTGGGCTTCTAGGCCCGTGCGCCGCCCGCGCCAAGCCGGCTCGGCGGTAAAGCGCACGTTAACCGTCACGGTCGCCCAATGACGCGACAGGAAGGGGCCGACCGCATGATCGATTCGACCGCACAGATCGCCATGGCGAAGACGCTGTTGGCCCATCCCAAGGTCGCTCCGCCCAGCGGCCTGGCGGCGCTTGGTGCGGCGACCCTGGCCGCCGCGGCCGCGATCGTGATGGCCGGGGTCGTGGTGCTGGGGCCGGGCGTGGCCATCGACGACCCTTCGGTCGTTCTCTCTCGCTAGAAGGCGTCGGCCCGGAAACGCCAGGCATCCGAGGCCGCCCGCATCGGCGCACGCGCCTTGTGCTGGGTCTCGGCGTATTCCGCCGCCGGATCGCTGTCGGCGACCACGCCGGCCCCCGCCTGAACGAAGATGCGCTGGTCGGCGAACAGGGCGGTGCGCAGGGTGATGCAGATGTCCGCCTCGCCGCCGGCCGAGATGTAACCGACGCCGCCGCCATAGCCGACGCCGCGCTTCTCGTCTTCCAACTCGTCGATGATCTCCATCGCCCGCACCTTGGGCGCACCCGACAGAGTTCCGGCGGGCAGGGCGGCCAGCAGGGTGTCGACGGCGTCCAGTTTCGGATCCGCCTTGCCGCGAACATTGGAGACGATGTGCATGACCTGGCTGTAGCGCTCGACCACGAAGCTTTCCGTAACTTCGACCGTGCCCGGCGCGGCCACGCGTCCGACGTCGTTGCGGCCCAGGTCCAGCAGCATCAGGTGCTCGGCGCGTTCCTTCGGATCGGCCAGGAGTTCGGCCTCGAGCGCCTTGTCGAGTTCGGGCGTCTCGCCGCGCGCACGCGTTCCAGCCAGGGGACGGATGGTCACCTCGCCGTCCTTCAGGCGAACCAGGATTTCCGGGCTGGACCCGGCCAACTGAAAGCCGTCGAAGTTCAGGTAGAACAGATAGGGCGACGGGTTCTGTCGCCGCAGCGAGCGGTAGAAGGCGAAGGGATCGGCGCCCCACGGCGCCGAGAAGCGGTGGCTGAGCACCACCTGGAAGATGTCGCCCGCCCCGATGTAATCCTTGGCGCGCGCGACCATCCGACCGAAGGCGTCCTCGTCCACTGGGGAGGTGAAGACGGGCGGCGGCGTTTCCTGCACCGGCGCGCGCGCCGGCAAGGGCTGGCGAAGCGCCGTCTCGAAGGCGTCGAGACGACCCTGCGCCTGCGTCAACGCCTGGGCCGGATCGGCGCCGGCGTCTGGATAGGCGGCGGCCACCAGCACGATCTCGTGCTTTACCGAATCGAAGATCGCCACCAGCGAGGGGCGGGTCAGCACCGCGTCGGGCAACGCGAGGGGATCGGGATTGGCGTCGCCCAACGGCTCCAGCAACCGAACCATGTCGTAACCGAACACGCCGAACAGGCCGGCCGCCATCGGCGGCAGGTCCTGAGGAAGGTCGAAGCGTGAGGCGGCGATCAGGGCCCGCAGCGAGTCCAGGGTCGGCGCGGCCTCGGCCTCGAACCGGGCCGAGGCGATCGCGTCCGCGCCCCGCGCGATCTCCGCGCGTTCGCCCTGGCATCGCCAGACGAGGTCGGGATCGAGGGTGAGGATCGAATAGCGCCCCTTGACCGCCCCGCCTTCGACCGACTCCAGGAGGCAGGCGTAAGGCCGGTTGCGGCCCAACTTCAGGAAGGCCGAAACCGGCGTCTCCAGGTCATCGATGACCCGCCGAACCAGCACCTGGGGTCGGCCGGCGCTCAGGCCAGCCTTGAAGTCCTCCGCCTCGACGTCGGCCCCGCCCGCAGTGCTCGTCATTGCGCGGGAGCGGGTGTGGCGGGCTGGTCGGGCAGGCCGAGGGCCTGACGCGCCAGGACCGGATCGTTCTTGACCTTGGACCGGGCGGCGCCGGCGGTGAAGGCGCTTTCGGTGAGCCCCTGGGCCAGGTCCTGCGCGATGCGCGCACGGGCGGCCTCGGCGGCCGGACCCGCGACGGACGGCTCGGCGGCATGGACCTGATCCACGCGGCCGACGACATAGCCGGCGTCGGACGGCTGGGCGAAGACTTGGCCCTTGCCTTGGCCGAACAGCCCCTGCAGCGCGCCTTGGCCGACGGCTTCCTGGGTGGCGCGATCGCGGCCGATACGCTGGCGAGACACCAGGGTCGCTCCGGCCGAACGGGCGACGGCGGCGATGTCCTGACCGCCGCGCACCTGGCCGGCCAGCTCCTCGGCCTTGGCTGAGACGCGGCGCATGACCTCGCGGCGGGTCCATTCCTGGGTCAAGGGCGCGCGGACTTCGTCCAGCTTGGGCAGGGCGGCCGGACGGATGTCATTGACGCGCACGGCGAAATACTGGCCCTGGCCGGCGTCGATGACGTCGCTTTCTCCGCCCTTCGTCAGGCCCCAGGCGGTGGAAAAGACCTGTTCAGGGGCGTTCAGCGGCTGCCCGTTCGGCAGGCGGCCGTCCTGGGTCACAGGGGGCAGGTCCACGATGCGGGCGCCGGCCTCGCGCGCGGCGTCGGCCAGGTTCTTGCCGTCCTGACGCGCCTTCTCGAACTTCTGGACGCTCTCATAGGTCGCGCCCTTGGCGTCCTCCTCACGCAGTTCCTGAACGATCTGCTCGCGGGCGCTGTCCAGCGTGGCCGGTTGCGGGGCTTGGATGTCGGTCACCTTGGCCACCGCGAAGCCCACGCCCGCCTGGATTGGATCGGACACCTGGTCCTTCTGCAGACCGAAGACGGCGGCGGCGACGGCGGGGTCGCCGACGGCGGTGCGGGGCGAGCCGGCGAATTCGGCCGGACGGACATTGTTGGCGCGGCCCGCATCGGCCGGCGACTGGCCGGCGCGCAGGGCGGCGGCGATCTTCTGCGCGGTCTCGCGGTTCGGCGCGGTCAGGGTGACGAAGGTGCGGGTTTCAGGACGGCCCAGGCTGTCCTTCTTGAACTCGAAGCGTTCGCGGATGCGATCGTCGGAGATGGCGGCGGTCCGGGTGGCCGCGTCAGGGCTGAACAAGACGACCGAAACCATGCGGAACTCGGGGCTGCGTAGCCGCGCCGCGTTCTCCTGAATGAAGGCGTTCAGCTGGGCGTCGGTGGGGGCCGCAGGGCGCTCGATCATCGCGTCCGTGACCTGGAACCAGCGGCCGTCGCGGGTCTCGAAGGCCTGGCCGGCCAGGACCGCGCCATAGATGCGCGGGGCGCGAACGCCCGCCTGCAGGGCCGCGCCGAAATGTTCGGTCGCATACTGGTCGCGCAGGTCCTGTTCCAGCATTGCGGGGGTCAGGTTCTGCTGCGCCAGCGCGCTTTCATAAGCCTGTTGATCGAACTGGCCGGTGACCTGGTTGAAGAAGGCCGGGATCTGGCGGATCTGCTTGACGATCAGTTCCTTGCCGGGGCGGATGCCCGCCTCCCAGGCCCAGTTTAGAAAGCCCAGTTGCTGGGTCTGGCTTTCCAGGAAGCGTCCGGGAATGTTCTCGGCCACCAAGTCCTCGTTGGTCACGGGACGGCCGGCCTGTTCCTGGATGTTCGCGCGCACCCGATCAAAGGCGGCCCGGAACTCCGCCTCGTTCATCGAACGGGAACCCGCGTCGATCACGTGCTTGGGCCCCAGGTTCGAGAACACGTCCATGCGCGCGCCCACGATCACGAAACTGATGGCGATCAGGACGAGCAGGGCCGCGGCCCACTTGGAACGGGAGAAGGCGCGGAAGGCGGTGATCATTCGAGAATCCCGGGACTGGCCGAGGTTGGCGTCACTGCGGCGTATAGGCGGGCGAGGGGGATGGCTGCAAGGACGGCATGATGGCGGCAATGCGGCGCGCCCCCTTGGCTTGTCGGCTCCGGGCGCCTAGACAGGCGGCATGAAACAATCCGTGAAGTTGGTGGTCGGCAATTGGAAGATGCACGGCCTGTCGGGAGCGTTGGATCAGGCATCCAGTCTCTCTAGGGCGCTCCTCGCCGACGCATGCGCGGTGCGCGTCGGCCTCTGTCCGCCCGCGACGCTGATAGACCGCATGCGCGGCGTGCTGGCGGAAGGTCAGGTGGAATTGGGCGCTCAGGACTGCCATGCCCAGCCGCAGGGGGCGTTCACGGGGTCCGTGTCAGCCGAAATGGTGGCCGACGCCGGCGCTCGCTTGGTGATTCTGGGGCATTCCGAGCGCCGCACGGCCTTTGGCGAAACGGACCGCGACGTCGCCGACAAGGTCGAGGCCGCCGTGGCCGCCGGTCTGGAACCGATCGTCTGTGTGGGCGAAAGCCTGGCCGAGCGCGAGGAAGGAGACGCCGTCGCGGTCGTGACGGCCCAGGTCGCCGCCTCCTTGCCGGACAGTCTGAAGGAGCGGCCTTTCGCCGTGGCCTACGAGCCGATCTGGGCGATCGGCACCGGCCTGACGCCGACCCTGGACCAGATCGCCGAGATGCATGGGGCGATCCGTTCGGCCATCGTCGAGCGCCTGGGACAGGGCGCGGCCCGGGCGCCGATCCTGTACGGCGGCTCTGTCAAGCCGGACAATGCGGGCGCGATCCTGTCGACGCCGGAGGTCGGTGGCGCTCTGGTCGGGGGCGCCTCCCTGAAGGCAGAGGATTTCCTGGCCATCATTCGCGCCGCCTGAGGTTTGCCCCCGGCAGGCTTCGGTGATAGAGGCCGCCGCTTGATCGGCGCGCGGTCGCGCCCACATGAACGAAGCCATGCTCCAGACCATTCTGCTCGCCGCCATCATCCTGGTCGCCATCGCCCTGACTGGCGTGGTGCTGCTGCAGCGCTCCGAAGGCGGCGCGCTGGGCATGGGCGGAGGCCCTTCGGGGTTCATGACCGCGCGCGGGGCGGGCAACCTGCTGACCGTTACCACCTGGTGGCTGGCGGCGGCGCTGTTCGCCCTGACCATCGTGCTGACGGTCGTGGGCAATATGGACCGGGCCTCGCAGTCGGTGATCGACGCCGACGCGGTCGGCGCCCTGGCCACCACGCCCCAACCTCAGTCCCAGCAGCCTGCCCAGCCGCAGCAGCCGACGACGCCCGCCCAGCCGGCCGCGCCGTCGCTGGACGACCTAGAGGCCAGCCTGCCGTCCGCGGCGCCGGCCCAACCGCCCGCCCAGTAAGGGCGCCGCCCCGACCGAGTTTCCGAAAGCGCGCCGCAGGGCGCGCTTTCTTCTTTTGATCAACAGTTCGATTCGCGACCGCCGATGCCGCCGGCGCGAATCATGGAGTAAGGTGTCCGCCCATGGCTCGCTATGTGTTCATCACCGGCGGCGTGGTTTCCTCGCTTGGAAAAGGCCTCGCCTCCGCCGCCCTCGGGGCGCTTCTCCAGGCGCGCGGATACAAGGTCCGCCTGCGCAAACTAGACCCCTATCTGAACGTCGACCCGGGCACGATGAGCCCGTATCAGCACGGCGAGGTCTTCGTCACCGATGACGGCGCCGAGACCGACCTGGACCTGGGTCACTACGAGCGGTTCACGGGGGTGTCGGCCGCCAAGTCCGACAACATCACCACAGGTCGGATCTATTCGACCATACTGGAGAAGGAGCGGCGCGGCGATTATCTGGGCGCCACCGTCCAGGTCATTCCCCACGTCACCGACCAGATCAAATCCTTCTGCCTGACGCCGGCCCTGACCGACGACGGCGACGACGTCGATTTCGTGCTGGTCGAGATCGGCGGCACGGTCGGCGACATCGAGGGGCTGCCCTTCTTCGAGGCCATCCGCCAGCTGGGCCAGGACCTGCCGCGCGGACAGTCGTGCTTCGTCCACCTGACGCTCTTGCCCTTCATCAAGACCGCCGGCGAGATGAAGACCAAGCCGACGCAGCACTCGGTCAAGGAACTGCGCTCCATCGGCATCCAGCCCGACATCCTGCTGTGCCGCTGCGAACAGCCGATCCCGGCTGACGAGAAGCGCAAGATCGGTCTGTTCTGCAACGTGCGCGAAAGCGGCGTGATCCAGGCGATGGATTCGGCCGACATCTACGCCGTGCCGCTGGACTATCACCGCGAGGGGTTGGACCGGGAGGTGCTGGCGCATTTCGGCATCACCGACGCGCCGGAGCCCGACCTGTCCGGCTGGCAGGAGATCGCACGCCGTCGCCTGCATCCCGACGGCGAGGTCACCGTCGCGGTCGTCGGCAAGTACACGGTGCTGAAGGACGCCTACAAGTCGCTGATCGAGGCGTTGCACCACGGCGGCGTGGCCAACAACGTCAAGGTCAACATCGACTGGGTCGAGGCGGACACCTTCGAGGGCGACCCCGAGGCCTGCGAGGAGCGACTGCAGGGCGCCCATGCGGTGCTGGTTCCCGGCGGTTTCGGCGAGCGGGGCTCGGAAGGCAAGATCGAGGCGGCCCGCTTCGCCCGCGAGCGCAACATCCCTTATTTCGGCATCTGTTTCGGCATGCAGATGGCGGTGATCGAGGCGGCGCGAAATCTGGCGGGTTATCCCAAGGCGTCCTCGACCGAGTTCGGCCCGACCGACGAGCCCGTCGTGGGCCTGATGACCGAATGGACCCAAGGCAATCAGCGCGTGCTGCGCCAGCAGGGCGGCGACCTGGGCGGAACCATGCGCCTGGGCGCCTATGAGTCGACGCTCAAGCCTGGTTCCAAGATCGCCGAGATCTACGGCTCGACGGACATCAGCGAACGGCATCGCCACCGCTACGAGGTCAACATCAACTACCGAGAGGCCATCGAGGAGAAGGCGGGGCTGGTGTTCGCGGGCCTGTCGCCCGACGGCGTGCTGCCCGAAACGGTGGAGCGATCCGACCATCCGTGGTTCATCGGCGTGCAATACCACCCCGAACTGAAAAGCCGCCCGTTCAAGCCGCACCCGCTGTTCGCCAGCTATATCGCCGCCGCCGTCGTGCAGAGCCGCCTGGTCTAAGGACGCAAAACGGCGTTCACGGAGCCGCGATTCCACCCGGCCTGCATCTTGCTGTATCCTGGGCCTGTGGGATCGAAATGATCCATCGGCTGTGGGATCGTCGATGATCGGCGAATTGCTCTATCAGTTGCACCGCCACTTCCGGGTGGTGATGGCCATCGGCGCGGTGGCCAGCCTCGCCGCCTTTGGCGTGCTGGGCTACGCCACCCTGTCGTGGCTGACGGCGACATAGGAGCCCCCCGTCGGACGGGCCCCGTTTCGCTTATTCGATCTTCAGCCGCGCGAACACCATGGCGCCGTCGGGATCGCCGCCGTAGAGCGGCTCCAGCGGTCCGGGAACCTGGTTGAAGGCGTAGAGCCCACCCAGCCCCAGGCGGACGCGGGAGCGATACGCCAGTCGCGGACCAGTCCCAGCGACGCCTGGACACGGTGTAGAGCGGCCCGTGGCCCCCGTTGAGGCCAGGGACCAACTCGTCGGTTTCGATACGCTCGGCCCGGCCCAAGACAGTCCAGCGGTCGTTCGGGTGAACCGCTGTTTCCAGCAGCCATCCGTCCTTGGACTCGACGCAGCAGACCATCGACTTCATCGCCATCGGGGCCTTGTCGGGCGAGGGCTCATGATGATCCTGCTGATGGCAGGGCGCGATCTCGCTCGGCGCCGCAGACAGCCAGCAGGATCTGCAAGATCTTCACGGCCGCAATGACGCTCAGGCGCCGATCTTGTCGACCAGGGGCAGACCCGGCGCGGCAGGCGGGGAGGCGTCGCCGTCGCCCAGAGCCCGCTGCATGAAGATCACGTCGCGCCAGTCGTCGTGCTTCCATCCCGCCGACCGAAAACCGCCCGCATCCTCGAACCCGCGGGAACGATGCAGGGCGATGGAGCCGAGATTCTCCGCATCGCCGATGACGGCGACCATCTGCCTCAGCCCCATCGTCGTGCAGCGCGCGATCAGCGCGTCCAGCAGGACGCCGGCGACGCCGCGCTCCCTGGCCCACGGCGCGATATAGATCGAGTCCTCGACCGTGTAGCGATAGGCCTGACGGGTCCGAAACGGCGCGGCGTAGGCGTATCCCGCGACCACACCGTCCAGGTCCGCCGTCAGGCAGGGCAGCCCCAGCTTTGTCACTGCGGACAGCCGGCGAGCCATCTCGGCCTCGTCCGGCGGCTCCAGCTCGAACGTACCCCGGCCGTTGGCCACGCTTTCGGCGTAGATGGCGGTGACGGCTGCGATGTCGGCGGCCGTCAGGTCACGGACGTCAGGGGCGTTCAAGCGGCTTCCCAGCCCTTGTCCACGGCCCAGATGGCGAAGGCGTAGTCGTGGGCGACCTCCTTCAGATAGTCGAACCGCCCCGCCGCGCCACCGTGACCAGCCTCCATGTTGATCTTGAGCAGGACCGGCTTGCCCGAGGTTGTGGCCGGCCGCAGCTTGGCGACCCACTTTTCCGGCTCCCAGTAGGTGACGCGCGGATCGGACAGGCCGCCGGTCGCCAGCACCGCAGGATAAGCCTGGGGCTTCACCTGGTCGTAGGGGCTGTAGCTGAACATGTAGTCATAGGCTTCGGGGTCCTCGATCGGATTGCCCCATTCGGGCCACTCGGGCGGCGTCAGCGGCAGCGAGGTGTCGCTCATGGTGTTGATCACGTCGACGAACGGCACCTGGCCGATCACGCCGGCCCACAGGTCCGGGCGCATGTTGTTGACCGCGCCCATCAGCATGCCGCCCGCCGAACCGCCTTGGGCGACGATGTTTCCGGCCGTGGCGTATTTCTGGCCGATCAGGTGTTCGGCGGCGGCGATGAAGTCGGTGAAGGTGTTCTTCTTGGTCATCCGGCGCGCGGCCAGGAACCAGCCCCAGCCCTTGTCCGAACCGCCCCGGATGTGGGCGATGGCGTAGATCCAGCCGCGATCGACCAGCGACAGCCGGTTGGTCGAGAAGCTGGCCGGCATGGGGATGCCGTAAGAGCCGTAGCCATAGAGCAGCAGCGGCGC
>NZ_DLMO01000116.1:33093-41833 GCF_002479325.1 Brevundimonas sp. UBA7534
TCGACCACATAGTCGGCCGGGTCGTGGCCGCTGGGCACCTCCTGGGTCTTGCGCAGCGTCCGCTCGCGGCTGGCCATGTCGTAGTCGAAGGTCTGGGTCGGGGTGGAGGGAGAGTTGTAGGCGTAGCGGGTGATCGTGGTGTCGAACTCCGACGCGCCGGCCAGAGACAGGGCGAAGGCGGGCTCGTCCACGGCGATCTCGTGTTCGGCGCCGGCGCGGTCGCGGATGATTATGCGGGTGTTGGCGTCGGCGCGTTCCTGACGCGCCAGATGGCCCTTGGTCAGGTCCAGCCCCTCGATGAAACGGCCAGGCGTGTGCGGCACCAGATCCTTCCAGTTCGCCTTGGCCGGCGCCTCGGTCGGCGCTTCGACGATCTTGAAGTCGATGGCGTCGTCGGCGTTGGTGCGGATCACCCAGCGGTCGTCCCAGTGATCGACGTCGTAGCGAGTGGCGACGACGCGCGGCTCCAGGATCACCGGCCCGGCCGTTGGCGTGGCGGCCGGGATATAGCGGGCTTCGCTGGTTTCCTGGTTCTGGATGCCTATGACGATGAACTTGTCGTCGGCCGTGCGGCCCACGCCGATGAACATGCCGTCGTCGGCTTCCTCATAGACCAGGGTGGTCTCGCCGCCGCGCGCCGGGCGACGGAAGATCTTGTCCGGGCGGCCGTTGTCGTCGCGGTTGGTCCAGAAGATCCATTGGCTGTCGGGCGAGAACGTGAAGTCCCCCGTCGCGCTCTCGATCACGGCGGGCAGCACCTCGCCGGTCGCCAGGTCCTTGACGTAGATCTTGTGCACCTCGGACCCTTGCGCGTCCTCGGCGTAGGCGAACAGCGCGTGGTCAGGGCTGTGCGATGCGGCCGAGACTTCCGAATAGGCCTTGCCCTGGGCCAGTTCGTTGACGTCCAGCAGAAGCTGGGGCGTGGGCGCGACCACAAAGTTCTTGGTTACGGGGCGGCCGCCCTCCATCCACGTGCCCTGGCGTTCGACGCGCATGTAGCGAGGATGCTGGTCGCCGGTCCGATACTCGACAAAATACTGCCAGGGGCCGTCGCCCGACGGCACGGAGGAATCGTCTTCCTTAATGCGGCCGCGCATCTCGGCGAACATCGCCTCCTGCAAGGGCAGGGTCGAGGCCATCATGGCCTCGCGATAGGCGTTCTCGGCGGTCAGATGGTCCTTGACCTCGGCCTTGATCAGGGTCGGATCGCGCAGCACCGCCTGCCAATTGTCATCCTTCATCCACTGATAGTCGTCGGTCCGGGTGCGGCCCAGCTGTTCGATGACGACAGGGATTTTCTTGGCGACGGGCGCTTGAGGCATCGAGGCTCCGGACGATTGGCTGAGGGCGACGCGGGGAAGGCCGGCGACCGCTGCGGCGGCGGCGCTCGAGGCGATCAGTTGACGGCGGTTCATTTGGCTCCCCCTGATTTGGTCGCGGACCTTGTGCGCGGGCGGCCCCCGGCGTCAAATGAAGAAACGCCCATCATGTTCGCGCCCCCGTTTCCCGATCCGAGCCACGACCCGACCGTCCTTGCCGCCTGGGACCTGTCGGTCGCCCTAATCAACGCCACCGTGCAGATCGACCAGCCGTCGGGCGAGGGGGGCAGGACGGTCGGCACCGGCTTTCTGCTGGACGCCGCCCGACCGGACGGTTCACCCCGCACGGTGCTGGTCACCGCCGGCCACGTGCTGGACCGGATGCCCGCCAGCGAGGTTCGGATCGGCTGGCGCGTGCAGACGCCCGAGGGCGACTGGCGGTTCGCGCCCCAACCGCTCCAGGTGCGCGGCCCGGAAGACACGCCCCTGTGGTCCACCCACCCGACCCAGGACATCGCGGTGATGGAGGTGGTGGCGCCGCGCATCTTCGCGCGCGCCGCCATACCGCTGGCCTGGCTGGCGGACGAGGACACCTTCGAGGAGGCGCGGGTCGGCGCCGGCGACGAACTGCTGTCGCTGGGCTATCCGCGCGGCCTGTCCGCGAACCGCGCGGGGTTCCCGATCCTGCGCGCCGGGCGGATCGCTTCCTGGCCGCTGACGCCGATCACCGCGTTTCCGACCTTCCTGCTGGACTTCGCGGTCTTTCCGGGAAACTCGGGCGGTCCGGTGTTCTGGACGCCGACCGCGCGCCGCGCGGCCGGGGTGGACGCGCCCGACCATCCCTACGTCGCCGGCATCCTGGTCCAGGAGGTGGTGGTGGGCCAGGAGCGGCTGGGCCTCGGCGTGGTCGCCCACGCCGCCTACATCCGCGAGGCCGTGGCCCTGCTGGATGCGCCGCCCCATGCAGGTCCGTGATCAGCCGGCCAGGGCGTCGGCCGACATCCGCTGCAGCACCTCGCCGCCCTGGCCGACCGCAGCCAGTCGGCTGGAGGCGTGCCCCAGCACATTGGCGGCGTAGATTTCATAGAGGTCCAGCTTGCCCTGCAGCCAGGCGGGATCGCCATTGCCGGCGTCCAGCCGCGCCTTGGCCGCCAGGGCGCCCTTTGCGACCATCCAGCCGCCGATGACGTCGCCCATCAGCTTCAGATAGGCGTCGGCCGCGGCCAGGACATCGGCGGCGGCGTCCGCGTCCGCCTTGCGGTCCAGCAGCCACAGGGTCGCGTCCTCCACCGCTTCAATGGCGGCGGCGAAGCGTTCGACGGGCTTGCCGACGTACAGGCGCGGTAACTGCGCCAGGGTGTCCTTCATCTCCGCGATGATGGCGCGCGCCGCTTCGCCGCCGTCCATCGACAGCTTGCGTCCCACCAGATCCATCGCCTGGATGCCGTTGGTGCCTTCGTAGATCGGCGCGATGCGGGCGTCGCGGTAGTGCTGGGCGGCGCCGGTCTCCTCGATGAAGCCCATGCCGCCGTGCACCTGCACCCCGAGGGAGGCGACCTCGCAGCCGACGTCGGTGGACCAGGCCTTGGCGATCGGCGTCAGCAGGTCCTCGCGCGCCTTCCAACGCTTGCGATCTTCCGCTTCGCTCGCGGCTCGGGCGAGATCGGCGGCGACGGCGGTGGACAGGCAAATGCCGCGCGCGGCGGAAATCTTGGCCTTCATCACGCCCAGCATCCGGCGAACGTCGGGATGATCGAAGATCGGCGCACCCGCTTCGCCGGTCCAGACCGAGCGGCCCTGGCGGCGTTCCAGCGCATAGGCCAGGGCCTGCTGATAGGCGCGTTCGGCGATGCCGACGCCTTCCACGCCGACGGCGAGGCGGGCGGCGTTCATCATGACGAACATATGGGCCAGGCCCTGGTTCGGCTGGCCGATCAGTTCGGCGCGCGCGCCTTCATACGCCATGACGCAGGTGGGCGAGGCGTGGATGCCCAGCTTGTGCTCGATTCCCACGGGGCGGAAGCTGTTGCGGCCGCCCAGCGCGCCGTCGTCGCCGACCTCGAATTTGGACGCCAGGAACAGGCTGATGCCCTTGGGGCCGGCCGGAGCATCGGGCAGCCGCGCCAGGACCAGGTGCAGGATGTTGTCGACCGCGTCGTGGTCGCCCCAGGTGATGAAGATCTTCTGGCCGTTCAGCGCATAGGTCCCGTCGCCGTTCGGCGTGGCCGTGGCGGTCAGGGCGCCCAGGTCCGAGCCTGCGCCGGGCTCGGTCAGCACCATTGCGCCCGTCCATTCCCCGCTGACCAGCTTGCCCAGGTATTTCTCCTTCTGCGCCTCGGTCCCGACCTGCTCCAGCGCCTCGATGGCCGCTTGCGACAGCATGGGGCACAGGCCGAAGGCCATGTTGGCGGCGTGGACCGTCTCGAAGGCGGCCAGTTCCAACGCCTTGGGCAGACCCTGGCCGCCCGAATGGGCCGGCGCCGCCAGGCCGGTCCATCCGCCGGCGGCGAACTGGCGATAGGCGTCGGCGAAACCAGGCGCGGCGGTGACGGCGCCGTTGGCGTAGGTCGCGCCCTTCTGATCGCCGACGCGGTTCAGCGGCGCCAGGACCTCTTCGGAGAACTGGCCGGCCGCTTCCAGCACAGCGCTGGCGACGTCGGCGTCGTAATCGGGATAGGCCCCGGTCGCCTCCAGCTGCGGCATGTCGGCGACCGCCTCCAAGGTGAAGGCCAAGTCACGGACGGGGGCACGATAGGTCATGAGGTCCTCTGAATTCTGCGCCGCACTAGGTGCCCCTCGTCGCCCATTGTCGCAAGGCGCTTGGCGGGGCTAATGCAGTCGAGGCACACTGGCGCCCTGCCGCCACGGAAGGGAAGTCATGGCCGAACACCGCAACCGCTATTCCAGCGTGTCGCTGATCCTGCACTGGGTGATCGCGGCCGCCGTCCTGGCTCAGATACTGCTTATCACGGCGCACGAGGCGACCGAGGGACCGGCCTCGCGCGAGTTCGTGAACCTGCACAAATCGGTCGGCCTGACGATCCTGGTCCTGACGCTGGCGCGAATCGGCTGGCGACTGGCCAATCCGGCCATTCCCCTGCCATCCGCGATGCCGCGCTGGCAGAAGGTATTCGCCCGGATCACCCACGTCCTGTTCTACGCCGCGCTGATCATCATGCCGCTGACCGGCTGGCTGGCGTCGTCGGCCGCGGGGCGCGACATCGTCTGGTTCGGCCTGTTCAACTGGCCGCTGTTGCCGGTTTCAGGCGGTCGTGAAGCGGCGCGTGGCTTCATGGAGGTCCACGGCCTGGTGGTGAAGGGCCTCTATGTGCTGATCGCCTTGCACGTTCTGGGCGCGCTGAAGCATCAGTTCGTCGATCGAGACAATGTGCTGCACCGGATGATCCCGCTGATTCCGCGACGACCGTGAGCGAAACGCCGGAACAGGCCGCCGAGGCCCTGAGGCAGGGCGCGCTGATCCTGCTGCCGACCGAGACGGTCTATGGGCTGGGGGGCGACGCTTCGAACCCGCAGGCCGTCGCCGCGATCTTTGAGGCCAAGGGGAGGCCCCGCTTCAATCCGCTGATCGCCCATGTCGCGGATGCGGTCGCCGCCGAAGCGGTCGGCGTGTTCGATGAACGGGCGCGTCGGCTGGCCGAGGCCTTTTGGCCGGGGCCGCTGACCCTGGTGACGCCGGTGCGTGACGCCCGAAGGGTCTGCGACCTGGCCCGCGCCGGGCTGGACAGCGTGGCCTTGCGCGTGCCGGGGCACGAAGGAGCGCGGGCGGTGCTGGCGGCGTTCGGCGGTCCGGTCGTGGCGCCGTCGGCCAACCGCTCGGGGCGCCCCAGTCCGACGACCTTTCGGGACGCCGTTGAGGAGACGGGTTTCGCCGTGGCGGCGGCGGTGGACGGCGGCCCCTGCGCGGTCGGGCTGGAGAGCACCGTCGTCTCGGTGCTGGACGGCCGCGTGGCCCTGCTGCGGCCGGGCGCGGTGACGCGGTCCCAGTTGGGATCGGTCATCGGCTCGCTGGACGACAGCGGGGAGGGGCATCGTTCGCCTGGTCGCCTGGCGCTGCATTATGCGCCCGACGCCCCGGTTCGGATCGAGGCGACGGCCGCGCGGGACGGCGAGATCCTGCTGGGGTTCGGCTCCGGCGTCGGCGACCCGCGCTGGAGCCTGAGCGCGACCGGTGACCTGCGCGAGGCGGCGGCCAATCTGTTTCGCCTGCTGCGCGAGGCCGATCGCACCCAACCGGCGGGCATCGCCGTCTCGCCGATTCCCGCCGAAGGCCTGGGGGAGGCGATCAACGACCGGCTGAAGCGCGCCGCCGGCCACGTGGGTTAGCCGAAGCGCGCCTGCAGATCGACGCTGGCCCGCGCGCCGACGACGGGCAGGCAGCTGTTCAGCCAGTCATCGGCGGCCGCCCGACCCCGCGCCTTCAGCTCGTTCAGGAAGGTCCATTCGGTGTTGAACTTAGAGCGCAGCGACAGGTCGCTGAGCCAGCCGTCGGCCTCGATGGCGTGCAGACGCACGGTGCGATACGGGCCCGCCTTCAGGTGGCCCTGAGCCATCAATTCCTCGGCCATGGCGATGGCGCGCAGTTCGGCGACCAGAGGAGCGTTGAAGACGATCTCGTTCAGCCGGTCGACGATGTCGCCCGCGCCCTTGGGCGTTTCGTCGCGCGCCATCGGGTTCAGCGTGATCAGGAGCACGTCGTCGGGCGTGTCGGCTCCGGTGAGCGGCCACAGCGGAGGGTTGGTGAGGTAGCCGCCGTCCCAGTATGGTTCTCCGTTGATCTCGACCGCCTGGAACAGGTGCGGCAGACAGGCGGAGGCCATCAGCACCTCGGCGGACATCTCCTCGGATGTGAACAGCCGCGCCTTGGCCTGACGAACGGCGGTGGCGGCGACGAACAGGCGCACGGACGAGGCGCGCACGACATCGAAATCGACCGAGGCCTTCAGCACCCGCTTCAGAGGGTTGTGGTTCAGCGGATTGAATTCATAGGGGCTCATCGACAGGGCCAAGGTCTCTCCGGCCCGCCAGAAGGGGGTGTCCTTGATCCAGTCGGGGGGCTGGGCCGCGTTCCAGATGGCGCTGTCACCGAAGACGTTTCGGCCGCCGGACTGGTTCACCTCTCGCCACAGCCGGTCCAGCGCGGCGCGGCCCGCCTCGGCTCCGTCCGCCAGACCCGTGATCAGGGCGGCGCCGTTCATGGCCCCGGCCGAGACGCCGGAGACGGCCCGAATGTCGAGCCGATCATCCTCCAGCAGCCGGTCCAGCACGCCCCACTGGAAGGCGCCGTGCGCCCCGCCACCCTGGAGCGCCAGGCTGATCGGGCGCCGGCCCGAGGCGGCGGCGGCGGCGTCGGCGGGATCGGCGGCCCTGCGCTTGAAGATCGCCATGCCGCCTCCTTATGCGCCGCCCTGGCTCAGGGCTATTGGGCGGTCCAGCCGCCGTCGATGGAGAAGCTGGCGCCGTTGGCCGAGGCGCCCAGATCGCTCACCAGATAAAGAAACAGTCCGGCCAGTTCGTCGGTCGTGACGAAGCGCTTGGTCGGCTGGGCCGCCAGGATCACGTCGGTCAGGACCTGTTCCTTGGATATGCCCCGGGTGCGCGCCTGGTCGGCGATCTGCTTTTCCACGATCGGCGTCTCGACGAAGCCGGGGCAGATGGCGTTGCAGGTGATGTTGTCGCGGGCCAGCTCCAGAGCCGTGGTCTTGGTCAGGCCGATCACCCCATGCTTGGCTGCGACATAGGCGGATTTAAACGGGCTGGCGACCAGGCCGTGGGCCGAAGCGATGTTGACGATCCGGCCGCGCCCCTGGGCCTTCATGATCGGAATGGCCGCCTTGGTCGCATAGAAGGCCGACGACAGGTTGATGGCGATGATCTGTTCCCACTTGTCGGCGGGAAACTTCTCCACGGCCTCGACGTGCTGGATGCCGGCGTTGTTGACCAGGATGTCCAGCCGGCCGAATTCGTGCCGGGCGAAGGCGATCATGTCGGCGATCTCCTCGCCGCGCATCATGTTGGCGGGGTGATAGCGCACGCGCCCCTTGGAGCCGGCTTCCAGCGCCGCGCGGGTGCGCTCGATTTCGGCGGGATCGCCCAGGCCGTTTAGCACCACGTCGCCGCCGCGCGCCGCGACCGCGCGGGCCAGGGCCAGGCCGATGCCGGAGGTCGAGCCGGTGATGACCGCCGCCTGTCCTTTCAGGTCGCCGATGTCGCGGAAGTCCGGGGCCTGCCCGTGCGCGATGTTTCCGCCCTTGGACGCCTTAGGCCATTTGAACATGAATCCGCCCTCTGGTTCTGTGCGGCGAGACTAGCGGCAGGACGGCCAGGCGATCAAGAATTTCCCGACCTGATGAATATCCATTCGGTCTCGGACGAGGCGGCCTTGTCGAATCGATAGCCGTCTCGGTCGAAAGCCTTCAGATCCTCGGCGTGTTCCAGCCGCTCGTCGATGGCGAAGCGGGTCATGGACCCGCGCGCCTTCTTGGCGAAGAAGGAGATGATACGGCTCTCGCCGTCCTTCTCCTCGCGGAACTGGGGGGTGACGATCGGCAGCTTCAGCGCCTTGGCGTCGATCGCGCCGAAATACTCCTGGCTGGCCAGGTTCACCAGGGTCGGGTCGACCTGGCCCTCGGCGTCGGCGTTCAACTGTTTCGACAGCCGGTCGCCCCAGAAGTCGTAAAGGCTGGAGCCGCGCCGGGTCTTCAGCCGCGTGCCCATCTCCAGACGGTAGGGCTGAATGCGGTCCAGCGGCCGCAGCAGGCCGTAGAACCCCGACAGGATGCGGACATGATCCTGGGCGAAGGCCAGGGCGTCCGGCGCCAGGTCGCGCGCCTTCAGGCCCTCATAGACGTCGCCGGCGAAGGCGAAAGCAGCCTGGACGCCGTCGGTCGAGTCGGGATCGAAGGCCTTGAACCGCTCGGCGTTCAACTTGGCCAGGTCGTCGGAAATGCCCATCAGGCGGCGCAGGTCCGCGCGCGTCTGGCGCCGCGCGGTCTTCGACAGGCTGGTCGTATCCTCGCGAAAGCGGCGCTCCGACGCGGGCAGAGCCGGGTCGGCCGGGGCGAAGTCTAGCCGCTTGGCGGGGGACAGAACGATGAGCAAGGGCCAGCCTCCTGAGACCAAGGCGCCGACATAGGCCGCTTCGGCGACGATTTGAACCGGGCGCGACGATGCGCGCCGCGACGGAGCCGGGGCGTTGGGAAGGAGGGCTGGGCGGAGCGCCGGGCCTTCGCCCGGAGTTCTGTGATGTGAGTACCATTTCGACGAAGTCCGACGCTCCGCGCGAGGGATTGGCCTGCAAGCTCGGGGCGCCGAGTGGTGGCGGTCTTATCGCCTAACCCCATAAGCCTGCGGCGGGCCGGCGGCTCCTGCGAGAGCCGTCCAGGTGCGGCCGAGTATCCCCC
>NZ_DLMO01000116.1:42063-47861 GCF_002479325.1 Brevundimonas sp. UBA7534
GTCAGGGCAGCGGCATTTGGAGAGTTGGCGGGTTCGGCCTGACATTCCGCCACCTGCTCCCGTCATCCCAGGGCTTGTCCCTGGGATCCAGACTCCCGGTTCCGCTGCAGGGCGCACAGTCGTCCGACACCGGGAGTCTGGATCCTCGCCACGAGGGCGAGGATGACGGAAAACGAGGGGGCGCACGCCGCCCCAACGTGCTGTCCCCTGACGAGGCGCCGTGCGAGCTTCAAGAGCCCCTCCACCCCGCCTGCGGCGGCGGTCCCCCTCCCCATCGCAGGCGATGGGGAGGAGACGGGGCCTCACCAGTCCAGCGCGACGTCGCCGCGCAGAACCGCCTCGGCTTCTGGCGCGTGCTTGGCGCCCGATCGGTCGTGGAGGACCAAGGGCGGCAGGAGGCGCAGGGGCGCGCGGGCGGTCTTGACGGCATGGACCAGAACCCGCTTGGCCGGTTGGTCGGCGAACGGGTGGATGGGGCGCACGGCGACGGCGCCGGCCTTGTCTCCCAGCAGCGCAAGAAGGTCGGCCAGCCGGTCGGCGCGGTGGATGACGACGATGCGACCGCCCTCGCGCACCGCCTTCAGCAGGAACGCCGTCCAGGCCTGAAGGCCGTCGTCGGCCATCCAGGCGCCGCGCTTTGCTTCGGCCGGGGCGCGCAGGGTCGCGGGGTCGTCGAAGAAGGGCGGATTCGACACGGCCCAGTCGAACGGCGGCAGGTCGAGGGCGCGAAATCCTTTGGCGACGTCTCCCGTGCGAATCGTCGTGCGATCCTCGACCCCGTTCAGGCCGGCGTTGTCCCGCGCCAGCGCGGCCATCAGGGGATCGCGCTCCAGACCGGTCAGAACCGCTTCCGGGCGTCGCGCCGCGATCTGCATCAGAACGCCGCCTGCGCCGCAGCCCGCCTCAAGCACGCGCTGGCCGGGCAGGGCGGGGACGGCGGCGGCCAGCAGCGCGGCGTCCAGGCCGGCGCGATAGCCGCGCGCAGGCTGGCGAAGGCGCACCCGACCGTTCAGCAGGCCGTTCTCGACAATGTCCGGCGACGCCGGGACGGGCTGATCCAAGCCTCAATCTCCTTGACCCTCAAGGGGCCGACCACCATTGTGCGCCGCATCGCGATCCGGCAAGTCGTTGGATCGTCATGCCTGCCGCGGACCGCCGCGCGCGCCTGTGAAAGAGTCTCTCCCTTGGACGTCGCCATCGCCGCCGCTGCCCGCCCGAAAGGGGACGTCGACGCCCTGGTTCGGCTGGCCCAGACCGACATGGCCGCCGTGGACGCCCTGATCCTGGACCGGATGCAGTCGGACGTGCCGATCATCCCCAAGCTGGCCGAGCATCTGGTGTCGGCCGGGGGCAAGCGGCTGCGTCCGCTGATCACCGTCGCCGCCGCGCGCGCGACCGGCGCGACCGGCGATATCGACGCGCCCCGGAAGCTGGCCGCCGCGGTCGAGTTCATCCACACCGCCACCCTGCTGCACGACGACATCGTGGACGCCTCGGAACTGCGCCGGGGCAAGGTGGCGGCCCATCTGATCTGGGGCGCTCCCACCAGCGTCCTGGTTGGCGACTTCCTGTTCGCCCGCGCCTTCGAACTGATGGTCGAGACGGATTCGATGCGCGCCCTGGGCATTCTGGCCGAGGCGTCGCGCGTCATCTCCGAGGGCGAGGTGCTGCAGCTGACGCGCGCCCACGACCTGAACCTGGACCAGGCCACCTATCTGCAGATCATCTCGGCCAAGACCGCCGAACTGTTCGCCGCCGCCGCCGAGGCGGGCGCGGTGGGCGCCGGCGCCGATCCGGCTGCGATCAAAGCCCTGCGCGACTACGGCATGGCGCTGGGCATCGCCTTCCAGCTGGCCGACGACGCGCTGGACTACGGCGCGACAGCCGAGGCCCTGGGCAAGAACGCCGGCGACGATTTCAACGAGGGCAAGGCGACCCTGCCGCTGCTGCTGGGCGTGGCGCGCACGCGCGGCCGCGAAGAGGCCTTTTGGGAGCGCACCATCACCAAGGGCGAGCGCACGCCCGAAGACTTCGGCCGGGCGCGCGAACTAATTGTCGGCTCGGGCGCCATCGGGGCCACGCTGGATCTGGCCGGAGACTACGCCGACCGGGCCAAGGCGGCTTTGTCGGCCCTGCCGGCGTCGGACTGGCGCGCCGCGCTGGAGGATCTGGCCGATTTCGCGGTGTCGCGCGCCGCTTGACCGAGACTGCGGATACGCTCGACCAACAGGTCCGCACCGCCGACCTCGACCGCTGGCTGTCCAGTCGCCTGGTCGCGGATGACCGCGCCCGCGCTGACCTGATCACGCTCTACGCCTTCGAAGCCGAGCTGATGAGCATCCCTACGCGCGTGACCCAGCCGCTGCTGGCCGAGATGCGCTACACTTGGTGGGCGGAACAGATGGACGGCGTCTTCGCCGGCGTGCCGCGCAAGGGCCATCCGGTGCTGGAGGCCCTGACCGATCTCGTCGCGCGTCACGGCCTGGACCGCGCGCCGTTCGACGCCCTGATCGACGCCCATATCGGCCGGGTGCGCGAACAGCCGCACGATCTTGACGCCTTCTACGTCGGCCCGATGCAGGTCGGTGTGCGGATACTGGCGGGCGAAGGCCATGATGCAGCCGTGGCGCCCGTCGGCCGGGTCTGGGGACTGGCGCAGGCCGGTCGGGCGAAGGAAGCGTCGTCCCTGAAGCGAGCAGCCAATGCCGCGTTGAAACGCCTGCCGCCCGAGGGATTCCCAGCCGTCGCCCACGCCGCCCTGACCGATCCCAACCGGCCCGAACCGCTGAAGCGGCTCAGGCTGATCGCGGCGTCCTTCGTCGGACGCATCTGAAGTCGCGCCCGACTTCAGATCGCGCTTGCGCCGGCCCTCGATAGGGGCTGCTGTGGCGACGAACAGCGTGGAGATCCGCCGTGTCGCGAACCCATTTGGAACGTCATCTGATCGCCCGTATCGGATGGCTGAGAGCCGCAGTCCTGGGCGCCAACGACGGCCTCCTTTCCACCTCCAGCCTGATCGTCGGCGTGGCCGCGTCCGGAGCCCCGAAAACGGCGGTTCTGGTGTCGGGCGTGGCGGGTCTGGTCGCGGGCGCCATGTCCATGGCGGCCGGTGAATATGTGTCCGTCAGCTCTCAGTCGGACACCGAAAAAGCCGACCTGGCCCGGGAAGCCGCCGAATTGGCCGCCGCGCCCGAGGCTGAACGGGATGAACTGGCGGCGATCTATGTCGAACGGGGCGTTCTGCCCGAAACGGCACGGGCTGTCGCTGAACAGCTGATGGCGCACGATTCGCTCGGTGCCCATGCGCGCGACGAATTGGGCATCTCCAGCTTCACGACGGCGCGGCCGGTCCAGGCGGCGTTGACGTCCGCCGCCACTTTCGCCGCGGGCGCCGCCTTGCCCCTGGCGACGGTCGCCATTGCGCCGACCAGCGGGCTGTTAATCTGGGTCGCGGCCAGCGCCGTCGCCGGTCTGATCGCGCTGGGGGCCTTGGGCGCGCGGGCGGGCGGGGCCGACATCGGCCGGTCCGTGGTTCGCGTCGCCTTCTGGGGCGTGCTGGCCATGGCGGTCACGGCCGTGATCGGACGGGTGTTCGGGACGGTGGTCTAGGTCGCCGCGTCGCGCCAGGCCTTCAGGCTTTCCATCGCCCGGAGGCTCATCAGCCGCTTCTTGGCCCGGCCGCGTTCCTTCAGTGGAATCTTGACGCCGGCCTCATCGACCTTGGGCGCTTCCAGCGGCGGCAGCAGGCCATAGTTGATGTTCATCGGCTGGAACTTCGATCCCGCCAGATGCCCGCCGGTGATGTGTTCCACCAGGGCGCCCATAGCGGTCTCAGGCGGCGGCGGGGCCAAGTCGCGACCCAGCGCTTGCGCGGCGGCCAGACGGCCGGTCAGCAAGCCCATGGCCGCGCTCTCGACATAGCCTTCGACCCCCGTCACCTGACCGGCGAAACGCAGGCGTGGTATCGCCTTCAGCCGCAGCTGCTTGTCCAGCAGTTGGGGACTGTTCAGATAGGTGTTGCGGTGAAGACCGCCCAGACGCGCGAACTGAGCGTTCTGCAGGCCGGGGATCATGCGGAAGACCTCGGCCTGCGCCCCGTGCTTCAGCTTGGTCTGGAAGCCGACCAGGTTGAACAGGGTGCCCAACGCATTGTCCTGGCGCAGCTGGACGATGGCGTAGGCCTTGACCAGCGGATCGCGCGGATTGGTCAGGCCAACGGGTTTCATCGGGCCGTGACGCAGGGTCTCGCGGCCGCGCTCGGCCATGACCTCGATGGGCAGGCAGCCGTCGAAATAGGGGACGTTCTCCCAGTCCTTGAACTCGGCCTTGGGGCCGTCCAGCAGAGCGTCGATGAAGGCCTCGTACTGGGCCTTGTCCATCGGGCAGTTAACGTAGGCGGCCGCGTCTCCGCCCGGCCCTTCCTTGTCATAGCGCGACTGGCGCCAGGCGACGTCGAAATCGATCGAGTCGGCGTGGACGATGGGGGCGATGGCGTCGAAGAAGCTGAGGCTCTCTTCGCCCGTCGCCTTCAGGATGGCGTCGGCCAGGGCGGGGGAGGTCAGGGGGCCGGTGGCGACGATGACATTGTCCCACTCCTGCGGCGGCAGGCCTGCGATCTCTTCGCGGACGATGGTGATCAGGGGATGGGCTTCGAGACGGGCGGTCACGGCCTGGGAAAAGCCGTCGCGGTCGACGGCCAGGGCGCCGCCGGCGGGCACCTGGTTGGCGTCGCCCGAGGCCATGATGATCGAATCCAGCGCCCGCATCTCGGCGTGCAGCAGGCCGACGGCGTTGTATTCCCAATCGTCCGAGCGGAAGGAGTTGGAGCAGACCAGCTCGGCCAGGCCGTCGGTCTGGTGGGCGTCGGTCTTCACGCCGGGGACGCCGCGCATCTCGTGCAGGATGACGGGGACGCCGGACTGGGCGATCTGCCAGGCGGCCTCGGAGCCGGCCAGGCCGCCGCCGATGACGTGGACGGGGGAAACGGAAGCGGGGGAGGAGGTCATCGCGGCCTTCTAGCGCCCGTCTGGCCGCAAGTCATGATCCCCTGCTATAGCGCGGACGGGTTGGGGAGTTTCGCCTTGAGTCAGGCGCGCGGCGGATTGGGATGGGACGACGCCTTGGCGCAGGCGGGACGCGGCGTCGTGCGCGCCTGGCGCGAGGGGGCGGGCGCCATCGTGCTGTCGGCGATGGCCTGGAGCGCCTGGCCCTTCCTGCCCACGGGCGTCGCGGCCGTCGCGGCCATGCTGGGCGCCCTGGAGCTGGCGGGCGCCCTGTCGCGGATCGCCGTTTCGACCGACGTTGCCGGGGCGCGGGCGCTGGGCCTCGGGCCGGCGGGACTGCAGTTCGGGGCGACCGAGGTGCGGCTGCTGGCGGGTTTCGCCCTGTGCGGGGTGTTCATGGCCATGATCCTGTCGGTGGCGGCGCTGGCGCTGCTGGCGCTCTACGGCCTGGCCGGGCTGGACGCAGAGGCGATCCGCGCACGCGACTGGGCCGGCGTCGGCGCGACTTGGAAGCTGGCGCTGCTGGGGGCGATCACCGCGGCGGCGCTGTACGCCGTCGTCGCCCTGGCCGCCCGGCTGGCGCTGTTCGTCCCGGCCACGGCGGCCGAGGGGCGCATCGTGTCCCTGCAGGTGATGGGCTTGACCAAACGGGGATTCTGGCCGCTGCTGGGCGGACTGATCGTCATGGCGGCGCCCAAGCTGGCGCTTGTTCTGGGCTGGGGACTGGGCGTGCTGAGGGGCGAGGCGGGCTGGATCGTGTGGGCGGTCGTGCTGAACGGCCTCCAGGCGCCGCTC
>NZ_DLMO01000116.1:47899-62218 GCF_002479325.1 Brevundimonas sp. UBA7534
CCATCGGCGAGGCCCTGGCCGCGCCCGTGCGGGTGATCCGTCGGCATCCGCTGGCGGTGTTCGTCTGGGGCCTGACGATGGTCGTCTTCAGCCTGGCGCTGTCGGCCCTGGTCTTTGGATCGCTGGCCGATCTGCCCCTGGCCCAGGCGGAGGGCGCCGAACCGCCGCCCGAGTTCCTGGGAAGGATGATGGCCTTCCAGGGTATGTCGATGCTGGCCAACCTGGGCCAGGTCGCCTTGAGCATCATCATCTGGACCGCGACGATGCGGGCGACCCTTAGGATCGGCCGCCCCGACCGATACTTCTTCATGCGGGCGGGCATGGATGAGCTTCGGGTGGGCGTGGTGGGCGTGGCGCTCTTCTTTGGCGCCTATATCGCCGTGATCGTGCTGGTGCTGCTGGGCGTGGCCATCGGGGCGGTGGCGTGGCAAGCGAACGAGGCGCTGGCCATCCTGCTCGGCTTCCTGATGGTGCTGGGCCTGATCGCGGCGGTGATCTACGCCATGGCGCGGCTGTCGCTGATCGCGCCGGCGACGCTGATCCTGGAGCGGTTCGCCTTCGTGGAGGGCTGGAATCTGGCCAAGGGGCGGGTGGGGTCGCTGCTCGGCCTGCTGATCTGCACCTGGCTGATCTACATGGCGATCTATTTCGTCATCGCCTTCTTGGCGATCCTGGCGATCTTCGCCAGCGGCGTCTTCGCCCATATGCAGGCGGTGGAACAGGCCGTGACGTTCCGCGACCTGATGCCGCCGCCCGGCGTCATCGCCGGCCTGGTGGTCGTGCTGATCGGGCCGGGGGCCTTCCTCTACGGCGCGGTGATGACGCTTCTGTGCGCGCCCTTCGCCTCGGCCTGCCGACAATTGCTCGATGGTTCGCCGCAAGGTGCGCTAGAAGCGTGACGAGTCGTCCCGGAGCCCATCCATGAGTTTTTCCGCCACCGAAGCCGCTTTCGAAGGTTTCCGCGTCGTCCGCCGCAAGCCCATTATCGTGCTGCTGTGGGGCGCGGTCTATCTGGCGATGTTCCTGGTCATGTTCGGCGTGGGGGCCGGATCGTTCGCGCGGGTCATGGCCCTGGCCCAGGCGATCGAACAGGCCGCCGAGCCGTCGATCGAGGACGTGCGCCAGCTGGGCCTGGCCTATGCCGGCATGAGCTGGCTGATCCCCGTGGGCCTGGTCGTCGGCGCGGTGCTCAGCGCGGCGGTCGCGCGGTCGGTGCTGCGGCCGGCGCAGGACGCCTGGGGCTATCTGCGGCTGGGCAAGGACGAACTGCGGGTGATGGCGGTCAGCATCGTGATCAGCCTGATCTTCGGACTGGCCAGCGCGGTCGGCTTCATCGTGATCGGCATGATCGGCGGCGCGGGCGCCGCCTCTGGACAGGCGTTTCTTTTCCTGGTCGCCCTGCTGCTGGGGTTGGCGCTGGTCGCCGGGCTGGTCTGGCTGGCCGTGCGCCTGAGCCTGGCCGTGCCGATGACTCTGGACCAGGGCCGGGTCGTCATCTTCGAATCGTTCAAGGCCACGCGCGGCCGGTTCTGGCCGCTGCTGGGCATGAGCGTGATCGTCTTCATCATGACCATGGTGGTCAGCCTTCTGGGATCCATCGTCGCCATGCCGATCACGCTGATGACCGGCGGCCTGAACGGCCTGGCGGCTTTCGACGGCGTATCCGGCCTGGAAATGCTGCAACATTCGTGGGTGGCGATCGTCAGTTGGTCGGTCATCAACGCCATTCTGTCGGCGCTGCAACTGGCGGTGCTGTATGCGCCATTCTCGGCGGCCTGGCAGGGCCTGCGCGACGGCTGATCCGGCGGGCGCGGGATCAAGAAACGGAGCAGAAACATGGCCGGCATCGAACTGTATGCGCCGCGTCGGCCGCGACATCGCCGCACCTGGACGGCCGCCGCCCTGGTGCTGGCGATCGTCTTCATCGCCCTGGGCCAGACCCTGGCCTTCGTACCGGGGATGCTTCTGGGCTTGATGACGCCCGACGGCGCGGACGTGGGCTGGCTGGGCACGGCGTGGACGCTGGCGGGCTTCGCCTTCATCGCCCTGATCGTGATCGGCTGGGTGATGCTGTTCGAGCGGCGCGGCCTGACGACCATCGGCTTCAACGGTTCGGGCCTGAAGCGTTTCGTGCGCGGATACGCCATCGGACTGGCCTTCCTGCTGGGCGTGGTCGGGATCATCGCGGCCCTGGGCGGCTATCGCATCGAAGGCGGCGGCGTGTTCTCCAGCCCATCGGCCGTCGCCGGTCTAATTCCCATCCTGGTGCTGATGGTCGGCTTCGTCATTCAGGGCTCGACCGAGGAGATCGTCACGCGCGGCTGGCTGATGCAGGTCATCGCCTCTCGCCACGGGCTGGCGTGGGGCGTGGGGCTGAGCTCGGCGCTGTTCGGCCTGTTGCACGCGGCCAATATCGATCCGTCGCCGGCCCTGGCGATGGGGGTGACCAATGTCACGCTGTTCGGCGTCTTCATCGGTCTGTACGCCGCGCGCGAGGGATCGCTGTGGGGCGTGTGCGGCTGGCACGCGGCGTGGAACTGGCTGCTCGGGCTGGGGTTCGGCCTGGAAGTCTCGGGCCAGGTGATCGACGCCCCACCGCTGGTGGTGGATCTGGCGACCCGGTCGGAGCCGCCCTGGTGGATGACGGGCGCCGCCTTCGGCCCCGAAGGCAGCGTGGTCGTCACCGTCGTGCTGTTGGTCGGTTCGATCGTCCTGGCCGTGCGCGGCCGCAGCCGCGACCACGGGGTAACCGCCGACGCGGCCGACCTGTCGGTCTAAGCCGAAGCCTTAGCGCGCGCCTTCTTCCTCGCGGGCGTCAGCTCGGCGACACGGGCCTTGCGGCGCGCTTCGTGCCGATCCAGCACCTCCTTGAGGTATTTTCCGGTCCAGCTGGCCTTGTTGGCGGCCACCTGTTCGGGCGTGCCGACCGCGACGATCTCGCCGCCGCCGTCGCCGCCTTCGGGGCCGAAGTCGAGCAGGTAGTCGGCGACCTTGATGACATCGAGATTGTGCTCGATCACCACAATGGTGTTGCCGGCCTCGACCAGTTCCTGCAGCACTTCCAGCAGCTTTCGGGTGTCCTCGAAATGCAGGCCGGTGGTCGGCTCGTCGAGGATGTACAAGGTGCGGCCCGTCGCGCGTTTCGACAGTTCCTTCGACAGCTTGACCCGCTGGGCCTCGCCGCCCGACAGGGTGGTGGCCGGCTGGCCGACCTTGACGTAGCCCAGGCCGACCCGCTCCAGCGTCAGCATCTTGTCGCGGATTGGCGGCACGGCCTTGAAGAAGCTCGCCGCCTCCTCGACGGTCATGTCCAGCACGTCCGAGATGGACTTGCCCTTGAACACGATCTCCAACGTTTCGCGGTTGTAGCGTTTGCCCTTGCACACGTCGCAGGTGACATAGACGTCGGGCAGGAAGTGCATCTCGATCTTGATGACGCCGTCGCCTTGACAGGCCTCGCAGCGCCCACCCTTGACGTTGAAGCTGAACCGGCCGGGGCCGTAGCCGCGCGCCTTGGATTCCGGCAGGCCGGCGTACCAGTCGCGGATTGGGCCGAAGGCGCCGGTGTAGGTGGCCGGGTTGGAGCGCGGGGTGCGGCCGATGGGGGACTGGTCGATGTCGATGACCTTGTCGAAATGCTCCAGCCCCTCGATCCGGTCGAAGGGGGCGGGGGCGTCGGACGCATTGTTCAGGCGGCGCGCGGCGGCCTTGTACAGGGTCTCGATGGTGAAGGTCGACTTGCCGCCGCCGGACACGCCGGTGATGCAGGTGAAGACGCCGACGGGAATTTCCCCGGTGACGCTTTTCAGATTGTTGCCGCTGGCGCCGGAAATCTTGAGCATCCGCTTGCGGTCGATGGGGCGGCGGCCGTCGGCGGGAATCTCGATCTCTCTCTCGCCGGTCAGATATTGGCCGGTCAGGGAGTTCGGATTGGCCATGACCTGTTCAGGCGTGCCCTCGGCGCAGACCGAGCCGCCGTGGACGCCGGCGGCCGGGCCCATGTCGATGACGTAGTCGGCGGTCAGGATGGCTTCCTCGTCATGCTCGACGACAAGGACCGAATTGCCCAGGTCGCGCAGGCCCTTCAGGCTGTCCAGCAGGCGGGTGTTATCGCGCTGGTGCAGGCCGATGGAGGGTTCGTCCAGCACGTAGAGGACGCCCGTCAGGCCCGAGCCGATCTGGGAGGCCAGGCGGATGCGCTGGCTCTCGCCGCCGGACAGGGTGCCGGAGGATCGCGACAGGTTCAGGTAGTCCAGGCCAACGTTGTTCAGGAACCGCAGCCGGTCGGTGATCTCCTTCAGGATGCGCCGGGCGATCTCCATCTGCTTGTCAGTCAGGCTCTGCTCCAGCGTGGAGAACCAGAGGTAGGCCTTGGAGATCGACAGCATGGAGATGTCGGCGATGTCCTCGCCGCCGACCTTGACCGCCAGGGCCTCGGGCTTCAGCCGCTTGCCGCCGCACGCCTCGCACGGCGTTTCGGACTGATAGCGGGCCAGTTCCTCGCGCACCCAGGCGCTGTCGGTCTCGCGCCAGCGCCGCTCCAGGTTCGGCAGCACGCCCTCGAACGGCTTGGAGACCTCGTACTTGCGGGCGTTGTCGTCATAGGTGAACTTGATCTTCTCGGAGCCAGTTCCGTAGAGGATCGCCTTGTGCGCCTGGGCCGGAAGGTCGCGCCACGCCTTGTCCATCGAGAAACCGTAGTGGCGGGCGAGCGACTGCAGCGTCTGGGTGTAGAGCGGCGAGGGGCCGCGCGCCCAGGGGGCGACGGCGCCCTTGTGCAGGCTCTTGTCGCGGTCCGGGATGACCAGGTCGGCGTCGAAGGCCAGCTTGACCCCCAGCCCGTCGCAGACCGGGCAGGCGCCGAACGGATTGTTGAAGGAAAACAGGCGCGGCTCGATCTCGGCGATGGTGAAGCCGGAGACGGGGCAGGCGAAGCGTTCGGAAAAGACCAGGGTGCGGGGCGCGGTCTCGCCCTCGTTGGTCGACGCCCATTCGGCCGTCGCCAGACCGTCGGCCAGGCCCAGGGCCGTCTGCAGACTGTCGGCGTAGCGGCCTTCCTGCTCGGGCTTTGTGACGATCCGGTCCACGACGATGTCGATGTCGTGCTTGAACTTCTTGTCCAGCGTCGGCGCTTCGTCGATCGGATAGAACTGGCCGTCGATCTTCAGGCGCTGGAAGCCCTGCCGCTGCCACTCGGCGATTTCCTTCTTGTACTCGCCCTTGCGGCCCCGAACGACGGGCGCGAGCAGAAGTATGCGCTCTCCGTCCGGCAGGGCGGTCAGCTTGTCGACCATCTGGCTGATGGTCTGGCTTTCGATCGGCAGTCCGGTGGCGGGCGAATAGGGAACCCCCACCCGCGCCCACAGCAGACGCATGTAGTCGTGGATTTCCGTCACCGTGCCGACGGTCGAACGGGGGTTCTTGGACGTCGTCTTCTGCTCGATGGAGATGGCCGGGGACAGGCCTTCGATCAGGTCCACGTCCGGCTTGCCCATAAGCTCCAGGAACTGGCGGGCGTAGGCTGACAGGCTCTCGACGTAGCGGCGCTGGCCCTCGGCGTAGATGGTGTCGAAGGCGAGCGACGACTTGCCCGAGCCGGACAGCCCGGTCATCACCACCAGCTGCTCGCGCGGGATGTCGACGTCCACGCCCTTGAGATTGTGCTCGCGGGCGCCGCGAACGCGGATGAAGTTGTGCTTTTCGGTCATGCCTGATCGGGAACGCGGGGAGGCCCCGGCGGCTCCGGAGCGACGCCGATATATGGGGACGAATTCCGCGATTTAAGCAAGAACAATTGGAGAACGGAGGGCGAGCTACTCTGACGTGCGCCTTCGCAACCGTTGACGTCGCGTCCTGCCTGCGGTCACCTGCGCCTTCCTTCTCGGTCGGCGGAGAACGCCATGACGCCGCCTTCGCCCGCCATTCCACGCACGCCGCATATGCCGGAGGCCGCCGTGGCGCGCCTGCGCAGTCTGCTGAGGCGATCTCGGGGCTATCTGGAGTACGGCTCGGGCGGCTCCACGGTCATGGCCGCCGAGATCGGGACGCCCTTCACCGTCAGCGTGGAGAGCGACGGCGCGTGGCTGGCGGCCTTGCGACAGGCGCTGGACCACGCGCCGGGCGAGCGCATCCTGCTTCACGCCGACATCGGCCCGACGGTGGAATGGGGGCATCCGGCGTCGGAGCAACACTGGCGGCGCTGGCATGCTTATCCGCTGCTGGGCTGGGAGACGTGCCGGGCGCGCGGACTGGTTCCCGACCTGGTTCTGATCGATGGGCGGTTCCGCCGGGCGTGCCTTTACGCCTCGCTGCTGTTCGCCTGGCCGGGGACGCGCATCCTGTTCGACGATTACGCCGACCGGCCGACCTATCACCGGGTGGAGGATTTCCTGAAGCCGGTCGCCCTGCACGACCGCATGGCGGAGTTCGTGGCGCCCGCTTCCCTGGACCGGGACGCCGTCTGGCGCGCCCTGGTCGAGGCGACGACCGACAAGGGCTAGGTCAGGCCTCCCCGTTCCACGGCGGAGGCGGGGCGCGATAGCGTTCGCCGGGAGCCAGCAGGACGCCGTTGGCGTTGGCCACGCCCAGCTCCAGGCTGTCGGCGATGCGCCGTGCTCGCTCCATGAAGGCGTCCGCCGCCACCGGCGGGCACAGGTCGCGCACCGTGTCCTGAAACAACGCCAGCCAGCGATCGAAATGCCGCGCGTCGATCGGCAGGGGCAGATGCTTGGGCATCGGACGGCCCTGATAGACGCCGCTGGACAGGACCACGGACGACCAGAACCGCTTCATCTGGGCCAGGTGCGGTCCCCAGTCCTCGATGCGGTCAGCGAAGATCGGGCCGATCAGCGCGTCGTCGCGCACACGGGCGTAAAAGGCGTCGACCACGCGGTCGATCAGCGCCTCGTCCACGCCGGTCTGGTCCTTGTTCTGCTGGACGACGGCCGCGCGGCGTTCGGCGGCGCCGGCGGAATCCGCGATACGGAACGGGGGCTGCATAGGCCCTTCCTTAGGACGTCCGGCGCCGCGTATCCATTGGACGGCTTGTCCCTGTTCACGCGCCCGTGTGCGATACCGGGCTTGCGGAGCGGAACCGGAGACGCCATCCTCAGTTCCCTGAGCACTTGAGCAAGGAGGCTCGACGATCATGATCATCGCACTGGCAACCGGTTCCGCCCTGTCCGCCATGCTGCTCGTGATCCTCCATGCCAACCAGCCCAAGCCCAAGCGGGTCCGCGTCCGCACTCGTGACGCTCGACACGGTCGCCGCATGGACGCCTGAAGGCGTCACGCTCTTCGATAATCTTAGTCTGACGTTCGCGCGCGAGCGCACCGGCGTGGTCGGTCGCAATGGCGCGGGCAAGAGCACCTTGCTGCGCTTGATCGCCGGCCGCCAGGCGCCGGCAGAAGGCGCGGTCGCGCGCACGGGCTCGGTCGGCCTTCTGGATCAGCGCGGCGAAGGCCCCCCTGGCGAAATCGTGGAAGACGCCTTGGGCGCGGCGGAGGGGCTTCGGCTGATCGAGCGTATACTGGCCGGCGAGGACGTGGGCGACGATCTGGCGGAGGCGGACTGGACGCTGGAAGCGCGCCTCCGTGAAGCGCTGGCGGCGGCGGGGCTGACCGGCCTGCCGATGGCGCGCCAGACGGCGGCGCTGAGCGGGGGAGAACGCACGCGGTTGCGGCTGGCGCGGCTGATGCTGCAAAGGCCGGACCTGATCCTGCTGGACGAGCCGACCAATCACCTGGACCAGGAAGCGCGTCGGCGCGTGTCGGAGATGGTGGAGCGATGGGAGGGCGGCGTGGTCGTGGTCAGCCACGACCGCGACCTGCTGCGCCGCATGGACCGGATCGTCGACATTTCGGGACTGGGCGTGGAGGTCTTCGGCGGCGGCTACGATCTTTACGCCGCGCGAAAGGCCGAGGCGCGCGCGGCCGCGGAGCGGGCGCTGGGCGAGGCGGAAAGGAACGTTTCGCGCGCGGGCGCCGAGGCGCAGCGACGCACAGAGGCCAAGGCGCGACGTGACGCCGCCGGCCGTCGCAAGGCCGGCCGGGGCGACATGCCGCGAATCCTGATCGGCGCGCGGGCCGAGCAGGCGGAAAACAGCGGCGCGCGCGATCATCGGCTGGCGTTGCGCCAGGCCGAGACGGCCGAAGCCGCGCTGGCGACCTCGCGGGCGCGGGTCGAGCGAGTGCGCGCTCTCTCCATCGCCTTGCCGCCGACCGGCCTGCCGCCGGGCCGGTCGGTGAGGATTTTGCGCGACGCGACCTGGGCGGCGCCGGACGGACGGGTCGTGCTGGGTCCGATCTCCCTAGACCTTACCGGCCCGGAACGGGTCGCGGTGACCGGCGTGAACGGCGCGGGTAAGACCACGCTGCTGCGGTTGATCGCCGGAGGGGTCGAGCCGACATCGGGAACGGTCGAGCGACCGGTCAGAGGCGTCATGCTGGATCAGCAGGCGGATATCCTGCGGCCTCAGGAAACCCTGGCGGAGGCGTGGATGAGGCTGAACCCGGCGGGCGGTCTGAACGACGCCCAGGCGGCGCTGGCGCGGTTTCTGTTCCGCAACGCCTCGGCGCACAAGCGCGTCGGCGACCTGTCAGGCGGGGAGCGGCTGCGCGGGGCGCTGGCGTGCGTGATGACGGGAACCACGCCGCCGCAACTGCTGATCCTCGACGAACCGACCAATCATCTGGATCTGGCCTCGATCGAGGCGGTGGAGGATGCGCTCGCCGCCTTTGACGGCGCGCTGGTGGTGGTGAGCCACGACCGGGACTTCCTGGCGGCCGTGCGCGTGGATCGGACGCTGGCCCTCTAACCCCAGGCCTCGATGGCGCCGCGACGCCGGATGGGGGCGACGGAGGCCAGTTGCGTGCGCGGCTCGGCCTCCGGGCGGCCGAACAGCCACCCCTGGCCGAACTGGACGCCCATGCCCTGAAGCGTCTTGGCCAGGCTTTCGGTCTCGATCATCTCGGCGATGATCTCCAGCTTCAGAGACTGGCACAGCTCGACGATGCTGCGCAGCATGGTGGCCGAGCGCTCGTCGGTCTCGATATCGTGGATCAGGGCGCCGTCGATCTTGACCGCATCCACAGAGAGGCGACGGATATAGTCGTACGAGGCGGCGCCGGCGCCGAAGTCGTCGATGCAGACCTTGATGCCGGCTTCACGCAGGGCGCCCAGGCGTCGGTCGGCGGCCTCGAGATCGGCCACAGCCGCGGTCTCGGTGACCTCGACCATCAGCCGCTTGCGTTCGGCCGCGGCGCCGCTGGTCATGTTCAACAGGTTCTCGACATAGGCGTCGTCGCCCAGCGAACCGCCCGACACGTTGATCGCCATCTTCAACAGGCCGGCGCCGGGCTGGCGCATCCGCTTCAGGACCTTTTCGGCGACCGCCAGGTCGAAGGATTCGATAAGGGCCAGCTCCTCGGCCATGCGGATCGCTTCGCCGGGTCCGTTATTGGCGCTGAAGCGCGCGAGCGCCTCGAAATGATGAACGGCGCGAGAGTCCAGATGGACGATGGGCTGATAATGGACGTGGAATTCACGCGCCTTGACCAAGGTGCGGAAGGTCTCGGCGTCGCGGAAGGTGCGCTTCAGCGAGTCGGCGAAGGCCAGCTGCGGATTGGCCAGGCCGTCGTCCTTCAGGCAGCCCTCGATGGCGAAGCGCATGGCCCGAAGCACGCACAGGGTTTCCGCGCCCTCGGGCACTTCAGAGGTGAAATTCCGGGCCGACAGGTCGACGCCCTCGGCGCGGCCAGCCTCGACGATCTCGGCGGCGATGTCGCGGCGGTCGTCCGGCGCGCGCAGCAGGGCGAAGCGTTCCGGCGTCAGTTGGGCGGCGCTGGAGCCCTGGACGGCGGCGGATTGCAGCGTGGCCTCGATGCGTCGGTTCATCCGCTGGGCCACGTCGTCGGTCAGTCCCTCAAGGCCCTGAACGTCCAGGAAGGCGAGGGCCAGGCCCGATGCGCTGTCCACCACGGGCGCGGCTTCCGCCATGAAGGTTTCGGCGTCGACCAGCGGGCGGGTCTGCAGCTCGGAGGCCATGAAGGCGGGGCCTTCATAGGTCAGGCCGCACGACACGGCCGGGGCCAGTTGCGGCAGGACGAAGGCCCTCAAGGTGGCGCGTCGCAGCCGGTCCGGTCCCGCGCGCAGCAAGACGGAGACGGCCGGGGTGCGCTGGCCGGGCTGGAGCGCGCGTATGGTCCTGACCACGCCGCCGGCGTCATGAAGCAGATCGCCCAGCGCCTTGCCCGCCCAGGTGGCGGCGTCCTGGCCCGAAACCGGACCCACGCCGATGCCGAAGGCGATCGCCCCGCCTGAATCGATCTCGATCAACGCATCGGCGGACGCGAAGGCGAGACCCAGCAGGCGAGTGGTCATGCTCATGACGTCATTGAGCACGCGCGCGCTTAAAAAATCGGCAACGCGGCGGCGTGAAGCGTCGTCTTCAGGCCGTGCGATCAAAGGCGACGGCGCGACCGTCGCCCTGGGCGGCCCGGCCGTCGGCGGCGTAGGCGGCGGCCGGCGTGCGCGAGGCGGCGACCTCGTGGGCTATGGTTCGCACCAGCCCCTCCGAGATCGTCCGCGCGGCCTCCACCGCCCGTGCGTGGCGGTTCAGGATGTCGTCGAAGGCGCGGGTGGCGTCGGCCAGTTCGCGCTTGTCGGCGGCGGGCGCGGTCGAGAGCAGGCCGGGATCGGCCTTCACCAGGGCCGTGTCGCGGCGGTAGAGGTTGGCCATTTCCTGCGTCTCGGCCAGGCCCGCGGCGATGTCGCGCGGGCGATGGGTTTCCAGGGCCTCGGTCTCGGCGGACAAACGTTCGCCCAGGCGGCGGGTCAGATCGATCAGCTGGCGCACGCGCGCCCGGGCCAGGTCGGCGTCGCTCATTGGGACTGCTCCTGCATCTTCAGCATCTCGCTCATCACCGACGAGGCCAGGCCGATGCCGCCGGCGGCGACGGTCTTCTTGGCCATTTCGTCGACCAGGAAGCTGCGCCACGTCTGTTCGGCGCTGCCCCCGCCGAAGGGACCGTCGGTCGACAGGCCCTCGAACATGGGCTTCATCATCTGGGCCAGGAAGGTCGCCTCGAAGGCTTCGGCCGTTTCGCGCGCCTTGTCCGAGACGGCGCCGACGGCCTGGCCGACAGGCTTGAGCAGATCGGTCGGAAGGGTCAGGTCGGCCATGATCACATCACCTCGATGTCGGCCTGCAGGGCGCCGGCGGCCTTGATCGCCTGCAGGATGGAGATCATGTCGCGCGGGCTGACGCCCAGAGCGTTCAGGCCGTTGACCAGGGTGGACAGGTTGGCCGCGCCGCCGACCAGGCGCATCTGGGTGCCCAGGTCCTCCTCGACGCTGACGCCGCTGTCGGGGACCACGGCTGTCTGGCCCTGGCTGAAGGGGGCGGGCTGGCTGACGAAGGGCCGTTCGTCGACCGAGATGGTCAGGTTGCCCTGGGCGATCGCGACCTGGGAGATGCGGACCGCCTCGCCCATCACGATCACGCCGTTGACCTCGTCGATGATGACCTTGGCGGGAGAGTCGACGGTGATGGGCAGGTTCTCGATCTGGCTGATGAAGCCGGCCATGCCCATCTGACCGGGCGAGCGGAGCGCCACGACCGAGCCGTTCTCGGCCAGGGCCGATCCGGGATAGGCGCCGTTGATGACGCCCGCCACACGCTGGGCGGTGGTGAAGTCCGGGTTGCGCAGCGTCAGCCGCACCTCGTTCATGTTCGCCAGTTGAAAGCCGGTCTCGCGCTCGACCGTGGCGCCGGAGGCGATGCGGCCGGCGGTCGGCACGCCGCGCGTCACCGACGAGCCCGAGGCGCCCGAGGCGGAGACCGCGCCGGTCTGGATGGACCCTTGAGCGACTGCATAGACCTGGCCGTCCGCGCCTTGCAGGCTGGTGACCAGCAGGGTGCCGCCCAGCAGGCTCTTGGCGTCGCACATGGACGACACGGAAACGTCGATGCGCGAGCCGGGCGTGGCGAAGGCTGGCAGATCGGCCGTCACCATGATGGCGGCCATGTTCTTGGAGTTGGCGTTGGTCCCGCGGATGTTGACGCCCAGCCGCTCGGTCATGCCTTCCAGCGACTGGCGGGTGAAGGGGCAGTTGCGCAGGCTGTCGCCGGTGCCGTTCAGACCGACGACGAGGCCATAGCCGACCAACTGGTTGGAGCGAACGCCCTCGACGGCGGCGATGTCCTTGATCCGCGACTGGGCCATCGCCGGCGCGGCTGCGCCGCCGAACGCGGCGGCCAGGACGAGCGGGGCGATGAGTCGGCCGAGCATTTTCTGCATGGGTGCGGGATCCGTATGCAATTCGCTCCATTCGTTGCGAAGATCGTGCCGGAGAAAATGCTCAACAAAAGCAATGGTCGGGCCTTTTTCTGCTGCGGGCCTTCGGCAAGTTTTGCCGTGTCGTTAACCAAACGCTCACGTCAGGCGACGAAACATCGGACCATGATCCGGAGCGTCGCATGAAGATCACCGGCCCAACCGCGCCCGGCGCCCCGTCCAGCGCCCGACCGTCGCGCCCGGCCTCGGGCTTTTCGCTGGGGGGCGCGTCCAGCGCAGCCGCCACCGGCGCGGCCGCGCCCGCCGCTTCGGCCGCTGGCGTTTCCGACGTCTCGGCGCTGATGGCCCTGCAAGGGGTCGAGGGACCGCTGGAGCGTCGCCGCCGCGCCGTCAAACGCGGCGGAGGGCTGCTGGATCGGTTGGACGAGCTGAAGCTGGCGCTGTTGGGCGGAGAGGCCGACGAGGCCGCACTTCAGCGTCTTGCGCGCGCGCTTCAGGAGGAGCGGCCCGAAGCCGGCGACGAGTCGGGCCTCAACGCCGTCCTGGACGAGATCGATCTTCGAGCCTCGGTTGAACTGGCCAAGGCCGACATGCGACGCGCCGACCGCCGTACGGGATCGTAAACCCTTTGCATCGCGTGACAATTGTCACGCCTGGACGCCTGTTGATCGAATTGCGATCACGGAATCGCGAGCCGCGTTGCCGCGACTCGCGCGGGTGACTATACGGCCCCTACGCCACAGGGGGGCGTGCTATTAGAGCGTGAGTGCGATGAACGCATTGGCGTCCGTGATGTCCGAAGAAACGGCTGCGTACCGGCCGTCCGACGACGAACCGTTCATGAACGAACGGCAGCTTGCCTACTTCAAGAAAAAGCTTCTGGCCTGGAAGGACGACATCCTCAGGGAGTCGCGCGGGACGGTGGTCAATCTGAAGGCCGAGACCGAGAACCACCCCGATCTGGTGGATCGCGCGTCATCGGAATCGGACCGGGCGCTGGAGCTTCGGACCCGCGACCGCCAGCGCAAGCTGATCTCCAAGATCGACGATGCGCTGCGCCGGATCGAGGACGGCTCCTACGGCTATTGCGAGGACACCGGCGAACCGATCGGCCTGGGCCGACTGGAGGCCCGTCCGACCGCGACCCTCTCGGTCGAGGCCCAGGAACGTCACGAACGCCGCGAGCGCGTTCATCGCGACGACTGACCGGGACGTCGCGGTCAGTTTCGGCGTCGCCTTTCCAAGGCGCGCCTTGACTTCGCCGGGTTGCGGCGCGACCTAGCCGCCTCGCTTTCGAGGTCTAGGTCTTCATGTCCGTCAAGGTTCGTTTCGCCCCGTCGCCGACGGGTAATCTGCACGTCGGCAACGTCCGCACCGCCCTGGTGAACTGGCTGTTCGCCAAAGGGCAGGGCGGATCGTTCGTGCTGCGCATCGACGACACGGACCTGGCGCGCTCCACGCCCGAATTCGAACAGGGCATCGAGGACGACCTGACCTGGCTGGGGCTGACGTGGGACGAGCGCTACAACCAGTCCAAGCGGTTCGACCGCTATGAAGAGGCCGCCGGGCGGCTGAAGGCGTCCGGGCGGCTGTATCCGGCCTATGAGACGGCCGAGGAACTGGATCGGCGCCGCAAGGTGCAGCTGTCGCGCGGCCTGCCGCCGATCTACGACCGCGCCGCCCTGGACCTGACCGACGCGCAGAAGGCGGCGTACGAGGCCGAGGGGCGGCGTCCGCACTGGCGCTTCAAGCTGGAGGGCAAGCGGGTGTCCTGGGAAGACCTGGCGCGCGGCCACGCCGAGGTCGACACCGCCTCCATGTCGGACCCGGTGCTGATCCGCGAGGACGGGCTGTTCCTCTACACCCTGCCGTCGGTGGTGGACGACATCGACATGGCGATCACCCACATCATCCGGGGTGAGGACCACGTCACCAACACCGGCGCCCAGATCGAGATCTTCGAGGCCTTGGGCGCCCCGGTTCCCGGCTTCGCCCATATGCCGCTGCTGGTCGGGGCGGACG
>NZ_DLMO01000115.1 GCF_002479325.1 Brevundimonas sp. UBA7534
CCGATTGAGTCCGGAGCCTAGGCCGCGTCCATTATCCCCGGGGCGCGGCCTTTTTGCATTCTGGCGTGTCTGGCTGATAGATATTCTTCACTCGAAGGTTTTCTGAGCTTGGGATTTGCAGAGTCTCTTCTCACTGTTCGGTAGTTTTTCTATAGGTTCGCTCATGGCGACCGGATCCCTCCTGTCACTCCAAACCGACGCCGTGCCGACGCCTGGGGGTGCGGCATGACCCCGGCGTCCGATCCACGGCGTCTGCCGCCGCTGAACGCGCTGAAAGCCTTCGAGGCCGTAGCCCGGCTGTCCAGCGTGTCATTGGCGGCCCAGGAGCTGGGCGTCACGCCGGGCGCCGTCAGCCAGCAGGTGCGTCTGCTGGAAGATCATGCGGGCGCGCCCCTGGTGCGCCGCGAGACCGGCGGTCTGGCCCTGACCGATCTGGGCGACAGGCTGCTGCCGGTGTTACGGGAAGCCTTCGAGCATCTGAAGCGGGCGGCGGACATCGTTTATGGGCCGACGCAGCGGCAGTCGCTGGCGGTCAGCGTCCCACCGTCCTTCGCCGTGCGCTGGCTGGTGCCGCGGATGACGCGGTTCTCGGCCGAACATCCCGAAATCGAGGTATGGATCTCGGCGGACATGAAACTGGCCGACATCGCCGGCGGTCGCGCCGACGTCGCCGTGCGCTACGGGCCCGGCGACTATCCGGGCGTGCGCAGCGAGATCCTGATCGAGGCCGGGGTTATACCGGTCTGTAGCCCGGCCCTGTTGGAGGCCCTACGCAGTCCCGCCGACTTGGCGAACCATACGCTTATCCACGTCGGGCGGAGCACGCTGGAGGAGCCCCGGCCGGATTGGGCGGCCTGGCTGAAATCGCGGCGGCTGGACCGGATCGACGCTACGGCCGGCCCCCGATTCGATCAGACCGCCTTCGCCATCGAGGACGCCGCGCGTGGCCGAGGCCTGGCTCTTGCGCCGCGCGCCTTCGTCGCCGAGGATCTGGCGTCAGGTCGCCTGGCGGCGCCTTTCGCCGACGGCTATCTGGCCACGGACATGGCCTATCGGCTGGTCACGCGACGCGGCGTCCTTCGCCCCGAGGCGCAGGCCTTTGTCGCCTGGCTTCGCGCCGAGGCCCAGGCCGACGCCCTGGTCGTGGACGAGCTGTGATGCGTGGCCCACTGTCGCTCTTTCGACGCCATCCCGCCGAGCAGGGCGAAACCTATTGTGAGCATTTCAAGGTCGCGGTTTCGGTCGGCGGCCCCATGGTGCTGGCGGGATTTGCCTGCCTGATCCATGCGTTGCTGCCTTTCTTGTTCAAAAGCACGGCGAGTCGAACTCTGATGGTCTTGACGGATAGGGTTCGGCGTCTGCCGTAACACCCTTTGGGCCGTCCGATTTTCATACGCCCCATGGAGGCAGGCGCGGCGCGTCAGGCGAAGGTCTGGGTGATCAGCTGATCGGTGAGGTCGAGATTCGCTTCAAGGGCGGCGAGCGCGTCGTTGCGCGCCTGCTCGGCCGCGGGCCGATCGCCGGCGGTCAGGTGCGCCGCGAACTCGATGATCTTTGGCGGTCATGAGCTGTTCGGCGCCCATGGCGCGGCGTTCCAGCGCTCTGTCGCCCATCCCGTTCTCACCCGTTCGAAGACACTGTAGACGCCGGTGGAGACACGCGCCAAAGCGCAGACGATCGGGACGCGGCCAAACGTCGCCGTCGACGGCCGCTTCCGCAGGGGCTCTGGGCGCCGGCAAGGCGGACGGCGCGAGCGTCAGAGCGATCGGCAACGTCCGTCTGCGCGAGGCGAGGGGAACCGATCTATCAGGCGGCGCCGCCGCGTGTGGCTGGGAACCCCAGAGAGTGCGACGCGGGCGGCTTGGCGAACCGCCCGCGTCGACATCCCGAAGATCGCGCGACGTGTCAGAGTCGGCCTGCCGCGAGAAGCTCGCGCGTTCGCGCCAGGGTCGACAGCAGAGCCGCCTTGTAGCCTTCCTCTCCGTTCAACCGGGCCTGTTCGGCCTGTTCCTCCGGTCCGTCCGGCACGCCGTCACGCAGACCCAGGTAGCCGTAGAAGCGCAGCATCAGTTCGCCGGCCTCGTCTTCGAAAAGTTCGTTGACGATGGCGCCCTCGCGCGGCCCCGCAGCCTGGAAGAAGGTCACCTTGCAGCCGGGCTCCAGGGCGATGATCTCGCGAAGGTCGGCGCCCCCTATGGTCGCCTCCCGGACAAGGTGGGTCGGGGTCTCCTCGATCACCTCGCAGCGGGTGCACAGGCCCTCGGGAAGGAAGAGGCGGGCGTCGCGCGCCTTCAGTTCCAGACCGGCCCAGACCTGGGCGCGGGTAAGGACGGTCTGGCCGGCGGGGTTCACCGGCACGGCGGCGGTCGCATGGATCATGGTCGTCTCTCCGGTCGAAAGGTCAGCGGGCCGCGGCGTCGGCGGCGATGCGGACGGCGAAGTCGCGATAGGTGTGTAGCGGCCGGCCGAGCAGGTCCGTCAGGCGTTCGACGTCGCCCGGCTCCGGGACCATGCCGTCGCTGACGTAGCGCTCGGCCATGAGGCGCATCTCATAGGCCATCCATTGCGGCATGACGGTCCCCAGGTTCTGTTCGAAGGCGGAGGGATCGTCGCCGCCATAGACGACGGGGCGGTCGAGAACCTCGGACCAGATCTCGGCGAGCCGGGCGCCCGTGAGGGTATCCGGACCGACGAGGTTCAGGGTCGTGAGGGGCAGCAGGACGTCGCTCGCGTCGCGGCGGATGAGCTCGATCGCCGCGACCTCGGCGATGTCGCGCGCGTCGACCATCGCCACGCCCTTGCCGCCGATCGGCATCGGATAGACGCCATGGTTCAGGATCACGTCCTGGATCATGACCTCGTTGTCGATGAAGTAGGCGGGCCGAAGAAGGGTGGCGCTGAAGCCCATCTGTTCGAGCATGCGCTCTCCGCCGGCCTTGACCGCGAAATGCGGGACATTGACGGCGCGGTCGGCCCCGAACACCGACAGATAGACGACGCGCTCGACGCCGGCCTCGCGGGCGATGTTGAGGGCGATGATCGCCTGGGTGAATTCGTCGCCGGCGACGGCGTTCAGCAGGAACAGGGTGCGCACGCCGCTCATGGCAGCGCGCAGCGCGTCTAGGTCGAGCAGGCCGCCGTGGGCGACCTCTACCTGGGCCGGAAAATCGGCCTTGGCGGTGTCGCGCACGAGGACCCGCACGGCGGCGCCGCGATCGATCAGGTTCTGGACGACGTGGCGGCCGACACGGCCGGTGGCGCCGGTGACGAGGATGGTCATGAGAAATCTCCGGATGGGGGTGGTGGACAGCCCGCAAGATCAGTGATCCAAATCCGGTTCGATAGGCGCTGATTTGGAACGTGCTGTCTCGCAGGTGGAACAGATGGATTTGCTGGCTCTGGCGGACTTCACCCTCGTCGCCCGCCACGGCGGCTTCGGCCGCGCGGCGCGGGCCGCGTCCCGCCCGAAGGCGACCCTGTCCCGCCGGGTTGCGGATCTGGAGGCGAGCCTGGGCTTGAGGCTGTTCGAGCGGGGCGGGCGTTCGCTCAAGCTCACCCAGGACGGGGAAGCGCTGTTCCGGCGGACCTCCGCCCTGCTGACCGATCTGGAGGAGACGACCGCCGCCGTCGCTTCGGGTGGGGAGGTCCCACGAGGCCGAATGCGCATCAGCGCGCCGCTGCTCTTTTCCCAGATCGCCATGGGCCGCCTCGCCGCCGATTTCGCGGTGCGTTATCCGGAGGTGCGGCTGGAGGTCGCCACCGAGGATCGTCCCGTGGACATGGTCGAGGAAGGGTATGACCTGGTCATCCGCGTCAACCCGGATTCGGACGCGACGCTGGTCGGGCGGATCATCCTGCGGGACCGTCTGGTCGTGGTCGCCGCGCCAGGGCTCGAGCGTCCGGCGGAGGATACTCCGGCGCCGGCTGTCGTCCGAGGCGGCTTCGAACAGGCGACATCCTGGACGACCGTCGCCCCCTCGGGAGAGCGCTCGGTCGTCCCGATCGCGCCGACGCTCAGCCTTTCGTCGATGATCATGGTCCGGGACGCGGCGATGAGCGGCGCCGGCGTCGCCCGCCTGCCGATCTCGTTGGTCAGCCGCGAACTGTCGTCAGGACGGCTGATGTCCTGGGGGGACGCCGATGCGCCCCAGATTGCCCTGTGGGCCCTGTATCCGTCGCGTCGGCTTCTCAGCGCCAGAGTGACCGCCTTCCTGGACCACCTGAAGCAGGCCTTCCCCACCGGCGCCCCGGAAGAGCTGGCGGCCTTCGCGGCTTAGACGACGCCTTGCGGATAGATCATCGCGCCCAGGCCGCCCGTTGCGCGAAGACCTGCTGAACGGCGTCCATATTCTCCGTCCCCCAGGTGCAAAGGGGCACGAGCGCCAGCGATAGGCTCCGGCCCAGCGGCGTCAGGCTGTAATCCACCCGGGGCGGGACCTCCTTGTAGTCCGTCCGCTTCACGAGGCCGTCGCTTTCCAACTCCTTGAGCTGCTGGATCAGGACCTTGTCGCTGACGTCGCGGATGGCGCGCCGCAGCTCGCCGTACCGCGTGGGTCCGCCTTGGGCGAGGAAGTAGAGGATCAACGGCTTCCACTTGCCCGAAATGACCCGCAGCGTCGCGTCCAGGCCGCAGGTGAAGCCGGGTAGGGTCGGGCTGCAGGCGGGGGCGGCGCAACTGTCGTCGGAGGTCGAGGTCATTTTTCTGGGCGCTTACCAAAAGGTGCATACTTGCCGATAGGTAGGCGTCTCTCCAGTTCCCTGCAACTCAAGCAAGGAACACAAGAATGACCAGACTTCAGGGCAAGACCGCCGTCATCACCGGAGGCGGCACCGGCATCGGCCTGGGGGCCGCGCGACGCTTTGTGGAGGAAGGCGCCTTCGTCTACCTCTTCGGCCGTCGTCAGGCCCAGCTCGAGGCCGCCGTCGAGGGTTTGGGCCCCAATGCGCGGGCCGTCGCGGGATCGATCACCGACGCCGCTGACCTCGACCGGTTGTACGAGACGGTGAAAGCCGAACGCGGGGGGCTCGACGTCCTGTTCGCCAACGCAGGCACCGGTGATTTCGCCAAGCTCGGCGAGATCACGCCCGAGCACTACGACCAGATCTTCGACGTCAATGTGAAGGGCACGGTCTTCACGGTCCAGAAGGCCCTGCCGCTGATGTCCGAGGGCGGTTCGATCATCCTGACCGGGTCGAGCACCGGCGTCATGGGCACGCCGGCCTTCAGCATCTACAGCGCGACCAAGGCGGCCGTTCGCAATCTCGCTCGGACCTGGGCGCTCGACCTCAAGGGCACAGGCATCCGGGTCAACGTCCTTTCGCCCGGACCGACGACGACCGAGCTGGCCCGCGACGTGCTGGGCGAAGACGGGCTCGCCGCGATCGGCGCCTCGACGGTTCTGGGCCGTATGGGCGACCCGGCCGAGACCGGGGCGGTCGCGGCTTTTCTCGCCTCGGCGGATTCCAGCTTCATGACCGGCGGCGAGGTCTTCGTCGACGGCGGGCTGGCCCAGGTCTGAAACTTCGGGAGGCGTCTGCATTCAGCGGGGGCCTCCCGCGAGATATAGGAGGTCGCGGCAGCCGATGTCCGTGCCGGGCCCCATACCGGGAACCTCGTTGACCGGGCCGGGTTCGACCCAGTGGACATCTTATCTTGGAGGACGGGTGCGGTCCCGCCGGCGCACAAGTCGTCAAGCCGGGAATGGCTGTTTTTTGCTGCAAGTGCGAAGGTTTCATGTCTTCACTGTCCGGGGGACAGGAAGTGGGGGCATGACGGCGACGCCAGCGAACCGGCCGGACCATGAGCAGCGCCGCCAGCGCGCGCGCTGGCTTGCGAGCGAAATCCTGCCGCATGAACGGAGCCTTCGGAGTTGGCTTGGCTGGCGCGCGTCGAGCGTCGATCCCGACGACATCGTGCAGGAGGCGTACGCCGTTCTGGCCTCCCTTCCGAGCGTAGACCACATTCGTAGGCCGAAGAATTATCTTTTTCAGACCGCGCGCTCGATCGTGCTCCAACAGGCGCGGCGAGACCGGATCGTGAGTTTCCAGGCGTTCGGGGCGACGCAGGACCCGGTCGCCCAGGATGCGTCGCCTGAGGCCGCCAGCGTGCTGCGTGACGAATTGCGTAAGGCGGATCAACTGCTGGCCAAGATGCCGGACCGCGTCCGTGAGGCCTTCCTTCTAAGACGGGTCGAGGGGCTGAGTCAGAGGGAGATCGCGGCCCGTATGGCGGTGTCGGAAAACACGGTCGAAAAACACATCGGCAAGGCGCTGAAGCTGCTGATGCAATCTTTGCGCGAAGGCGATGGCGGAAAGCCTGGGGTTGAAGTATCTACGCCCCAAAAAGGAAACGCGGCGCTCCGCGAGCGCCAAGGCCACCGTGGATCCTGACCGGATGAACAGTATCGACCAGGCGGCCGCAGAATGGGTCGCCCGCTTGGACGGCCGCGAGCCGACCGCTCACGAGCGGTCGGCGCTGGACGCGTGGCTGGCTGAGGATGTCCGCCATCTCGGCGCGCTTGCGCGAGCCGAAGCCATCGCCACGGCCTACGAGCAATCCGTCGTCGGCGCCCGGCCGCGGTCGGCGCGATCCCCCGGGCTCAACCGGCGGTGGGCCATGATGGGAGGATTGGCCGCCGGCGTCGGCGTCTTGAGCGTCGCGGGGGCATGGATGACGTCGGTCGATCCATCCTATGCCACGGATCGGGGAGAGACGCGAACCCTGGCTTTCGGCGACGGGGTCAGGGTGGTCCTCAACACCGAGACCCGGATCCGGGCCAAACAGGCGGGCGGCCTGTGCCGTATCGAACCGCTGCAGGGCGAGATCATGGTGGAGTGCCGATCGGCGCCTTTCGTTGTGCCTTTCCAAAAGACGCGGATCGAGGGCGAGACGGCGGCCTTCAATCTGAGGCGTGTCGAGAATCGCGCGGTCCTGACCGTGCTCGGCGGCGTTGTCCGGGTGACGGACCGCGATGGTCGCGGCCACACGCTAGAGGGCGGCGAACAGGTCGTGATCCTTGAGGGCGCCATGCAGCACCGCGTGCATCTGGACGAAGCGGCCGTCGCCCGCGCCGAAGCCTGGCGTTCGGGCATGATCGCGCTGGAAAACGCGACCCTCGCGGAGGCGGCGGCGGAATTCGGCCGCTACAACCAGCGCCTGCTTGTGGTCGAGGGCCGTGCGCGGGATGAACGGGTGACCGGCCTGTTCGCGGCACGCGACCCGGAGGGCTTCGCGCGGTCGGTGGCGGTGATCTCTAACTTGTCGCTGTCGGTCACGCCGGATCGCATCACGCTCTCGAAGACCGCGTCCTGATTTTTTTCATCGATCCGATGGCGGAAGTCTGAAGGCCACGCATCCGGGTTCTCAGTCGGGGCGGCGATCGGTCGTTCCCGGCAAGGGGAACACCGATGATCAAACTCACGCTTCGCCGGCGCCTGCTTTGTTGCGGCGCCACCTTGGGCTTCCTGCTGCCGCTGTCCGCCCATGCCCAAGAGGGCGTGCGGCAGCACGAGGCGGCCGAGGTGGAGGAAATTGTCGTCACCGCCCTGCGGCGCGAGACGCGGCTCCAGGACACCGCGTTGTCGATCACCGCCATGAGCGGCGAGGCCCTGCTGAACATGGGGGCGACGACGGTGCAGGACATCGTCTCTTCCGTGCCCGGCCTGAACCTGACCGAGGGCAACACCGGGCAGCGCCGTATCTCCGTGCGCGGGGTCCAGAGCGCGGGCGAGAGCACGGTGGGCCTTTATCTCGGCGAGACGCCGATCACCGGCCCGAACTCGGCGACTTCGGATCCGAGCAGCATCACGCCGGACCTGAACATGTTCGACGTGAACCGAGTCGAGGTGCTGCGGGGACCGCAAGGCACCCTGTTTGGATCGGGTTCGATGAGCGGCACGTTTCGTGTGGTCTTCAATGAAGCGGACGTCGACGGCTATGAGGGCGCGGTCGATCTGACGGGTTCGACCATACACGGCGGCAGCGAGGGCTATGGCGTGCGCGGCATGGTCAATGTGCCGATCATGGAGGGCCTGCTGGGTGCGCGTCTGGTGCTCTATGACGAACTGCGCGGCGGTTATGTCGACAATGTCCGTTTGGGTCAGGAGGACATCAACGAAGCCCGGTCCTACGGCGGACGGCTCATGCTGGCCTTCACGCCGAGCGAATCCTTCAAGGTCACCGGCCTGATCACGCTTCAGAACCAGACCGCCGAAGACACCAACGGCTGGACGCCGGGCGTCGGGACCTACAAGAACAACAACTATCACAAGCAGCCGTTCCCGAACGAGTTCGCCCTCTACAACCTGGCGGCCGAGTGGGACCTGGGCTGGGCGACGCTGAATGGCACGACGTCCTACTATAGCTGGGACGCCACCAAATACATCGAGGGCAGTCTGGCGGCGCTGTCGGCGCGTCAGGCGGGCAGCTTCTGCGCGCGCTACAACGGCATCACGGGCGCCTGCAATGCGACCCAGCTCGCCAACTATCGCGCCTACATCGACTCGGTCTTTCCGCTCAGCGGCTACCAGCCGATGCACGTCGAGGCCAAGATTCACGAAGCGCGGTTGTCCTCCAACAGCGACGGGGCTCTCACCTGGACGGTCGGCGCCTTCTACGAAAGCCGCAGCGACGACGCGACCAGTTCGACCGTCGAGGTCGATCCGATCTCGGGCGAGGTCTACATGCCCATCGTCTACAACTTCTCGCGCTTCGTGGCCGTCGACCTGACACAGAAGGCCTTGTTCGGCGAAGCGACCTATGAGGTGCTGGACGGGCTCAAGGTGACGGTGGGCGCGCGGGCCTATCAGTACGAAAAGGAGTCCCAGTCCCAGGTGCTGATGACCAGCTACATAAACTCCTCCGTGGCCGGACCGCTCAGCACCTACAACAGCGATTCCGATGGATGGGTCGGCCGGCTGAACATCAGCTACGACATCGCCGACAACGCCATGGTCTACGCGCAATACTCCGAGGGCTTTCGGCCCGGCGGGATCAACAACACTCCGGGCCTGACGCCTGACCTGATCCCCTACGCGTCGGACAGCCTGGAAAGCTACGAGATCGGCGCAAAGACCAGCTGGTTCGACGGTCGATTGACGCTGAACGCTTCGGCCTACGAGATCAAATGGGCAGACATGCAGATCGCGGCCAGCATTCCGAATTACAGCTTCATCGCCAATGTCGGGGCCTCGACCATCCGGGGGCTGGAGATCGAGGCGGCGGCGCGTCCGTTGCCGGGCCTGTCGTTGACGGGATCGATGGGCTTGGTGGACGGCAAGTTGGACACCGACCAGACCACGGGCCTGATCGTGGCGGCTGGCCGGGCCGGGGACACCATTCCCAACGAGCCGGACTTCAAGGCGGCCTTCGCCGCCGACTACACCTGGCCGGTGACCCAGAGCTTCGATGGGATGGTGCGTTTGGACTACGCCTACACGGGCGAGTCGACCTCCACGTTCCGCCCGACCAGCCCATACTACGAAACCATGGGCGACTTCTCGAACGTCAATATTCGAGGCGGCGTGGAGGGCGACGGCTGGGGCGCCTACGTCTTCGTCAACAACCTGTTCGACGAAGTCGGCAAGGTGAAAGTGTCCTCTCAGGCGACCTACGAACAACTGACCTTCAGCATTCCGCCGCGCACTGTGGGCGTGAACCTGCGCCGCCGCTTCTAGGGCTCGGCCGGCGGCGACCGCGCGGTCGCCGCCCTTCCTTTCTATTCCAGTCGAAAGCGATACATCGATGCAAGGCTTCACCCGCAAGGACTTCCTCAGCTTCTCGGCCGCCGTCACGGCCGCCGTCTCTACCGGTCTGGGCAACGCCACCGGCGCCCAGGCCGCCGCGACCCGCCAAACCCGAACGACCCCCCGCCGCTATGTGATCAAAGGCGCCGACCTGCTGACCATGGATCCGGCGCTCGGTGAAATGACCGCGACGGACGTCCTGATCGAAAACGGCAGGATCGCCGCTATTCAGCCGGGCATCTCCGCTAGCGACGCCGTGGTCGTCGATGGAACCGGCAAGATCCTGATGCCGGGCATGAACGACGGCCACCGGCACGTGTGGGAATGTATCGAGGCCGGACGCCTCGTGAAGACCGAGCCCGCCCGCTACGGCACCTATCAGTCATGGAAGATGAAGGTCATGGCGTGCCTCACGCCCGAGGACCACTACATGGCCAACTACATCGGCGGCCTGCAGTGCATCGACAGCGGCGTGACCGGCGTCCTGGACTACGCCCACGGTCAGCAGGACGAGGCGCGGGCGCTGGCCGCCGCGCGCGGCCTTAAGGACTCGGGTGTGGCCGGCTGGTTCGCGTATCAGGACTCGCACACGATCACCTACGGCCCGGGCGACACGGTGTCGCTCGCCGAGGCCGCGGCGATGCGGGAGGAATACACCACCGACCGCCACTGGCGGACCATCGAGAAAGTGATGTCGGACGTGCTATCCGACGCCTCGGCCCCGCTGCAGATGGGCGTGGCGATGTCCAACTCAAGCTACGGCAAGCCGCTGGACGTCATCCGCGACAAGGAGATCGGGCGGGCGCGGGCCCTTGGCCTCAAGATGATCGCCCATCACGCCGGCCTGCCCAGCACGCCCTATCCTGCCGGGACCTACGGTCATCGCGGCAGCGGCATCCTGGACCTGTACGAGGCGGACCTTCTCGGGCCGGAATATCATGGCTCGCACGGCGCCCAGATCACGGACGACGAGTTCGCCATCATGGCGCGCGTCGGCGCCATGCACTGCGCCTCGGCTGTCGGGGAGTTCCCCTATCGCGCGGCCGGACGCGGCCTCTCCAGCCACTGGCGCGCGCGTCGGGCGGGGGTCGCCACCGGCATCGGCATCGATGTCGGCGTGGCCCTGACCGAGGAGTATTTCGAACATGTCCGCGGAGCTTTCTGGAGCATGTATCTGTCGGACGAGGGCGCGGCCGAGGCGGCGAAGTACAAGTCTGAGGACGTGCTGGATTACGCCACCCGTCTGGGCGCCCGCGGCATCCGGCATGGCGACGTGGCCGGCGCCATCACCGTCGGCAAACGCGCCGACCTGGTGCTGCTCGACACCGACCGCTTCAACTTTCCCCATATTGGCGGACTGGCGGACCGTGTCGTCAACTTCGCGCGCATGTCGGACATCGACAGCGTCTGGGTCGCCGGCCGGATGCTGAAGCATGATGGCCAGATGATCGGCGTCGACTGGACCCGCCTGAAACAGCAGATGATCGACATCCAGACCCGCGTCTGGTCCCAGGCGGAGACGATCACCTTCATCTGAAGGACGACGATGTGATTTCCGGGAGACGGCCGTCTCCGGAAATGGGCGCGCGGCGTCCTCTCCGGCTTGCCGCGCGCGCCGCATCAGTGAAGTGTTCGTGACGGTCCGGCGACAACCCGATGCGCCTCCCCGCATCGGCGCCGCGATTGGGGGTGCAGGTTCATGGCGCACCGGCGGGTAGCCCGGTCTGTGCGCGCCGCAGCGCTTGCGTTCGCGGCGGCTCTGGCGTGCACACCCGCGTTGGCCCAGTCGACGTCCACCGCCGTATTCAATGTGCCAAGCCTGCCTCTGGCGCAGGCCCTTCCCATGTTCGGGCGTCAAGCGGGGGTGCAGGTTCTGGCCCCGGGCGACCTGGAGGGGGGATGGACCACGCCCGCCGTCCGGGGAAGGGACACGGTGCGCGGCGCCTTGGCCCGCCTGATCTCGGGGTCGGGATTGGAGGTCGCCTCGGATGACGGACGCACGATCCTGTTGCGCCGGGCCATGCCTGCCGCCGCCGCGCCAAAGCGGCTGATCGGCGGCGAGCTCGCCCTGCTGGAGGAGGTTGTGGTGACGGCCTTGCGCCGAGAGAGCGCGGCCTCTCGCACCCCGATCAGCCTGATCGCCATTCCCGCGAACGCGGTTGGTTCCAACAGCAGCCTGTCGCAACTGTCCGTCCTCGCACCGGGGCTGTCCCAGACCGAGGTCAACACTGGCCAGCGGCGCCTGTCGTTGCGTGGCATGCAAAGCGCGGGGGAAAACACCGTCGCCCTCTACGTGGGCGAGACACCCGTCACCGGTCCGAACTCGGCCACTTCGGATCCCAGCTCCATCACCCCGGACCTCGACCTTTACGATCTGGAGAGGATCGAAATCCTGAAGGGGCCGCAGGGCTCGCTGTTCGGCGGCGGGGCGATGAGCGGCGCGGTCCGGCTTCTTTATGCGACCCCGGTCCTGGGTGTGACGTCCGCCGATGTGCAGACGGGGCTGACCTGGCTTGACGGAGGCGGGCAAGGCGGCGGTCTGCGCGCCATGGCCAACCTTCCTCTCGGCCAGGAAGCGGCGCTGCGCCTGGTCGGATGGCGAGAAGTCCGGCCGGGCCATGTCGACAATGTCCGGCTTGAGGCCGACGACGTGAATGCCGTGAAGACCCAGGGTGCTCGGGTGTCCGCAGCCTGGACGCCCCGCCCAGGGACGCTGCTGACCGGCGTGGTGATGGCCCAGGACCAGACGGTGCGGGACTCGTCCATGGTCAATCCCGCGGTGGGGTCGCGATTGTCGGACGCCTATGCCCATCTGCCTTTTCCGAACCGCTTCGACCTCATGTCGCTGCAAGTGCGGCAGGACAGCGGACTTGGTCGGATCACGGCCAATCTGGCTCGGTACGACTGGCGGTCGACCAAATTCATCGACACCAGCCTGGGTGCGCTTCTGGCGCGACGCGAAGGGCTCTACTGCCCGCGATACAACGGGATCACGACGACCTGCGATGCGGCCCAGTTGGCGCTTTATCGGGCCTACATCGACGGGGTCATGCCTTTGGTCGGCCGCCAGCCGATGGAGGTCGAGGCCTCGATCGGAGAAGTCCGGATCGATTCTAATCCCGGTTCGCCGCTCGGCTGGACTCTCGGCGCCTTCTACGAGGATCGGCGTGATCGTTCGGTCAGTGCGACTGTAATGGCCGGCGCCGACACAGGAGAGCCGTTGACGCCGCTGACTCCGATCTTCCAGCGTTCAAGCGGGGTCGACCTGCGGCAGACGGCGGTCTTCGGCCAGGTCGCCTTGTCTCCAACCCCCGATCTCACCTTCCGGCTTGGCGGTCGGCGTTACGGCTACGACAAGACATCGCGCAGCCAGGTGGAGATCACGAGCTACATCAACGCCTCCCTGGCGGGCCCAGAGACGCGACGCCGCACTGTCGCCTCGGGCTGGGTCACGACGGCGAGCGCCAGCCTGAAACTGACGGATCACGCGATGGTCTTCGCCCAGTATGCCGAAGGATTTCGCCCCGGAGGGGTCAACAACACGCCGGGACTGGCCGCCGAATTGGTCGGCTATTCCGCGGATAGGGCCCGCAATGTCGAATTGGGCGCCAAGACCACGGCCCGCGACGGGCGCCTGCTCGTCGATCTGGCTCTCTTCCAAGTGGTCTGGAGCAATATGCAGGTCGCCGCGCGCATTCCGAACTTCAACTTGATCGCGAACGCGGGCGAGGCGACCATTCGCGGCGCGGAGGTGGAAGGTCAGTGGCGGGCGGGGACGGCGTGGACGGTGCGATGGTCCGCGAGCCTGATCGACGCGCGTCTGAGCAACGTCTCTATGGGGGCCCGGTTCGATCTGACCGGCAAGGTGGGGGATCGCATTCCCTACGAGCCGGACGTCAGGCTGTCCGCTTCAATGCAACGACGCTGGAGGCTGGCGGGCGACCGATCCTTCGCTGTCGAGGTCGAAGGCGTCTACGTCGGCGACAGCGGCTCTCTATTCGATCGCAGTGACCTGTTCTACGAGCGGGTTCCAGGCTCGGGCGTGGTGAACCTGGATCTATCTTGGGTCGCATCGGGCTGGGAAGTCGTCGCGCGCGTCGAAAACCTTTTCGACGACGCCGGCGCTCTCTGGGCCGCCTCGCGACCGGAGTACGAGCGTCTGGCGATCGAACGTCGGCCGCGAGAAGCGAGGTTGACCGTTCGTCGTCGTTGGTGACGCAATCGGATTACGCTTATGGCGGACGCCTTCCGCCAGACGCCCGTCGGCCTCGGGGGTGTCGCTATGGGCTCTGGTTCGCTCCCTGACCCCGACCCCGGGTCCGGTTCACGAGCTGAAGCCCGGCGTCTCCAGGTGGTCAGCCCAGCGCCTCCGCCGCCTCGGGATAACGTTGGAGCAGATGCGCCGCCCACTCCGCCTTGCGCGGCCAAGTTCGCTGGGCCTCGCGCCGCCGCTCCAGGATCAGGGCGGCGGCCTCCCGGTGGGCGGGCCAGTCCATCAGGAAGCCGAGCGCCGCGCCGAAATCGTCCGCGGCGGCCGCGTGGGCGAAGGCGCGATCCAGCGCCTCGACATCTTCGAAGTCCGGCAGGCGGACGAGATAGTCGCGCAAGGGCTGCGGCGACAGGTCTCGCTCGAACATCGACCAGCGCAGATCCTGCGCTTCGGTCCGTTGTCCTTCGGCCTCCAACACGTCGATCGACGCCAGTTCCCAGGCCGGGGTCAGCGTCGGACGCCCGGCGGCCGGACTGCGGCCAAAAGTCCAGCGACGGTTCGCCGGCGAGGGTCGCAACGCGGCCTCCACCGCGGCGCGCGCCTCGGCGACCCGCCCGTCCGCCAGCAGGCGACGCGCCGCGCCGGCGGCGAAGTCGGGCGAGCCCTTCTCCTCGGGCGTCGCCAGCGACAGCCACAGGTCCAGGTCGCCGGCGCGGTCCGCCAGCCGTCGGATCGCGCCGCGCGCCGGGCGGGCGCTCCGAACGGCGGCCGGCAGGACGTCCAGCACACGACGGGCGACGTCCGGGGTGAGGGTGTCGCCGGCGGCGCCGATCCAGCGCGCGTAATCCTGCGGCCGCAGACCCACCGCCTCCGCCAGGGCGTCGAGGGCGGCCGGGTTTTCGACGGCGGCGGCGGCCAGCGTCCAGAGGTCGGGCGCCGCATCCTCGAAGGCGAAGATCAGTTCGCCGCGCGGATCCTTCACCCGCGCGGACAGGCCGGCGAACAGGTCGAACCAGGCCAGCAGGCTGGCGAAGGCGGCGCGCGAATCCGCCGGCGCCAACCGGTCCACGATCATGCGACGATGGGTCTCCAGATCGCGGATCAGTTCGCCGCGCTTGCGCCACGAGACGCGGACGCGCGCCGCCGCCAGGGCGGCGATGCGCTTGTCGATCTCCGCCGCCAGCCGATCGGGGCCGGCCTCCGCCGCCAGTTCCAGCCGCAACCGTCGCTTCAGATTGGCGTCGCCGGTGCTCGCCTCGGTCAGCAGTTCCGCGAGCCGTGGCGCGCCGAGCGTCGTCAGATTCGCCGCATTCAGGCGGGCAGGGGCCTTCGGCCGTTGCGCCATTCTATCCTTCCAGTTCGATCCAGACCGGCGCATGGTCGCTCGCCCTGTCCCACCCGCGCACATGGCGATCCACGCCGGCGTCCGCCAGGGCCGGGCTGAGCAGCAGATGGTCGATGCGCAGACCGGCGTCGCGCTCCCAATCCTGGCGGAAATACTGCCAGAAGGTCCAGGGCGGCTGGTGCGGGAAACGTTCCCGAAGGGCGTCGGTCCAGCCCTGGCCGACCAACCCGGCCCAGGCGGCGCGGCTCTCAGGCTGAAGCAGAGCGTCCTTCTTCCATGAGCGACTGTTGTAGATGTCGGCCTCGGTGGGCACGACGTTGAAGTCGCCGGCGAGCACCACGGGCGCGCCGCTCTCTAGCAGTGACGCCGCGTGGGCGATCAGCCGCTCGAACCACGCCAGCTTGTAGTCGAACTTTGGTCCCGGATGCGGATTGCCGTTCGGCAGATAAAGGCCGCCGACCAGCACCCCGGCCACCGCCGCTTCGATGTAGCGGGCCTGGGCGTCGGCCGGATCGCCGGGCAGCGCGCGCCGCGTCACCACGGGCGCGCCGATGCGCGACAGCAGAGCGACGCCGTTCCAGCGTCCTTCCCCGACCCAGGCGGCGTCATAGCCGGCGTCTTTCAGGGCGCGGGCTGGAAACTGCGCCTGGGGCGCCTTCAGCTCCTGGAGACAGACCACGTCCGGCCGGCGCTCCTCCAACCAACGCAGCAACGTGGACAGTCGCGTATTGACGCCGTTGACGTTGAAGGTGGCGATCTTCACGGCCTCAGCTTCCCCAAGGTCTCGCCGACGTTTCTCGGCGTCATCGACATTCCTCCCGCCTGGCTCGAGCCGGAGCGCAGGCACGGGGCTCTACCTCCAGCATCGGTGACGCGAGCGCGTTCGCCCGCAAGACCGAGTCGGTCGATCGCGCCTCTCTGCAACTCCGCCGACTGTCCCCCACCAATGCGCGCTTGCCTGTCGCCCTCGCGGCTGGCCGATCCCAAGAGGAGGCGATAGAACGGCGATCCGATAAAGCCGCCTTCCTGGAGTTCGGCGAACCATGACCATCCCGTTTCGCCAGGGCCTCGCCTCCGAGCTGGCAGGCGGCGACCACGAGAGGCTGCCTTGAACGGCTCCCCGCAAGTCGACGAGACGGTGCAGCTCCGGTTTTCCCGACGCGGGCACGGCCCGTTCTGGCAAATCAATGTCACCATCGCCGCCGTCACCTCGGGAACGGTGGTGCTCGACGGATTCGACCGCCCCGTGTCGGCGGAGGTGTCTGAATTAAAGCGCTTTGGTCCCGGGCGGTGGACCCTCGACTGGGAGGTCCGTGGCCGACCCTGACGACGCGAGCCGAAGGATGCCGAAGCGACCGATCCCAAGGGGCGGACCGTCAGGGCGTGAACTGAACGGTTCGCGCGAACTGGATGTCGGTCGGCCCGGGCGCACCCGTGCGTCCCGCATGAGCGCGATCGCGGCTTCGCCGAACCCCAGGCCCGGGTGAGTCTCGGCCAGCACGTGACAGTCCTCGACCCGACTATTTGATCGCGCCCTGCACTCCAGCGTGACCATGACGCCGTTCAGCATCGGCGCCTCGGACGCGGGCGTCTTGACAGGCATATCCAACCGCGCCGGCTTGAGAGCCGACGGAGAGGCGTTGAGCGCGAGAACGGCGACGACCAGCAGGGGCACCAATGTCCAACCTCCGTTGCTTCAATGGTCTCGCAGGCGCGGCGGTTCCCTCCCGCCGCGGGGCGGCGGCCCGAGCGGCCCAAGGACGCGCCACACGCTCGACCAAATGTCGAACAGCGGCGGAGTCGGACGGGGGAAGGGCATGGGAGGGCGCCGACGGCGGCGAGAGGTGGTTGCCTGAACGAACGGGCGTAGGCTGGGTCGACCTCCGATCCGGCGAGATGGGTTTCCGATGATGCTGCTCTCCTTGTCTCCTTTCGACGCCGCCGCCGTGCTGATCGTTCTGTCGGCGCTCCTCGGCTGGATCAACCACCGTTATCTGCGGTTGCCGGGCACGGTGGCCCTGACCCTGATGGGCGCCCTGGCGTCCCTGGCGGTCATCGCGGCGGACGCCGTCTTTCAGGGCAGCAATGTCTCGACGCAGGTCAGCGCCTTTTTGGAGGACATCGACTTTCACGACACCCTGATGAACGGCATGCTGTCGTTCCTCCTCTTCGCGGGCGCCCTGCATGTCGATCTGGAGCAGCTGCGCCGCGGCCGATGGCAGATCGCCGTGCTCAGCACCCTGGGCGTGGCCGCCTCGACGGTGCTCGTCGGCCTGGGGCTCAAGGCGTTGGCGGGCCTGTTCGCGATCGACGCGCCCTTGCTCTGGTGCTGCGTCTTCGGCGCCCTCATCAGCCCGACGGACCCCGTGGCCGTGATGGGCGTGCTCAAGACCGCCAAGGTTCCCCCGACCCTGCAGGCGACCATCGCAGGCGAAAGCCTCTTCAACGACGGCGTGGGGGTGGTCGTCTTTTCGATCCTCCTGGCCAGCGCGGTGGGCGGGGAGGCCTTCTCCCTGTCTCATGCCGCGGAGATGTTCGCCATCGAGGCCCTGGGCGGCGCGCTTCTCGGCGCGGCCGCGGGCTGGATCGCCTATCGCGCCATGAAGGCCATCGACGACTATTCGGTGGAGGTCATGATCACCCTGGCGACCGTGATGGGCGGCTACGCCTTGGCGACGGCGCTTCACATCAGCGGTCCGGTCGCCATGGCCGTGGCCGGTCTGATCGTCGGCAATCCCGGCGTCAGCCGCGCCATGAGCGACACAACAAAGGATTACGTCCTGAAGTTCTGGGCCTTGGTCGACGAAATCCTCAACGCCGTGCTGTTTCTGCTGATCGGTCTTGAGGCGGTCGTGTTGGCGGATCGCTTCGGCCTCCTGGCCCTCGGATTGCTCACCATCCCCCTGGTGCTTGCCGCCCGCGCCGTCTCGGTGGGCGCGCCCTTGCTGTTCTGGCGTCGCCTGCTCCCGATCGGCCTGGCCTTTCCGGTGATGACCTGGGGCGGTCTGCGCGGGGGCATATCCATCGCCTTGGCGCTGTCGTTGCCGTCCGGACCGATGAAGGATCTGATTGTGGCGGCGACCTATATGGTGGTGCTGTTCTCGGTGCTCGCCCAGGGCGCCACGATCGGTTCCGTGGTTCAGCGCAGCGCCCGGGCTCTCGGGATCGACCGCGCCTCGTCGCCCTGACGGGCGCTTTCGGCCTCTTCACAGTCGCAATGCGCGCGTCGCGGATGACCATGACGACACCAGGCCGGAGGCGCCATCCATTGGTGACGACAGGGCGCGCGCGACCAACAGCGGCGCCGATGTCAGGCGGCCCGGTGCGCGGCCCGTCATCAGAATTCTTCCCAGTCGGGTTGGACCGCGACAAGCGCAGGCCGACCGCCGCCGGCCCCACGGGCGCGCGCGAAGGCCTCGACGCGCGCCTGGGTTTGCCTGACGGACGTATCGCGGGGCGCGTTCCGGACCGGCGCTCGCGCGCTGACGGCGAAGCGGCCGACCAGATCGGCCAGTTCGGCCGCCTCGCGGCTGAGGTTGAGGCTTGCGGCGGTGGATTGCTCCACCATGGCCGCGTTCTGCTGGGTGACCTGGTCCATCTGGTTCACGGCGGTGTTGACCTCGGCCAGGCCCACGGCCTGTTCCTGGGTCGAGGCGCGGATTTCGCCCATCAAGGTCGTGATCTCTTCGATCCGGCTTGCGATGCCCTCGAGCGCCTCGCCCGACCGCCGCACAAGCACCACGCCGTCCTTGACCTGGGCGGAACTGGCCGAGATCAGCGTCTTGATCTCCTTGGCCGATTCCGCGGACCGCTGGGCCAGGGCGCGAACCTCGGAGGCGACGACCGCGAAGCCGCGACCGGCGTCGCCCGCGCGGGCGGCCTCGACGCCGGCGTTCAGCGCCAGAAGATTGGTCTGGAAGGCGATCTCGTCGATGACGCCGATGATCTGGCCGATCTGATCCGAGGATCGCTCGATTTCGCCCATGGCGGCGACCGCGCTTTGCACCACGGCGCCCCCGGTCTCGGCCTGGCTGCGGCCCAGCGTCACGACGTCGTCGGCCGCCTGGGCGTTCTCGGCGGTCTTGCGGACGGTGGCGGTGATCTCGTCGAGCGCGGCGGCGGTCTGTTCAAGGCTGGCGGCCTGTTGCTCGGTGCGCCGTGACAGGTCTTCGGCGGCGCTGCTGATCTCATGCGCGCCCGACTGCATCGATTCCGCATTGGCGCCGATCACGCTGATCGCCTGGTCCAGGGCCGTCATCGCCTGGTTGAAGTTGTCGCGCAGGGCCGCGTACTCGCCGGGAAAGTCGTCCTCAATGCGATAGGACAGGTCTCCCGCGGCCATGGCCGAGAGCCCCCGGGCGGTGCCGCTGACGACGGCGGCCTGGATTTCGGCCGCCTGCCGGTCGGCTTCGGCGCGCCGTTGCCGCTCTTCCTCGACGGCGGTCACATCTATCGCGAACTTGACGACCTTGTACGGCCGGCCGGCGCTGTCGAGGATGGGATTGTAGCTGGCTTCGATCACCACGCGTTTGCCGCCCTTGCCGTATCGGATGAATTTGTCGGCGACGAACTCTCCGTCGTTCAAGCGGCGCCAGAATTCGGCGTAGGCAGGGGTCTGGGCCTCCGCCGGGTCGACGAATATGCGGTGATGACGGCCGACGATCTCGTCGAGATCATAGCCGATGACCGACAGGAAGTTGCGGTTCGCCTCCCTGACCGTCCCGTCCAGATCGAACTGGATGACGGCCTGGGACCGATCGACGGCCGCCAGCATGCTGCGAAGCTCGGTCGTCTCGCCACTATCCTTTTCTCGCGGCCGGAAGAACATGGTCATATGTTTTTTCGCTCCGATAGGCGCTTAATCTCGTCGGGCGGCGTTACCATCCTGCTCTCGACTCCTGCCGCCCGGAAGGTTGCAGCCCTTGACTGACGAATCCGCCCCCAGGCGTTGTATGCACTTCTCCCGAAGAACCGAAACCGCGACGGACGGCGGGCCCGCATGATCGCCGCGGGGGGAGGGCCCGAAGAGGTTCGCGTCAAGTTCGCCATGCGCATGGGAATGACGGTCAGACTCTGGAAGGCGACGACGGACCAGTTGGCGAAAGCCGCCGGATACGAGGGCTGTTCGCTTATTCCTCTTTATCATCTGGCGATGACGCCTGCGGGGCTCACCCAGGTCGAGCTTTCACGCCGCATGAACATCTCGGAATCGAGCGTCGTTCGTATTCTGCGTCCGTTGCTGGACCGTCAGCTGGTCAGCCGGACGCGCATGATCGGGGACGGGCGAGCCCGGCTGATCAAACTCGAAGCGCGCGGCGCCGACGCCATCGAAGCCTTCGAGCCCCGCGCCGCAGCGCTTCGGGCGCGGCTGCTCGACGGCATATCCGAGGGCGACATCGAACTTGCGACATCGATTCTGACGATCGTCACCGAGCGTCTCTCAGAGTTCGGCGAGGCAGAGCTCTCTCCGGACTAACGCCAGCGGCCCGTTTTTTGATGACGTATCATCGGCGGCGCCCGGATGCGCCATCGCTACACGTCGTCAGGTCGCTCGCCAGGTCGGGGCGCGGAACCGCGGCGATCGGCCTTTAGCCGGGCGATATGACGCTTCATCTCGGCGATCTCGCGCACTTGAGCGTCGATGATGCCGTCCGCCAGCCTGCGAACCTCGGGGTCGTCGATATGCGCTCGCCTGCTGGTCCTGATCGCGATGGAATGGTGCGGGATCATCGCCCGCATGTATGCGACGTCGTCGACGGTCTCCTGGCTGCGGACGAGCCAGAGGGCAAGCGCGAAGACGAGCGCGCTGATCGCGACGATGACGGCGTTCAGGCGACGGTTTCCGTACATTCCCGCTTCAGGGCGACGCGACGGGGCGTCCTGCCTGAACGATGTCTCCCTCGGGAATCCGCAGCTCATCGCTCTGGAGCGCCATCCAGAGGCGGCGCAGAACCGAGTCTTTCCAGATCCGGCGGCGGGGCCTTGAACTGTGAAAGGCCGGACAACCCGTGGCCGGATTGGTCTGGGCGAGGTCCTCACGTATGGCGTAGTTGAACACCTGTCGAATGATGGCCTGCGCCCGAAAAACACTGCTGCCTCAGTTCCTAAAGCGGAGGTCGGAGGTTGGAGTCATCACGGGGTCGCCACTCGCAGTTTGGCCACCGGAGCAGCAATTTGAGCGCCTCGCCGCAAGTCAACGACACGGTGCAGATTCGTTTCTGGAGACGCGGCGACGGTCAGGTTTGGCAAGCCAATGTCATGATCGCCGCTGTCACCGCCGAGGCCGTGGTTCTCGACGGCTTCGACCGGCCCGTGTCGACCGAGGCGTCGGAAACGGTCCGACCCTGACGGTGGACCCTCGACTGGGAACTGCGGCGTCGGCCGTGACGGCTGCGGACGAGGGCGCCCGAGCGGCCGATCCGACGAAGCGAGCGTGTCAGGGCGTGAACTGAAGCGTTCGGGCGAACTGGATGTCGGTCGGGCCCGGGGCCACCCGTGCGTCCCGCATCAGCGCGATCGCCGCTTCGCCGAAACCCATGCCCGGGTGGGTCTCCGCCAGCACATGACAGTTCTCGACCCGACCGCTGGCGCGCGCCGTGCACTCGAGCGTGACCATGACGCCCTCCAGCGCAGGACTGTCATAGGAGGCGGTCTTGGCGGGGATGTCCGCCCGCACCGGCTTGGAAAGCGCGGGCGGAGCGTCCAGCGTGAGAACCGCGGCGAGCAGCAGGGGGACCATGACAACCTCCAGCCCTTCAATGATCTCACCGCCGCGGCGGTTCCGCCGATGGCGGGGGCGGCCGCATGGTCATGGTCCGAACCCGCCTGTCTGGCGCAGGCCTTCCCACAGGGCCATGCCTGCCGTCACGGACAGGTTCAGGGAGCGGGCTTCGGGACGCAGGGGGATGACGACGCGCGCGTCGGCGGCGGCGTGGACGTGGTCGGGCGCGCCCGCGGTCTCCTTGCCGAACAGCAGGGTGTCGTCGGGCTGAAAGACAAAATGGTCGAGGCGCGTGGCGCCTCGGGTGGTGAAGAGCACCAGACGGCCGGCAGGACGATCGCGCTGGAAGGCGTCCCAGTCGGCGTGACGCGTCATGTGCGACAGCGGGCCGTAATCCAGGGCGGCGCGCTTCATCGCCCGGTCGTCGAAGCGAAAGCCGACAGGCTCGATGACGTGCAGGTCCACGCCGAAGCAGGCCGACAATCGGATGCAGGCGCCGACGTTCTGAGGAATGTCCGGTTGAAAAAGGGCGAGACGCATTCTAAGGCCTCCAATACGCGCGACCTGGGGGTTTGTCGCGGTCTGTTTTGCGAACGTTTCTCAAGAAGCGTCAGCAACTTGCGGCGAGGGGCCGCAAGCCACGGGCCGGCGGGGATCCTTCGGGTTCGTACATGTGGGTCCACGCCGGGTCGGGAGGCTCCCGGAGAGGCGAGGGCGGTGTTCGAGAGGTGAAACGTGGCCGAATCGGTCGTGCATTCTGAAGGCTCCCACGGCCCCGAAAGCGGCGATCCCAATCGCCGTGACTTCATCCACATCGCCGCAGGCGCCGCCGCCGTCGGCGCGGGCGTCATGGTGGCCTGGCCGCTGATCAACCAGATGAACCCCGCGGCCGACACTCTGGCGCTGGCGTCGATCGAGTTCGACCTGACCAAGGTTCAGGAAGGCCAGCAGGTCGTCATCAAGTGGCAGGGCAAGCCGGTGTTCGTGCGCTATCGCACACCGGCCGAACTGCAACGCGTCATCGCCGACGATCACGCCCCGGACCTGAAGCAGCCGCAGACCGACGCGGAACGCACCAAGCCCGGCCACGAGCCCTATCTGGTCGTCATCGGATCGTGCACCCACCTGGGCTGTGTGCCGACCTTCGGGGCCGGCGACTACGGCGGCTGGTTCTGCCCGTGCCACGGCTCGCACTACGACGCGTCCGGCCGCATCCGCAAAGGTCCGGCGCCGCTGAACCTGGTCGTGCCCGACTACGAATATCTGTCCGACACCCGCGTGAAGATCGGCTGAGGACCTGGGGAGATCATGAGCGATCACGAGAGCACCTACGTCCCGAAGACGGGCGTCGAGAAGTGGCTGGACAGCCGCCTTCCCATCATCCGCTTCGGCGCCGACTACATGTCGCTGCCGACGCCGAAGAACCTGAACTACTGGTGGACCTTCGGCGGCATCCTGGCCCTGTGCCTGATGACGCAGATCGTCACCGGGATCGTGCTGGCCATGCACTATACGCCGAACGTCGACCTGGCCTTCGCCTCGGTCGAGCGCATCATGCGCGACGTCAACGGCGGCTGGCTGATCCGGTACGTCCACGCCAACGGCGCGTCGATGTTCTTCATCGCGGTCTATCTGCACATGCTGCGGGGCCTCTATTATGGCTCGTACAAGGCGCCGCGCGAGATGATCTGGATCATCGGCTGCGTGATCTTCTTCCTGATGATCGCCACCGCCTTCCTGGGTTACGTCCTGCCGTGGGGCCAGATGTCCTTCTGGGGCGCCGAGGTCATCACCAACCTGATCGGGGCGATCCCGGGCATCGGCGAGCCGATCCTGATCTGGCTGCGCGGCGGGCCGGCGATCGACAATGCGACGCTGAACCGCTTCTTCTCTCTGCACTATCTGCTGCCGTTCGCCATCCTGGGCTGCGTCGTGCTGCACCTGTGGGCCCTGCACCATGCGGGTCAGAACAATCCGGTGGGCATCCTGATCCCCAAGGATCGGGCCAAGAAGGACCTGGTGCCGTTCCATCCGTATTTCACGGTCAAGGACGGCTTCGCCATCATCCTGTTCCTGATCCTGTTCGCCCTGTTCGTCTTCTTCATGCCGAACGCCCTGGGCCACGCGGACAACTACATCCCGGCCAACCCGCTGCAGACGCCGGCGCATATCGTGCCCGAATGGTACATGCTGCCCTTCTACGCCATCCTGCGCGCCATCCCCGACAAGTTCGGCGGCGTGGTGGCGATGTTCAGCGCCATCGGCGTGCTGTTCATCCTGCCGTGGCTGGATACGTCCAAGGTGCGCTCCATGCGCTACCGCCCGACCATGCGGACCTTCTTCATCATCTTCCTGGTGGTCGGCCTGGGCCTGGGTTGGTGCGGCGGACAGCTGCCGGACGCGCCGGTTATCCCGGGCATGCCCAGTTTCACCCTCTTCGACGGTCAGCTGAACTCCTACCTGTGGCTGACGCGCCTGTTCACCCTGTACTATTTCGTCTTCTTCCTGGTGATCATGCCGCTGGTGGGCCTGAAGGAAACGCCGCTGCCGATCCCGGCGACGATTTCCGAGCCCGTGTTGCCGGGGCCCGACGCCATTGCGGCGGCCGCGCCGGCGTCGCCCGAGAAGAAGGGCTGAGCGCGTCATGATGATTGGGAAACTCACCGTGTCGACGACCAAGATCATCGCATCGGCGGCCGTGGCGCTGGGCCTGGCGGTTTCGGCCGCCCCGGCCCTGGCCGCCGGCGGCGCGGCGCACCCGCGCTCGGGCGGCTTCAGCTTCGAGGGGCCGTTCGGCGTCTATGACCAGGGCCAGCTGCAACGCGGCTACAAGGTCTATCACGAGGTCTGCGCCGCCTGTCACAGCATGAACCTCATGCACTATCGGAACCTGGGCGACGCCCACGGCCCGTTCTGGAACCCGAGGTATCCGAACCCGAACGACAATCCGGTGGTGAAGGCCCTGGCGGCAGAAAACCAGGTGCCGGACATCGACAGCGAGACGGGCGAGGCGATCATGCGCGACGCCACGCCGGCCGATAAGTTCCGCCAGCCCTATCCGAACGCCACGGCGGCGGCGGCGGGGAACGGCGGCGCCGCGCCCCCTGATCTGTCGGTGATGGCCAAGGCGCGTCACGACGGCGCCAACTACATCTATTCGCTGCTGTCGGGGTATCGCGCCGCGCCGGCCGGTCTGCAGATCCGCGAGGGCCAGCACTACAACCCCTATATGGCCGGCGACCTGACGCCGTTCTGGACCGGCGACCACGACCACGTTCCGGAAGGCGGCTTCATCGCCATGCCGCCGCCCCTGCAGAACGGCCAGGTCACCTATGACGATGGCTCGCCCCAGACGGTGGACCAGTACGCAAAGGATGTCGCGGCCTTCATCGCCTGGACGTCGGAACCCAAGATGGTCGAGCGCAAGCAGGCCGGATTCGGCGTGATGATCTTCCTGTTGATCTTCGCGGGCCTGACCTACGCCAGCTACCGTCGCATCTGGAAGGGCGTGGCGCACTAAGCCCCGGCGGCCCTTCAAAAGCCAAGAGCACGAACCCGCCCGGCGACGCCGGGCGGGTTTTCTCTTTTCGCGCCACGGTAGCGAGCGGCGCGCTTCTGTGCCTAGATGACGATCCCATAGTGGAGGTTCGCCATGCTTGTCGCCGCCCTGCTCGCCCTTTCCGTCGTCGCCGCCCAATCCAATCACCAGGTCATTCAACCGAACCCCAACGCCGCCAGCGTCACCATGGTGCGCTTTCGGGACAATGAGGCGCGGCAGCTCGTCGAAGACGCGCGCGAGGATCAGATTGCCGCCAATCGCCAGTCCGTGATCGCGCAGCGCGTCCAGTTGGCGGATCGACTGGACCGCCTGATCGCGTCCGGCGACTGCGAGCAGGCGCGTGTCGTGGCGCAACACGCCCGCTATCGCGACATTCGCGAAGGCGTCGCCCGCGTCTGCGACGCCAGGACGCCGCGCGAGTAAATCTCGGCGCATCGACAGCGCCGCTTCACCTGCCTAGGGTCGGCTCCGAAATTTCCAGAGCCGAGGTCCTTATGCGTTTCATCCCTTCCCTGGCTGCGGTGCTGCTGACGAGTGCGGCGCTTTCGGCGTGCGCCACGGGCGGCGGATCAGGCGCAGCGCCCGGCTTCGACGCCGCGCGGATTTCCGAGGACATCCGCGTCCTGTCCGACGACAGCTTCGAAGGGCGCGGCATCGCCACACCGGCGGAAGAGAAGGTGGTTCGCTATCTGAGCGAACAGTACGCCGCCGCCGGTTTCGAACCGGGCGGTCCGAACGGCCAGTGGACCCAGGACGTCATCCTGAACCGCTTCACCCAGTCGAACGTCTCGGCCTCGTTGAAGCTGGGCGACTGGACCCTGCCGATGACCCAAGGGCGCGAGGTCGCCATCTCGACCCGCCGCCCGGCTGAACACGTCAGCCTGAAGGACGCGCCCCTGGTCTTCGTCGGTTACGGCATCAATGCGCCGGAGCGTCAGTGGAATGACTTCAAGGGCCAGGACCTTCGCGGCAAGGTGTTGGTGGTTCTGGTCAATGACGCCGATTTCGAGGAGCCGGCCCTGAACACCTTCGGCGGCAAGGCCATGACCTATTACGGCCGCTGGACCTACAAATACGAGGAGGCGGCCAAACAGGGCGCGGCGGGCGTGCTGATCGTGCACGAGACGGCGCCGGCCTCCTATGGCTGGGCGACGGTGGCCAACTCCTGGGGCGTGCCGCAGTTCGACATCCTGCGCCAGAATGCGGCGGCCGAGCGCGTGCCGATGGAAGGCTGGATCCAGCGCGACGTGGCCGTCGACCTGTTCCGCCGCGCCGGGCTCGATTTCGAGGCGCTGAAGGCCCAGGCGCGCAGCCGCGACTTCCAGCTGGTCGCCTTGCCCGGCGCGTCCTTCTCGACCGACTTCGACGTGGCGACCAGCCAGGTCACCAGCCATAACGTCGTCGCCCGCCTGCCGGGGACAACCCATCCGGACGAGACGGTGCTCTACACCGCCCACTGGGACCACATCGGCATGGGCGAGCCTGATGCGACCGGTGACCGCATCTTCAACGGGGCGGTGGATAACGCCTCGGGCACGGCGGGGCTTCTGGAGCTGGCGCGGATGTTCGGCCAGGCGCCGCGCACCGAGCGGTCGGTGGTGATGATCAGCTTCACCGGTGAGGAGAGCGGTCTGCTGGGTTCGGAATACTATGCGGTGAACCCGGTCTATCCGCTGGCGAAGACGGTGGGCGGATTCAACATGGATTCGATGAACGTCTATGGCCGCGTCACCGGCCTGGGCGTCACCGGCTATGGCCAGTCGGATTTCGACGAACGCCTGGCGGCCGCCATCCAGCCGCAGGGGCGCACCCTGGTCCCCGACTACGAGAACGCGGCGGGCACCTATTACCGGTCGGATCACTTCCCGCTGGCCAAGCGCGGCGTGCCGATGGCCTACGCCGGCAGTCGGGGCGACTTCCGCGACGAACCGATCGCCGCGCGCGAGGCGGCCCGCAGCGAATACGGCGCCAAACGCTATCACCAGGCGGCGGACGAATGGTCGCCGGACTGGGACTACAGCGGTATGATCGAGGATCTGACGGTCTTCTATGACGTCGGCCGCGCCCTGGCGAACGGCCGCGACTGGCCGCAATGGAAGACCGGCTCGGAGTTCGGTCCCGTCCGCGCAGAGACGTCGGACCAGCGTCAGGACTGAAGATGACGAAAATGTAAGGCGGCGGCCAGACTTCGCCGCCTTACAGCTTCGGCCCTTCTTGCTGAGAGTTTCTGATGCGTTTTCTGCTCGCCACCAGCGTCGCCGTCGCGGCGATGATCTCCACCACTGCCTTGGCCCAGGACTTCTCCGCCCAGCGCCTGTCCGATGAGATCCGCATCATCAGCGCCGACAACTTTCAGGGCCGCAAGCCGGGCACGGAGGGGGAGGAGAAGACGCTGGCCTTCCTGCAGGCGCAGTATGAGGCGATGGGCCTGCAGCCGGGCGGCCCCGACGGCCAGTGGCGGCAACGCATCGAACTGAAGCGTTACACGCCGGTCGATGAGGCCGCTGCTCTGTCGCTGACCGGCGCAGACGGCGACACCTATTCGTTGGCCCTGGGGACCGAAGCGATCGTGCGCGCCGTGTCCAACGACGGCCAGGCCGCTGTCTCGGACGCGCTCCTGGTCTTCGCCGGCTTCGGCGTCACCGCACCCGAGCGGGGCTGGGACGACTATGGCGACATCGACGTCCGCGGCAAGGTCGTGGTGGTGGTCGAGGGGGAGCCGGACGGCGACCTGTTCAACGGCGACTACACGACCAACTATCAGTCGACGGCCTACAAGGCTGACGAGGCGTTTCGTCGGGGTGCGGTCGGCCTGGTCATCCTGGCGGGCGAACGCGGCTGGGCGCGCGCGCGCGGCGGGGCGGATCGGCAACGCACCCTGACGCCGGGCGCGGCCGATCTGGAGTTCGTCGCCACACTGGACGAGGCGGGCAAGGGTCGCCTGGCCCAGGCGGCGGGGGTCGATCCGGCGCGCCTGACGGGAGGCCAGGACGGCAGCTTCAAGGCCTTCGAACTGACGGGCGCGACGCTGACGGCGCGCCAGTCCGAGACCATCGACACCCTGGTCACGCACAATCTGCTGGCCCGTATCGAGGGAACCGCGCGGCCGGACGAGGTGATCGTCTATTCGGCCCACTGGGACCATATCGGCGTCGGCGGCGAGCACGCGGACGGCGAGGACAATATCTTCAACGGCGCCTGGGACAACGCCTCGGGCACCATCGGCGTGCTGGAGATGGCGCGCGAACTGTCCAAGGCGCCCCGGCCTGAACGCACAATCGTCTTCGCGCACATGGCCGCCGAGGAGATGGGCTTGCTGGGCGCCTACGCCTATGTCGCCGATCCGGTCTATCCGCTTGAGACGACGGTCGCCGATATCAACATCGACATGCTGCCGCTGTCGGGACCGACGCGCGACGTGCCGATCTTCGGCAAGGGACAGAACACGCTGGAGGACGACCTGGACGCCCTGGCGCAAGCCGAGGGGCGTTACGTCTCGGACGACGGCCAGCCGCAGCAGGGCTTCTACTACCGCTCCGACCACTTCCCGTTCGCGCGGGCGGGGGTGCCGGCCCTGATGCCCTGGCACGGCGTGGATTTCGTGGACGGCGGCAAGGAGGCCGGTTGGGCGGCGTGGCGTGAACGCTTCGGCCGCGTCTATCACCAGCCGTCGGACGAATGGTCGGAAGACTGGGATCTGACCAGCGCGGTCGAGAACCTGACCCTGCTGTATCGCCTGGGCCTGGATCTGGCCAACGGCGAAGAATGGCCGAGTTGGAAGCCGACATCGGAGTTCGGCCAGGTTCGCGCGCGCAGCGAGGCGGCGCGGCGTTAGAGCATGGTCGTTTCAGGCGGAACCGCGCGGCGGTCCTGTGTGAGACGTGATCCATGCGCTCGCTTGAGTCTGTGGTCTGAACCCAGCTTGACCTTAAACGTTAGGGCGGGATGAGACGCCTCTCGCTTCTGTTTCCGGCCCTGTTGGTCGCCGCGTGCGGCCAGGGGCCGGTCAATCCGCCGGACGAGCCGGCGCGGCCGGTTCAATCGCCCGACGCCTTGCAGGAAATCCAGGCGCCTGGACCCTCTTCCCTGGCCAATCGCGGCGCCAAGAGCTTTGTCGGGCGGTGGACGGCCAACGCCGCCTGGTGCGCCAATCCGCAGGGCGACAAGCGGCCGATCGACATCACGCCGATGCGCTTCGAGGGCTACGAGAACCGCTGCGACATCGAACGCATCGCCGAGATCGCCAGCGGCTACGAGCTGTCCCTGGTGTGCACGGCCGAGGGTCGCACCCGCCGCGAGCGCGTCTTCGCGGCCGTCAGTGGCGATATGCTGAGCCTGGTCTATCTGGATCGTGGAGACGACGAGACGATCCGCCTGGGCCGCTGTCCCGGTTCACCCAAGCCCGAAGCCCAGACCAGCGGCCTGATGAAGATGCTGAAGCGGTGAGCCGCCTCAGTTGTTGAAGAGGAAGTGCATCACGTCGCCGTCCTTGACGACGTAGCTCTTGCCTTCGGCGCGCATCTTGCCGGCTTCCTTGGCGCCGGTTTCGCCCTTCAGCGCGACATAGTCGGCAAAGGCGATGGTCTCGGCGCGGATGAAGCCCTTCTCGAAGTCGGTATGGATCACGCCGGCCGCCTGGGGGGCCGTGTCGCCGACGTGGATCGTCCAGGCGCGGGCCTCCTTGGGGCCGACCGTGAAATAGGTCTGCAGGCCCAGCAGATTGTAGGCCTCGCGGATCAGTCGGTTCAGACCGGGTTCCTCGAGACCCAGGGTCTCGAGAAACTCCTTCTGTTCCTCGTCGTCCAGCACGGCGATCTCGGACTCGATCTGGGCGGAGATGACCACGGAGTTGGCGTTGTCCGCGGCGGCGCGGGCGGCGACCTTGGCCGACAGGTCGTTGCCCTTGTCGGCCGAAGCCTCTTCGACGTTGGCGACGTAGAGGGCGGGCAGGGCGGTCAGCAACTGCAGCATGTCCCAGGCCTTCTTGTCCTCCTTGGACACCTCGGCCAGGCGCGCGGGCTTGCCGGCGTTCAACTGGGCCAGCGCCAGGTCGATCAGCTTCAGGTTCAGCTGGCTTTCCTTGTCGCCGCCCTTGGCGCGTTTCTCGACCTGGACGCGGCGGCGCTCCAGACTTTCGAGGTCGGCCAGCATCAGCTCGGTCTCGATGATCTCAAGGTCGGCGATCGGATCGATGCGGTTTTCGACGTGGGTGATGTCGTCGTCGACGAAGCAGCGGGCCACGAAGGCCACGGCGTCGCAGTCGCGGATATTGGCCAGGAACTGGTTGCCCAGGCCCTCGCCCTTGGAGGCCCCGCGCACCAGGCCCGCCACGTCCACGAAGGTGATGCGGGCGGGAATGATCTCCCTGGAGCCGGCGATGCCCGCCAGGACGTCCAGCCGCGGCTCGGGCACCGCCACGTCGCCGGTGTTCGGCTCGATGGTGCAGAACGGATAGTTGGCCGCCTGGGCCGCCGCCGTCTTGGTCAGGGCGTTGAACAGGGTGGACTTGCCGACGTTGGGCAGGCCGACGATCGCGACTTTCAGGGCCATTGGTATCCTCTCGAGGCGCGAGCCTTTAGCCGGTTCGAACCGGTTTGTCAGTCGTATGCTTGAAGGACGGAGGTAAGGCGGGCGCTCAGGCCACCTTCACCCGCGTCGCTGCCTCGGGCAGGTCCTCGCCGAACGCGCGCTGATAGAACTCGGCGATGGTCGGGCGTTCAAGCTCGTCGCACTTGTTCAGGAAGGTCAGGCGGAAGCTCAGAGCCACGTCGCCGCCAAAGATCAGGGCGTTCTGGGCCCAGGTGATGACGGTGCGGGGCGACATGACGGTGGAGATGTCGCCGTTCATGAAGGCGTTGCGGGTCATGTCGGCGACGCGGACCATGGCGGCGACCTGGCGACGGCCGTCGGCGGTGGCGTATTCCGGCGCCTTGGCCACGACGATCTCGGCCTCCACGTCGTGGTCCAGGTAGTTCAGCGTGGTGACGATGTTCCAGCGGTCCAGCTGCGCCTGATTGATCTGCTGGGCGCCGTGATACAGGCCCGTGGTGTCGCCCAGGCCGATGGTGTTGGTCGTGGCGAACAGGCGGAAGAAGCGGTTGGGCCGGATGACGCGGTTCTGGTCCAGCAGGGTCAGACGGCCTTGCGCCTCCAGCACGCGCTGGATCACGAACATCACGTCGGGCCGGCCGGCGTCATATTCGTCGAACACCAGGGCGATGGGGCGTTGCAGCGACCAGGGCAGGATGCCTTCGCGAAATTCTGTGACCTGCTTGCCGTCTTGCAGGACGATGGCGTCCTTGCCGATCAGGTCGATGCGGCTGACGTGGCTGTCCAGGTTGATGCGCACCAGCGGCCAGTTCAGGCGGGCGGCGACCTGTTCGATATGGGTCGACTTGCCGGTGCCGTGATAACCCTGGACCATGACGCGGCGGTCGAAGGCGAAGCCGGCGCAGATGGCGATGGTCGTCTGCGGATCGAAGCGATAGGCCTCGTCGATCTCGGGCACGTGGCTGTCGCGTTCGGCGAAGGCGGGCACGGTCATGTCGCTGTCGACGCCGAAGGCTTCGCGCAGGGTCACGCGGCGGGTGGGTTCCAGCGTCAGCAGGGGATCGGGCGAAGCGTCGAGCGGGGAGGTCATGGGTGTGCGATTAGCGCAGGCGAGGTGACACTTAAACCCCGCTCATCCCGGCGAAAGTCGGGACCCAGTTCTTTTGTGGCGCAATGCGTTGGACGACAGTCGCGGGAACATCAGCCGGCCGTCGCCCAAAGCACTGGGTCCCGGCTTTCGCCGGGATGAGCGGAGGAGGGGTTAGGCGGCGCTCAGTCGGACATCGACATTGCCGCGCGTGGCGTTGGAGTAGGGGCAGACCTGGTGGGCCTTTTCGATCAGGTCGTCGATCACCGCCTGGTCCAGGCCGTGATCGGACACCGTCAGGTCGACGTCCAGGTTGAAGCCTTCTCCCTTGGTGTTCTTGCCGAAGCCGACGCCGGCTGTGACCTTGGTGTCGGGGCCGACCGGCGTGCCGGCCTTGCCGCTGACCAGACGCAGGGCGCCGAGGTAGCAGGCGGCGTAGCCCGTGGCGAACAGCTGCTCTGGGTTGGTGCCGTCGCCGCCCTTGCCGCCCATCTCCTTGGGCGTGGACAGTTTCACGTCGATCTTGCCGTCGTCGGTGGCGGATCGGCCGTCTTCGCGTCCGCCGCCGGAGGCGGTGGACTGGGCGCGGTACAGGACTTCCATGGAAAGGCTCCTTTGCGGTGAGGCTTGAGATATGGGAGCTAACGGGAGAGGAGGAAGGGCCGTTGCATCGCGGCCCCTAGCATCGAGGGGGCGACGCGGGCTAAAGCAGCCGTTCGGGGCGCGTCTTTCGGAGTGCATGGGTGAAGATTGCCGAACGCTGGTTCGTGTGGGCCGGAATGGTTCTGCTGGGCGCGATCGCCCTGGCGGGACTTGTGGTCGCGGTCTATGCGGCCTGGCTGTTCCATGACCTGCCCGACGCCTCCGAACTGGCCGACTATCGGCCGCCGACGGCCACGCGCGTCTATGCCGGCGACGGCACCCTGATCGGCGAGTTTTCCGACGAGCGCCGAATCTACGTCTCCTACGACCAGATTCCCGACACCGTGGTCCACGCCTTCCTGGCGGCCGAGGATCGCAGCTTCTTCCAGCACGGCGGCATCGATGTGTCCGGCATCGCCCGCGCCTCGATCAAGAACGTGGTGAACCTGGCCAGCGGTCGACGGCTGGAGGGGGGCTCGACCATCACCCAGCAGGTGGCCAAGAACGTCCTGCTGACCAACGAGACCAGCCTGAACCGCAAGCTGAAGGAAGCCATCCTGGCCAATCGCCTGGAGGCGACCCTGTCCAAGGAGCAGATCCTGGAGCTGTATCTGAACGAGATCTTCCTGGGATATCGTTCGTTCGGCATCGCCTCGGCCGCCTACAACTATTTCGGCAAGTCGCTGGCCCAACTGACGCCGCAGGAGGCGGCCTTCCTGGCGGCCCTGCCCAAGGGCCCCAACAACTATCACCCCAAGCGCCACCCCGGCGCGGCCAAGGGCCGGCGCGACTGGGTGCTGGGCGAGATGGAACAGAGCGGCTGGCTGACGGAGGCGCAGCTGCAGCAGGCCCGCGCCGCCCCCCTGGTCACGCGCGATGCGCCCCAGCGCGCCGACTACAAGGACGCCGACTTCTTCGTGGAGGAGGCCCGTCGCCAAGCCGCGGCCAATCCGCAGTTCGGCGAGCAGTTGCGCGCCGGCGGTTTCTATATGCGCACCACCCTGGACCCGACGCTGCAGACGGCCGCGCGCGAGGCGCTGATGCAGGGGCTTGAGAACTACGACCGTCGCCACGGCTGGCGCGGGGCCTGGGGTACGACCGACTTCGCCGACGGGTGGGAGAAAGCCGCCTTGGCGCAGCAGAAGACCCCGCCCGAGCGCCGCTCATGGGAAGTCGCCGCCGTCGAGAGCGTCAGCGGAAACACGGTGCGCATCCGCACCGCGCGCGACGACACGGCGGGAACCCTGGTCGCCGCCGACGCCGCCTGGGCCAACGCCAACCGGCCGCTCAAGCGGGGCGACCTGATCCATGTGCAGAAAACCGGCGGCCAGTACGCGCTGAAGCAGGTGCCGCGCGTCAACGGCGCCCTGGTCGCCCTTGAGCCGCAGTCCGGCCGGGTGCTGGCGATGGTGGGCGGCTATTCCTACGCCCTGTCCAGCTTCAATCGCGCGACCCAGGCCAAGCGCCAGCCGGGCTCGTCATTCAAGCCTTTCGTCTATGCGACGGCGCTGGAGGGCGACTTCACCCCGGCCTCCATCGTGCTGGACGCCCCCATCAGCTTCGCCGGCGGGCCGAACGGCCAGCGGTGGTCGCCCGAGAACTACAGTCGCGAATACTACGGGCCGCAGACGCTGCGCCGCGGGCTGGAGCTGTCGCGCAACGTCATGACCGTGCGGCTGGCCCAGCAGGTCGGGATGAAGCGGATCGTGGAACAGTCCGAGCGGATGGGTCTGCCGGGCCTGACGCCCAATCTGTCGGTGTCGTTGGGCGCCGGAGAGGTCACGCCCTACGACATCACCGCCGCCTACGCCGCCTTCGCCAACGGCGGGCGTCGGGTCCAGCCCTATCTGATCGACTATGTCCAGGACCGGAACGGCGAAACCATCTTCAAGGCCGACAATCGCCAGTGCCGCGAATGCGGCCGCGGCTTCTCGGGTCAGGAATCGCCGCGCCTGCAACCACGCGGAACCCAGGTCATCGACCCGATCACGGCCTATCAGATCAGCTCCATGCTGGAAGGCGTGGTCCAGCGGGGCACGGCGACCGGCGCGCGCGGCCTGGGCCGCTGGGTGGCCGGCAAGACCGGCACGACCAACGAGTATCGCTCGGCCTGGTTCGTCGGTTTCACCACCGACATCGTGGTGGGGGTCTTTATCGGCTTCGACGACAACCGGCCGCTGGGTTATGGCGAAACCGGCTCCACCGCCGCCGTGCCGGTGTTCACCCAGTTCATGCAGACGGCGCTGGAGCAGCGGCCCGCCCGCCCGTTCGTGCGGCCCAAGAACGCCGTCTTCCGCATGGTCAACGGCATAGAAGAGGCCTTCCGTCCCGGCACCGAGCGCCAGGCCCCGCCGCCGGTCCAGGCGCCGGTGATCCCCGAGGGGCCGCAGAACTACTATGACGTGATCCGCCGCGAGCAGGAGGCCGCCGCTGCGGCCGCCGGGACCACGCCGCCGCCGCCATCAGCGCCGCCGCCGCCGAAGCGGGAGCCGGCCGAGGACCTGAGCGGCCTCTACTGAGGCCGCTCAGCCCGGAACAGCAGCGAGCCGTCGCCGTAGGAGTAGAAGCGGTAACCCGCCTCGATCGCGTGGGCGTAGGCCGCCCGCATCGTCTCCAGCCCGGCGAAGGCGCTGACGAGCATGAACAGGGTCGACTTCGGCAGGTGGAAGTTGGTCATCAGCACGTCGACCGCGCGGAAACGATAGCCGGGCGTGATGAAGATGGCCGTGTCCCCGTGGAAGGGGTGGACCACGCCGTTCTCGGCCGTCGCGCTTTCCAGCAGGCGCAAGGAGGTGGTGCCGACGCAGACGATGCGGCCGCCGGCGGCGTGGACGGCGTTAAGGGCCTCGGCCGTCTCGGCGGACACCTCGCCCCATTCGGAGTGCATCCGGTGGTCGGCCAGGTCGTCGGCCTTCACCGGCAGGAAGGTGCCGGCCCCGACGTGCAGCGTCACCGCGTGGGTCGAGACGCCCTTCGCATGGATCGCCTGCAGCAGGGCGGGCGTGAAATGCAGGCCAGCGGTGGGCGCGGCGACCGAGCCGTCGTGTTCGGCGAAGACCGTCTGGTAGTCGGAACGGTCGCGGTCGTCCTCGGGTCGTTTGGCGGCGATATAGGGCGGAAGCGGCATGACGCCGACATCGCGGATGGCGTCGTCCAGCGCCGGGCCGGACAGGTCGAACCGCAGCGTGACCAGACCGTCCTCGCCCTTGGCCTCGACGGTCGCGTCCAGCCGGCCCAGGTCGCAAGCGGCGTCGGTCTCCCGTCCGAACCGAACCCGGTCGCCCGGCTTGATGCGTTTGCCGGGTTTCATGAAGGCGGACCAGACATCGGGCGCGTCGCGGTGATGCAGCGTCGCCTCGACATCGACGACCAGGGTCTCGCCTTCGGGGCCGGGCCGTTGGCGGACGCCGGACAGGCGGGCGGGGATCACCCGCGTGTCGTTGAACACCAGGGCGTCGCCGGGGCGGAGAAAGTCGGGCAGATCGCGCACGATGCGATCCGTCAGAGCGCCGTCCCTGACCACCAGCAGACGCGCGGAATCGCGCGGATCGGCCGGACGCAGGGCGATGCGGTCCTCGGGCAGGTCGAAGTCGAAATCGGCGGTCTTCATCAGGCGGGGCACAGGCCACGCGACGAGCAGGGGGTCAAGGGGCCGCCCCTGTGAACCGGGCGGCGGCTGGCGTGTTTGAGGCGGATGAACCCGATCCGTCTGCTCCCCTCCGTCCTCATCGGCGCTGTCGCCAGCGCCCGTTCCATGACCCCGATGGCCGCCATCGCCGGCGCCCGCCTGGCCCACGCGCGGACGCCCGGCCGAATGGTGCTGCTGGACCATCCGTTGTTCAAGTTCGGCGCCCTGGCGATGGGCGTCGGCGAACTGCTGGGCGACAAGATGAAGTCTGCGCCGGATCGCACGGTGTTCCTGGGCCTGCTGGCGCGGGTGATGAGCGCGGGCATCGCCGGGGCGGCCCTGGCGCCGCGCGGGCGCGAAAGGACGGGCGCGGCATTGGCGGTCGGCACGGCCGTTCCGCTGGCCTATCTGACCCTGGCCGGCCGCAAGACGGCCATGCGGCGCATCGGTCAGACCAAGAGCGGCGTCATAGAGGATGCGCTGATCGTGGCGGCCGGGGCGGCGGTGACGGCTTGGGCGGTCGGGCGGCGCCGCTGAGGCGTTGACCGGGGCGCGTTGACGGGCCAAACGCTCGGCCCATGCTTCAGAACCTCGAAACCCTCGCCCGCGAGGCCCGCTCGTGGCCTTTCGAACAAGCCCGCAATCTTCTGGCCCATGTGTTGAAGAAGCGGCTTTCGGACGCGGAGCGGGCTGCGGCCAAGCTGTTGATCGACGCCGGCAAGGTTGATGAGGCGCTCGCGACCTTCGAGGCGCTGCAACGGCCGGTGATCCTGGAGACGGGCTACGGCCCCTCGGGCCTGCCGCACATGGGCACCTTCGGCGAGGTGGCGCGCACGACCATGGTGCGCAACGCCTTCCGCGCCCTGACCGGGGATCATTGGCCGACGCGGCTGATCGCCTTCTCCGACGACATGGACGGGCTGCGCAAGGTGCCTGAGGGCATCCCGAACCCGGAGATGCTGGCCGAAGACCTGCACAAGCCCCTGACCCAGGTGCGCGACCCGTTCGGCACGCACGACAGCTTCGGCGCCCACAACAATGCGCGACTACGGGCCTTCCTGGACTCGTTCGGCTTCGACTACGAGTTCATGTCCTCGACCGAGACCTACAAGTCCGGTCGGTTCGACGCGACCCTGCTGACCCTGCTGGAACGGTTCGACGCGGTCCAGGCCATCATGTTGCCGACGCTGGGCGAGGAGCGGCGCGCGACCTACTCGCCCTTCCTGCCGATCAGCCCGATCACCGGCCATGTGCTGCAGGTCCCGACGCTGGAGCGCAACGTCGAGAAGGGAATGATCACCTTCGAGGATCCGGCGGGCGAGCCCGGCAACCGCACCGAAGTCCCGGTCACCGGCGGCCATGTGAAGCTGCAGTGGAAGCCCGACTGGGCCATGCGCTGGACCGCGCTGGACGTCGATTACGAAATGTCGGGCAAGGACCTGATCGAGAGCGTGCGGGAATCGTCCAAGGTCTGTCGCGCCCTGGGCGGGATTCCGCCGGAGGGCTTCAACTACGAACTGTTCCTCGACATCGAGGGCAAGAAGATCTCCAAGTCCAAGGGCAACGGCCTGACGATGGAGGAGTGGCTGCGCTACGGCACGCCCGAGAGCCTGTCGTGGTACATGTTCCAGTCGCCGAAGTCGGCCAAGAGCCTGCACTTCAACGTCATTCCGCGCGCGATCGACGATTATCTGGCCTTCATCGAAAGCTACAAGACCCAGGAGCCGGCCAAGCGGATCGACAACGCCGTCTGGTCGATCCACGCCGGGAATCCGCCGACCCACACGTCGCCGGTGTCGTTCGCCCTGCTGCTGAACCTGGTCGGGGTGGCCAACGCCTCCACCCGGGATCAGTTGTGGGCCTATTTCGCCCGCTATCTGCCGGAGGCGACGCCCGAGAACGAGCCGCTGCTCGACCGGCTGATGGGCCACGCGCTCAACTATTACGAGGATTTCGTGAAGCCGGCGAAGTCCTATCGCCTGCCCGACGACAAGGAGAAGGCGGCGCTGCTGGACCTGGCCGAACGGCTGAAGGCCCTGCCGGGCGACACGACCGACGGCGAACTGATCCAGAACGAAGTGTACGCCGTGGGCAAGGCCCACGGGTTCGAGCCCCTGCGGGCGTGGTTCGGCGCGCTTTATGAAGTGCTGCTGGGCGCCAGCCAGGGACCGCGCTTCGGTTCGTTCGCCGCCATCTATGGCCTGCCGCAGACGATCGAACTGATCGAAAAAGGCGCCAACGGCGATCTGGCGAGCTGATGATCCTTCTTGCTTCGCTGCAGAGGCGTGCGCCCGCGCTTCACGGCGCGCAGGGGGCCGTCGGCGCGACGAACATGAACCGAAAATAACGACAAGGCTCCGGGAGCCTTCAGCTTCGCCGGCGCATTCTGTCCTGCATCGACAACGGGATGACAGGAGAACAGCCATGTCGAACAGGATCTTCAATACGGGTCTGGCTACCGCCGCCGCGCTGGCCGCGCTGGTCACCGCCGCTCCGATGGCGGCTCAGGCGCAGGCTAACGGCGTCACCAACTGCGATGCGCCAGGCGGCCGCCAGCAGGCCGGTGCGCTTCTGGGCGCGGTGGTCGGCGGCGTGGTCGGCTCGAACCTGGCCCGCAACGAGCGCACCCTAGGCACGGTGGTCGGCGCCGGCGCCGGCGCCGCGGCTGGCTCGTACATCGGCTGCAATCAGCAGCGCGCGCGCGCTGCGGCCCAGTCGAACGCCAACATGTACCGCGCGAGCTCCAACCTGCGCATCCGCAGCGGCCCTGGCACCAACTACCGCCAGGCCGGCAGCCTGTCGGCAGGCCAGCCCTTTACGGCCGTCGGCTCGCAGGGCGAATGGATTCAGATCGCCGGCGGCGGTTGGGTCAACGCCCACTACGTCACGGCCAACTGAGGCCCCCCCTGGCGTCGTGAACCGCCGAAGACCTCCCTTCGCCCCCAAAGGGCTTCGGCAGTCACGATGAACCGCTCGCGCTTCGCCGCTGAGCAAGGAACCCCCGTCCGGTCCGCCGGGCGGGGGTCTTCTATTGGCTGACCCACAGGATCCGCGCCATCCACTCGATATCGGCGCGCGGCACGACGCGCGGGGGATAGTCGGGATTGGCGGACCCAAGGGTTGCGGTTCGGGCGGTCAGGCGCGCCAGTTCCTTGGCCACCACCTCTCCCGTCGACAGACGGGCGACAATCCGATCTCCGCGCCTCGGCGGGGCGGCCTCGCGGTCCACGATGACCCGGTCTCCCTCTCGATAGACGGGCGACATGGAGTCGCCGCTGATCCTCAGACTGAACAGGCCGGCCGAAGGGCGGGGCAACTCGGTCTGGTCCCAGCCTTCACCGGCCGGCAGGCCCGCCTCGTCGAAAAAGCCGTCCTCGCCCGCCCGGGCCAATCCCAGAAGCGGGATGACGGCGGCCTTGGCCTGGGCGTCGTCGGCCAGGGCCGCGAAGTCGGCCAGCGAGACGCCAGTCGCCTCCAGGATTCGCGTCAGGCTTTCTGTGGACGGCCAGCGCGGTCGGGGCGGGTCGCCGGCGCCAAATCGCTTCGAGGGGTTGAAGGCGGTCGCGTCCAGACCCGCCCGTAGCGCCAGGCCGGAGGGCGAAAGCCCTTCACGGCGCGCCAAGGCGTCCAGCGCCTTCCACAATCGAGCATGAGACAGGGGCATGACGCCCTCCGCGAGCGATTCGCCTCAGCTTAGTGGAATGAGATAGGAATGTCTGCCTATTCCAGGCCCGCGGCCCGCCGCTCTTGCCAAGCCCAGAAGGTGCCGACGGCGATGCAGCCGATGATCAGATAGCT
>NZ_DLMO01000108.1 GCF_002479325.1 Brevundimonas sp. UBA7534
TATTGAGTACGGACCCTAGCGCCCCTTGGCCGGCGCGACCGCCAGCACCGGCATGTCCAGGGTGCGCGAGACCGACGCCGGGGTGGTGAAGCCCCGGCGCGTGAACACCCTCAGCAGACCCACGCAAAGGGCCGTGAAGCCGGCGAACAGGAACACCGCGGCCAAGGCGGGAATCTTCAGGCTCTTGCCCGTGGCGGGCGGTTGGGCGCGCTCGATCACGGTGACATTGTCGGCGCCGGCGGCGACAAGGGCGTTGTCGGCGCGGCTCTGGCTCTCGCGCTGCTGAAACTCGCGAATGTTGGCGCTCAGCACCTCGCGCGCGCCGGCTAAGGTGGAGTTCTCCGATTCCAGCGCGGTCAGATGGCTCTGGCGATCGCGAATCTCCGACAACTGCCGGTCCAGCACTGCCAACCGGGCGGCCAGGGAGTCGCGTTCGGCCTGGGTGTTGATCCGGGTGCTCTCCAGCTCGGTCCAGATCGGGTTCGGCCCGGTGCGGACTTCGCGCGGGCCGACGGCCGTTCCGGTGGCCACATACTGCTGCAGTTGGGCGATGCGCGCCTCGATGTCCTTCACCGGCTGGGCCTCGGGCGTATAGCGCGACAGCAACTGCTCGCGCTCCGTCCTCAACTGCAGCACCTGATCCTGGGCCGAGATGTTCAGATCCTGCTGCAGGGCCACCTCGGCCGGGGTCTGGTTCTGCTGCGCCACCAGGGTCTGCAACCGGCGCGCCGCCTGGTTCAGCTGGGCCTGGACCGACAGCCGTTCGGCGTAGGTGGTCTGATAGGTCGCCGCCAGCGTCGTCTTCGCCGCCGCGAAATCCCCGATGTCGTTCGAAGCCAGGAACTGCTCATAGGCCTGGTCCGCCTGGGCCAGATCGCCCTCGAAGGCCCGGCGCTGGCTGGCGATGGCGGGCGTCTTGTCCAGGAAGACCTCGCGGCGATAGGCCAGATACTGGTCGATCACGGCGTTCAGCACCCGCGCCGCGCGTTCCGCATCGTCGGCCTCGTAGCTGAGCTGGATCACGGCGCTGCCGGGCGCCGTGCCGACGCCCAGGCTGGTTCCGACCACCTTGCGCGCCGCCGCCTGCGCGCGCTCCGGCGATCCCTTGGGCTTTTCGCCCAGGATGGCGGCCGGTCCCAGCGCCTCGACCACGCGCTGGCGCACCTGGCTGGAGCTCAGGATGCTGGCCTCGGCGTTGGCGACCTCGTCGCCCTGCGGCGCCTGGGCCTGGCCGTCGGCCCCGACGCGGGGGCGATAGACATATTCCTGGCCCACGCCGGCGAACACCGCGCCGGTGGCCGTGTAGGTGCGCTTCAGGGTGAAGGCCAACGCCGCCCCGATGGCGAAGATCACCACGAAGATCACGATCATCAGCACCAACTCGCGGAACAGCAGCCCCACGACGTCCAGCACGCCGTAGCGTGGTCTTGCCGTGACATGGGCCGTCGAGGGCATGGGCGGGCCGAATCCATAAACGCTTGTTCAGACCACCCTTCGCCCAGGCGCATTAACCATTGGTTACCCATAAGAGACGACGCTGGCTCGACGCTCTTCAAAGCCCGGTCGACCGATTCCATGACGCCTGATCGCCGCCTGTTCCTGATGGCCCTGGGGTCGACCGCCCTGCCGCTGCTGGCGGCGTGCGGCGGCGGGAACGGTGCGCGGATGCCCCGCCCGGCGGGCTCCCCGCGCGTCCAGGCCGCGAGCCCGGGCGATTTTCCCGGCATCCCCTTCGCCGACTGGACGGACGCGGAGCCGGAATATCTGCTTTACCCCGGCGACGAGATCGAGGTCGCCATGCCCACGGCGGCCGAACTGACGCGCACCCTTCGCGTGGCGCCGGACGGGCGCATCGCCCTGCCCCTGATCGGCAACGTCATGGCCGCGGATCGCAGCCTGACCGAGCTTCAGCAGGGGCTTTCGGCCGCCTACGCCTCGCAATTGGTGCGGCCGGTGATCGAGGTCACGCTGCGCCAGGCCGGTCCGATCCGCGTCTGGATCGACGGCGAGGTGCGCACCCCCGGCGTGATCGAGATGGTCGGAGACCTGGACGCCTACCAGGCCGTGGTCCAGGCGGGGGGGCTGATGCCCAGCGCACGGCCTGACAGCGTCGCCTTGGTCCGGCGCGGGCCGGGCGGAAGCCGGATGATGCGTGTGATCGACCTTCGCCCCCGCCGGGCCGAGGTGGTGGCTCTTCGACGGGGCGACATCGTCTTCGTGCCGCGTTCGACCCTGGGCGAACTGGCGGCCTTCTTCACCCAGGTGCGCAGCGCCCTGCCGGTCGGCTTCAGCTACGCCATCAACGGCAACACCTATGCCTCGTCCTGACGGCGCAGGCCGTCAGGCCACCAGGCGAACGACGCCCTGGTCGATATAGCGGCGCGCGGCGCGCTGGGCCTCGGCCAGCTCCTCGCGTTCCATCTCCTGGCTCATTTCGCGACGATAGACGCGCGCCTCGACAGAGCCCTTCATGGCCGCCAGGTTGAAGATCATGTGGGCCGAGACCCGGTCCATCGGGCACCCGCCCGAGCCGGCCGAATACATCATGCCCAGCTTGAACAGGTCGTCGCCCGACATGTCCGGCGTCGGCAGCGGCAGGCCCTGGTCTTGCGCACCGGCCTGCAGGTCGTGCGCCATTTCTTGCGCGTTCATCACCGTATCTCCCGTCGGGCGCCGTTCTGGGGCCCGCCTCTGATACGCGATCAAATACCCACGTTTTGAAGTTAAAGTTAACGCGATGGGGCGGCCGACGATCTTTTCAGTAAAGCAGGAATGAATACTCCGGCTCGTCTTCACACCCTTGAAACCCATCGGCAATCTTTCGTTCATTCCTTGCGCGCGCGTTGGCCGAACAGCATCCGTCGCGCGGCCTCGGCCTCGCGACCCGACGCCGCCAGGTTCCGGCGCAGTTCCTCGCCCAGGCTCCTGCCCTTTTGGACCGCCGGCCTGTCGCCCACGCGCGCCATCCAGGCCTTGAGGTTCGGAAAATCCCCCAGATCCTGTCCCTGCAGCGCGGGCAGGATCCACGGCCAGGCCGCCATGTCGGCGATCGAATAGTCGCCGGCCAGGTAGTCGCGGTCGGCCAGGCGCCGATCCATCACGCCGTAGAGCCTGTGCGTCTCGTCCGTATAGCGTCGCACGCCATAGGCGATCTGGCGCTGGTCCAGGATCATGGCCGGGGCGTACTGGCGGAAATGGTGGGTCTGGCCCGCCATCGGCCCCAGCCCGCCGACCTGCCAGAACAGCCACTGGTCGACCTCGGCCTTCCCGCGCGGATCGGAGGGGTAGAAGCGGCCGGACTTCGCGCCGAGATACTGCAGGATGGCGCCGGATTCGAAGATCGAGATCGGCTCTCCGCCCGGTCCGTCGGGATCGACGATGGCGGGCATCCGGCCGTTGGGGCTGATGGCCTGGAAGGCGGGCGTGAACTGCTCGCCCGCCCCGATGTTGACCGGCTTCATCTCATAGGCCAGCCCCATCTCCTCCAGGGCGATGGAGACCTTCCAGCCGTTGGGCGTGGGCCAGTACCAGAGTTCGATCGGCCGGGTCATGAAGCGAGCCTCGCGTTGACGGAAACCTTCCCGCCACGGTATCGCCGGGCGCGGTTCGCGCAAAGGAGTCGTTGGTTGGGCCAGCTTTCAGAAACCGGCCCCGTCGCCATCGGCGCCCTGGGCGGCAGCGGCACGCGGATGATCGCCCAACTGCTGCGCCAGGCCGGCTACGACCTGGGCTCCGACCTGAACATGCCCAACGACAATCTATGGGCCGCCCTGCTGATGAACCGGCGCGACCTGGCCGTCGCGACCGAGCCCGAGTTCGCCCGCCTGGCCGGCTTCCTGTTCGACCGCATCCAGGGCCGGCGTCCCTCGGCCGAGGCCGTCGACCTGGCCTGGACGCTGGCCGCCCGTCCGCACCCCCAGTATTCCGAGCCCTGGCTGACGGAACGCGCGCGGACCTTCGTGGAGGGGCCGTTCGCCGACACGCCTCCGCCGCTATGGGGGTGGAAGCTGCCGCCCACCCACGTCTTCGCCGACCGCTTCCTGACCCTGCGGCCCGACCTGCTCTACATCCATGTTGTTCGAAACGGCCTGGACATGGCCTTCAGCCGCAACCAGAACCAGCGCGCCTATTGGGGGCCGGTCTTCCTGGCGCGAGAGGTCCAGTCCACGCCGCGCGACGCCCTGGCCTACTGGTGCGCGGTCCAGCGGCGGATGGAGACCCTGACGCGCCAGTTTCCCGGCCGCATCCTGAATGTGGACTTCGACCGTTTCTGCCGCGAGCCGCGCGCGGTCTGCGCGGAGATCCTGACCTTTTGCGGCCGGCCGGCCGATACCCAGGCCATCGAGGCGACGGCGGCCGAGGTCCGCATCCCGGAGTCGATGGGCGCCTTCCGCCGGCAGGATCTCTCTGATCTCGACCCCGCCGACGTCGCCTATGTCGCCGCCCAGGGGTATCCCGTCGTCTGAGGGCGACGTTTCCATCCTGACACGATCGTTCAGGACGAGTTCATGCGCCCGGCTCGAAGCTGGCTCCATCAACAGAAGCCGCCCTTCGGCTTCAGATCGGAGCAGCAGATGAACCGCCTGACCAAGGCCGCTGTCGTCGCCCTCGCGCTGTCGACCACGGCCGTCCCCATGCTCGCCGAGGCCCAGAGCCGCGACCGGCGCGAATACCGCCAGGATCGCCGTGACGACCGCCGCGATTTCCGCAACGAACGCCGTGACGACCGCCGCGACTGGCGTCAGGGCGACTATCGGAGCCGCGGCGAGTATCGCCGGGATCGACGCGACGACCGGCGGGACTATCGTGACGAGCGTCGCGACGACCGACGTGACTTCCGCAATGACCGCTGGGATCGGCGCAACACCAACTGGTGGCGCGGCCGTTCCGACTTCCGCGGCTACACCGGCCCGCGCCGGAACTACTGGTACGCTCCTGGCCACGGCTACTATCGGGTCGAGCCGCGCTATTACGGCTATCGCTGGCGGACCGGCGGCTATCTGCCGGCCCAGTACCGCAACTACTATGTGAGCGATCCCTATTTCTATGGCCTGCGCCCGGCGCCCCGCGGCTATCGCTACGTCCACGCGGGCAGCGACATCCTGCTGGTCGCGGTCGCCACCGGCCTGATCGCCAGCGTCCTGTCCAACGTCTACTGACGCCGGCCAGAGCCAGCTTGTTTGCAGACCCCGCGAGCCCTGCTCGCGGGGTTTTCTATACGCGCGGCGCCGAACAACGTTCAGATCGGGTTCATGGACGGGGCGCGACAGTGGACCACAAGCCGCAAGAAGGCGGCATTCGAGGAAGAGAAAGCCATGAAACGCCTGCTGATGGCCTTCACCGCCATCGCCGCCCTGGCCGGTCCGCTATCGGCGCCCGTCCAAGCCCTGGCGCAGGAGCGCGAGGATCGGGCCGACCGCCCGCAACGTCCGTCCGTTGAACGTCGCTCGCCCCGGACCGAAGATCGTCCCCAACGGCCGTCCGAGCCCCGCGCGGAGACGCCTCGACCGGCGCGCCCGGACCGGCCGGCTCGCCCGGATGTCGGCGGCGACAGGACCGACCGCCCGTCCCGTCCCGAGCGGCCGAACGAAGGCTGGAACCGCCCCAACCGGCCGGACAGACCCGGCACGTCGACGGGCGGCCCGTCGCGGCCGGATCGTCCCGATCGACCCGATCGCCCCGGCGGCGGTCCCAATCACCCTGGAGGATCTGAGGGTCGGCCGGATCGGCCGGACGGCCCCAATCGCCCCAACCGTCCCGATCGCCCCAACGAAGGGTGGAACCGCCCGGATCGTCCGGGCGAAGGCTGGAATCGCCCAGACCGCCCCAACCGTCCCGACCGGCCCAACGAGGGATGGAACCGCCCTGACCGTCCGAATCGCCCTGGTGAAGGCTGGAACCGTCCGGACCGGCCCGACCGCCCGAACGGCGGATGGAATCGGCGGGATCGCGACCGCAATCACGGCGACTTCCACCGTCGCTTCGACCGCGATCAATGGCGGAGGGACTTCTACCGCAACCACCGCGCCGACTGGTGGCGGAACGACCGCCGTTTCAGGGGCTACAGCGGCGTCAGGATCGGCTTCTACTTCGCGCCGGGCTGGGGCTACTACAGCGTCCCGCGCTCCTACTGGGGCCGGACCTGGTCGGTGGGACAGTATCTGCCGGACACCTTCTGGCGCTATCGCCTGGACGACTGGCGGACCTACGGCCTGGGCTATCCGCCCGAAGGCACGCGCTGGGTGGCGGTCGACAACACGATCTATCTGATCGACGACTACGACGGATACATCATCGAGGTGATCCGCAACGCCTGGAACTGGTAGCCGCGCAGCACAAGGGGCCCGGAGAGCGATCTCCGGGCCCCTCTTTTCGTCGCGCCGGAGGCTCAGAGGCCCAGCCTGGCTTTCAGGATGTCGTTGACGGCCGCCGGATTGGCCTTGCCGCCGGTGGCCTTCATCACCTGGCCGACGAACCAGCCGATGGCCTGGGGCTTTTCGGCCACCGCCGCCGCCTTGTCCGGATTGGCGGCGATGATCTCGTCCACCGCCTTCTCGATGGCGCCGGTGTCGGTGACCTGTTTCAGACCGTGCTTCTCGACCACCTCGGCCGGCGAGCCCTCGCCGTTCCAGACATGGTCAAAGACTTGCTTGGCGATCTTGGACGAGATGACGCCCTCCTCGATCAGCCGGACCAACTCGGCCACATGCGCGGCGGGAAGCGGGTTGTCGATGAAATCCTTGCCGTCCGCCGCCAGGCGCGCCGACACCTCGTTCGTCACCCAATTCGAAACCAGCTTGGCGTCTCGCCCCTTCGCAGCCGCCTCGAAGTAGTCCGCCTTGGCCTGTTCCGAGATCAGCACCACCGCGTCGTACTGCGACAGGCCGTATTCGCTCATCAGCCGCTTGCGCTTGTCGTCCGGCAGTTCCGGCAGCGAGGCCTTGATGTCGGCGATCCACGCCTCTTCCAGGTCCAGCGGCAGCAGGTCCGGGTCGGGGAAGTAGCGATAGTCCATCGCCTCTTCCTTGGAGCGCATCGAGCGGGTCTCGCCCTTGGTCGGGTCGAACAGGCGAGTCTCCTGATCGACCTTGCCGCCGTCCTCCAGAATTTCGATCTGGCGGCGCGCCTCGTATTGGATGGCTTGGGAGATGAAACGGAACGAGTTCACGTTTTTGATCTCGCAGCGGGTGCCCAGATAGCCGAAATCGCCGGTTTCCTTGAACTTGTCGTAGTTCCCGGCGCGACAGACCGACACGTTCACGTCGGCGCGCAGGTTGCCCTTTTCCATGTCGCCGTCGCAGGTGCCCAGATAGATCAGAATGGTCCTGATCTTCTTCACGTAGGCGACGGCCTCTTCCGGCGACCGCAGGTCCGGCTTGGAGACGATCTCCATCAGGGCCGTGCCCGCCCGGTTCAGGTCGACGTAGGATTCGGTCGGCGACAGGTCGTGGATCAGCTTGCCGGCGTCCTGCTCCAGGTGCAGCCGCTCGATGCCGACGTTGAAGAAGCTGCCGTCCTCGGCCTCCACCTCGACCACGCCCTCGCCGACGATCGGGTAGAACAGCTGGCTGATCTGATAGCCGGTCGGCAGATCGGGATAGAAGTAGTTCTTGCGGTCGAACTGGCTGCGCTTGTTGATCTTCGCCCGCAGGCCCAGGCCGGTCTTCACCGCCTGTTCCACACAGTGTTTGTTCAGCGTCGGCAGCATGCCGGGAAAGCCCGCGTCCACCAGCGACACCTGCTCGTTCGGCCCCGCGCCGAAGCCGACGGCGGCGCCGGAGAATAGCTTGGCCTTCGACGCCACCTGGGCGTGGATTTCCAGCCCCATGACGATTTCCCACGGGCCGGTGCGGCCCTGGATGAGCTTGGTGTTCGCGGTCGTATCGGTCATGCCTTCGCTCTAGCCTCCCGCAACGCCGGGAGAAAGGGGCTGTCTTGAGGATGTCGCGAAACCGCGCTCATCTGCACGCCTCAACGGAGATTTCCATGACCAAGTCGCTCCTCCTCGCCACCGTCCTCGTCGTGACCGCCGGCGCCGCCTCGGCGCAGACCGCCGCCCCGCCGGCCCCCGCCGAAGACCACTCGGCCCACGCCGGCCATGCGCCGGCCGCGGCGCGTCCCACCATCGAAAGCTCTATCGAGGCCCTGGTCGCCGATCCGGCGACGAAGGTTGTGATGGACAAGCACCTGCCCGGCCTGGCCGACCACCCCGCCTATGGCCAGTTCAAGGGCATGACCCTGCGCCAGGTCGCCCCCTTCTCCCAGGGCCACATCACCGACGCCGTGATCGCCGCCATCGACGCGGACCTGAAGGCCTTGCCCGCGGCCTGAACGACCAGCGACCCGAAACAGAAAGGGCGGCCGGATGCGCTCCGGCCGCCCTTTTTCGTTCCGATCCGCCGGGATCAGTTGATCTTCATCACCACCCGGCCCTCGATCTGGCCCTTGTGCATGCGCTGGAAGATGTCGTTGATGTTCTCCAGCGGCTCGACCGCCACGGTCGCCTTGACCTTGCCCTCGCCGGCGAACTGAAGCGCTTCCTGCAGGTCCAGCCGCGTGCCGACGATGGAGCCGCGCACGGTCGTTCCGTTCAGCACCATGTCGAAGATCGACAGCGGGAATTCGCCGGGCGGCAGGCCGTTCAGGGCGATGGTCGCACCCCGCGCCGTCATGTTGACCGCCTGTTCGAACGCCTTGGGCGAAACCGCCGTGACCAGCACGCCCTGCGCGCCGCCGTCGGTCTGCGCCTTGATCTCGGCCGCCGGATCGTTCGACGTCTTGGCGTTGACCGTCACCGTCGCGCCCAGGCGCCGGGCCAGGTCCAGCTTGGCGTCGTCCACGTCCACGGCGGCGACGTTCATGCCCATGGCCTTGGCGTACTGCACCGCCACGTGCCCCAGGCCGCCGATGCCCGAGATCACCACCCAGTCGCCCGGCTTGGTGTCGGTCATCTTCAGCCCCTTGTAGACCGTCACCCCCGCGCACAGGATCGGCGCGATCTCGGTGAACTCCACGTTGTCGGGCAGGTGGCCGACATAGTTGGGATCGGCGATGGCGTATTCGGCGAAGCCGCCGTTGACCGAATAGCCGGTGTTCTCCTGCTCGTGGCACAGGGTCTCCCAGCCGCCCAGGCAGTGCTTGCAGTGGCCGCAGGCGGAATAGAGCCACGGCACGCCGACCCGGTCGCCTTCCTTGACCAGCTTGACGCCGGCGCCGACCGCCGAGACGTAGCCGACGCCCTCATGGCCGGGAATGAAGGGCGGGTTCGGCTTGACCGGCCAGTCGCCCTCGGCGGCGTGCAGATCGGTGTGGCAGACGCCGGACGCCTCGATCTTGACCTGGATCTGGCCGGGGCCCGGCTCGGGAACCGGAACTTCGTCGATGGTCAGCGGCTGGCCGAACGCGCGCACCACGGCGGCCTTCATGGTCTTGGGCATGGGACACCTCGTCTCTCGGGAAAAGAGCGGGCGGACCGAAAGCAGGATATCGGCCCGCCCAGGCAAGTGCTCTCTCGGGGAGGAATCGGAGAGCACGGTCAGGGTGGACGACCGACACGCGGCCGTCCTTGATCCAGGTCAGAAAAAGCCCAGCTTGTCCGGGCTGTAGCTGACCAGCAGGTTCTTGGTCTGCTGATAGTGGTCCAGCATCATCCGGTGGTTCTCGCGCCCGATGCCCGACTTCTTGTAGCCGCCGAAGGCCGCATGGGCCGGATACTGGTGATAGCAGTTGGTCCACACGCGACCAGCCTGGATGGCCCGGCCCGCGCGATAGGCGGTGTTCATGTCGCGCGACCACACCCCGGCGCCCAGGCCATACTCGGTGTCGTTGGCGATCTCGATGGCCTCTTCCAGGGTCTTGAAAGTGGTCACGGCCAGGACGGGTCCGAAAATCTCCTCCTGGAAGATCCGCATGTCGTTCGTGCCCTTGAACACGGTCGGCTTGACGTAATAGCCGCCGGCCAGGTCGTCCTTCAGCACCGCCTGCTCGCCGCCGGTCAGCACCTCGGCCCCTTCGTCCTTGCCGATCTTCAGATAGGACAGGATTTTCTTCAGCTGCTGGTCCGACGCTTGGGCGCCGACCTGGGTTTCCGGGTTCAGCGGGTCGCCCTGTCTGATCGCCTCGACGCGGGCGATCGCCTTCGCGATGAAGGCCTCATAGATGTCCTCGTGGATCAGCGCGCGCGAAGGACAGGTGCAGACCTCGCCCTGGTTCAGCGCGAACATGGCGAAGCCTTCCAGCGCCTTGTCCAGGAAGGCGTCGTCGTGATCCATCACGTCCTTGAAGAAGATGTTGGGCGACTTGCCGCCCAGCTCCAGCGTCACCGGAATGATGTTCTTGGTGGCGTATTCCATGATCTTTTGGCCGACGGCGGTCGAACCGGTGAAGGCGATCTTGGCGATGCGCGGATTGGTGGCCAACGGCTCGCCGACCTCGACGCCCGTGCCTGATACGATGTTCAGCACGCCGGCCGGCAGCAGGTCCTGGATCAGTTCGGCGACCAAGAGGATGGAGGCCGGGGTCTGCTCGGCGGGCTTCAGCACGATGCAGTTGCCCGCCGCCAGGGCCGGCGCGATCTTCCAAGCCGCCATCAGGATCGGGAAGTTCCAGGGGATGATCTGGCCGACCACGCCCAGCGGCTCGTGGAAATGATAGGCGACCGTGTCGTGGTCCAGCTCCGAGATGCCGCCTTCCTGCGCACGGATGCAGCCGGCGAAATAGCGGAAGTGGTCGATGGCCAAGGGGATGTCGGCGGCCAGGGTCTCGCGCACCGGCTTGCCGTTGTCCCAGGTCTCGGCCTCGGCGACGGCTTGCAGGTTGGCCTCGATGCGGTCGGCGATCCTGTTCAGGATGACGGCGCGTTCGGCCACGCTGGTCCTGCCCCAGGCGTCCTTGGCGGAGTGGGCGGCGTCCAGCGCCTTCTCGACGTCCGCCGCGTCCGAGCGGGCGACCTCGCACAGGACGCGGCCGTTCACCGGGGAGGTGTTCTCGAAATAGCGGCCGTTGACCGGCGGGACCCATTGTCCGCCGATGAAGTTGTCATAACGCGCCTTGAACTTGGGGGTCGCGGCGCGGACGAATTCGGGTTTGGTCATCAAAGCCTCCTGACGGATCCTCTGGCGTCGCTGATCGACGTCGTTGGGATCGGAAGCTCTGCTCGACGCGGCCCTGGTGCCAGACCGGCCGCTCATGGTGCGGCGCAAACCTGTCTCAGCTTTGCGACAGGTTGGCTCAGTGAGGCGCGCCGGCCAGGCCCAGGCGGTGCAGCTTGCGGTGCAGGGTCGCCCGGCTCACGCCCAGCGCCCGGGCCGCGGCGGACACGTTGCCCCCGTTCAGCGCCAGGGCGCGCCGCACCGCCCCGCGCTCGGCCTCCAGCAGGTCCGCCTCGATGGCCCCGGCGCCGCCCAGGACCTCGGACGCCGCCAGCTGTCCGGCGATCCGCTCGTCGGTGATCGACAGCGCCAGACGCGCCGCCCGCGTCGCTCCGACCACCAGGTCGTCCCGGTCCACCGCCAACAGGGCGGCCGTGTTGCGCTCGGCCGCATCGCCCGCCAGCACGATGCGCGCGTCGGCGAAGGCCTGGCGGAAGGCCTGGGCCTCGATCGCGCGCGCGGCGTCGGCCACGGCGGCGCTGATCAGCCCCAGCATGGCCTCGGTCTGATCCGCCCGGCACGAGGAGACGTCCAGCGCCCCCGCCAGCCGCCCCAGCGGGTCGTGGATCGGATGGCTGCTGCAGCTCAGGCCCGTATTGCGGGCGTGGAAATGCTGGTCGCGGTGGATGGTGACGGGCCTTTTCTCGGCCAGGGCCGTGCCAATGCCATTGGTGCCTTCCACCGCCTCGGACCAGACGGCGCCGGGCCACAGGCCCCAGCGGTGAAAGGTCTCGTCGTCGGTCGCGGCGCCACGCCGCTCCACCGGCACCCCGTCGGCGTCGCACAGCAGGACGCAGCAGCCTGCGTCCCCCACCGCCAGGAACAGCCGATCCAGCACGCCCTGGGCCGCGCGGGTCATCGGCTCCATCGCCTCGCGCGCCGCGCGCAACTGGGTCTCTGTCAGGGTGGCGACCTGGCCCCGGCTCTCGGGGTCCAGGCCATACAGGGTCATCGACCGTCGCCACGACGCCGCCAGCGCCGACCGCGCCGGCCCGGCCCCGTCGTCCAGCACCTGTTTGATCAGGTCGCTGTGATCGTTTCCCGTCCGCTCGCCCATGGTTCGCTCCCAAGGCGTTGTCGTTCCGGGAGCATCAAACGCCCGCGCCGAGCGGGCGTCAATGCGACCTTCCTACCACCACTTCTCCGGCTTGGCCGCAAAGCCCGCCGCGTCTTCCAGCGCCTTGCCGACGCGGAACACCGTCGCCTCGTCCAGCGCCTTGCCGATGACCTGAAGGCCCAGCGGCAGGCCGCCCGAATCCACGCCCGCCGGCACCGAAATGCCCGGCAGGCCCGCCAGGTTGGCCGTCACCGTGAAGACGTCGTTCAGATACATCGTCACCGGATCGATCTGCTTGTCGCCGATGGCGAAGGCGGCCGACGGCGTGGACGGCGTCAGGATGGCGTCCACCTGGCCCCAGACCTTGTCGAAGTCCTCGGCGATGCGGCGACGCACCTTCAGCGCGCGGACGTAATAGGCGTCATAGAATCCGGCCGACAGCACATAGGCGCCGATGGTCAAGCGACGCTGAACCTCCTTGCCGAAGCCTTCCGCCCGGCTGGTCTCGTAGAGGTCCGTCAGCGACTTGGCCTCGCTCGCGCGATGGCCGAAGCGCATGCCGTCATAGCGCGCCAGGTTCGACGACGCCTCGGCCGGCGCCACGATGTAGTAGGTCGGCAGGGCGTATTTGGTGTGCGGCAGGCTGATGTCGACGATCTCGCACCCGGCGGCCTTCAGCCATTCGACGCCCTGGTCCCACAGCGCCTGGATTTCGGCCGGCATGCCGTCCACCACGTATTCGCGCGGCACGCCGATGCGCAGGCCCTTCACGGACTGCCCCACCGAAGCAGTCCAGTCCGGCGTCTCGATCTCCAGGCTGGTCGAATCCTTCGGATCGAACGAGCACATCGACTTCAGCAGCAGCGCCGCGTCCTCGACCGTCCTGGTGATCGGGCCGGCCTGGTCCAGCGAAGAGGCGAAGGCCACCATGCCGAAGCGGCTGGCGCGGCCGTAGGTCGGCTTGATCCCGACCGTGCCGGTGAAGGCGGCCGGCTGGCGGATGGAGCCGCCGGTGTCCGACGCCGTGGCGGCCAGGCACAGGTCCGCCGCCACCGCCGAAGCCGAGCCGCCGGACGATCCGCCCGGCGTCAATTCGGCGTTGGAGGTCTGGGACTTCCACGGATTCTTCACCGGGCCGAAGGCGCTGGTCTCGTTGGACGAGCCCATCGCGAACTCGTCCATGTTCAGCTTGCCCAGCATCACCGCCCCGTCGCGCCACAGATTGGCGGTCACGGTCGATTCATACGGCGGCACGAAGCCGCGCAGCATGTTGGAGCCGGCGGTGGTCTGGACGCCGTCGGTGCAGAACAGGTCCTTGATCCCCAGCGGCGCGCCTTCCAGCGCCCCGCCCTGCCCCGTCGCCAGACGGGCGTCAGACGCGCGCGCCATCTCCAGCGCCTTGTCCGCCGTCACCTCGACATAGGCGTTCAGCGTCGGGTTCGACGCCGCGATGTTGGTCAGGAAGGCTTGGGTGATCTCGGCCGAGGTGAAGTCCTTGGCCTTGAGGCCGTCGACGGCGCCCTTCAGGGTCAATTTGGTCAGGTCGCTCATGACTATTCGACCACCTTGGGCACGACGAAGAAGCCGTCCGCCGACTTCGGCGCATTGGACAGGACGTCGGCGATCTTGCCGCCGTCGGTCACGACGTCGTCGCGCAGGCGCAGCGGCTGGGCGACGTTCGAGGTCATGGGCTCGACGCCGTCGACATCGACCTCGTTCAGCTGCTCGATCCACTGCATGATGCCGTTCAGCTCCTGCGCCAGCGGCTCCAGCCGATCCTCGGGGGTCTTGATGCGGGCGAGATGCGCCACCTTGCGCACCGTCGCGGCGTCGATGGCCATGCGGCCCTCCAAACACAATGAAGTTGAAACTCACGCCGAACGTGAAGTCGAACGGCCGGATTAGCGGCGTCGCGCCGGATTCACAAGGATCGGCGCCCCGCTCAGGACGTGGTGTTGACCGTCACCGCATCCGGCGGTGCGCCGTCGTTCCAGGCGAAGCCGACGTGGACGTGGCGCGAGCGCCTCAGGATGTTTCCGTCCGGCCCCGCCGTATCCTGGCGCACCGCCAGCACGATCCGCCCCGCCGTCGCCTCGACCACGCGCCATTCGGCGTAATCCCCCAGCGGATAGCTGCGCCACCCGTCCGCCGAACCGGCGAACAGGGCCAGATAGGTGACCAGGCCGTTCACCGCCGGATCGCCGCCCGAAACGCTGTAAACCTTGGCGTTCAACTGGGGCATGGGCTGGAGCTGGGAGACGCTGGCCGCCTCCTGCAACTCCGCGGACGGCACGGCCGGCGTGACCGCGCCCGGACCGCTCGGTGGGGCCGGCGCCTTGGCGACCGACATCGGCGTGGGGGGCGGCGCGGCCTTGGCCCGGCTGACGGGCGCCTCGGCGTCGTCGCAGGCGGTCAGGCCCAGAATGACCGTCAGGATCAGGATCGCACGTGTCATGACCGCACCATCGCCTTTGACTTCGCCGCGCGCCAGCCCTAACCGCAGGCCGTGCCCGTCCTTGACCTTCTTGACCTGCCCGCCGCCTGCCCGCCCGACACGCCCTGGATGGGCCTGGACCTGGGCGAGAAGACCATCGGCGTGGCGGTGTCGGACGCCACGCGCATGATCGCCTCACCGCTGGAGCTGATCCGCAAGTCCAAGTTCACGCATGAAGCCGAACATCTCTTCAAGCTGATGGATCACCGCAAGGTGTCGGCCCTGGTCGTCGGCCTGCCGGTCAACATGGACGGGACCGAGGGACCTCGCGCCCAGTCCTGCCGCGCCTTCGCCCGCAACCTGGAGCGGCTGCGTCCCGTGAACGTCGCGTTCTGGGACGAGCGGCTGTCGACCAGCGCCGTCGAGCGCTTCCTGATCGAGGACCTGGACCTGAACCGCAAGCGGCGCGCCAATGTGGTCGACCGCACCGCCGCCGCCTGGATCCTGCAGGGCGCGCTGGACCGGGTGCGCGACCAGGCCACCTGGATCTGATGGGCGGACTGGTTCTCGGCATCGCGCCGGTCTTCGTCCTGATCGCCGTCGGTTACGGCCTGCGAAAATCCGGCTTTCTGCCCGACGCGACTTGGCGGCCGATCGAGAAGCTGTCGATCAACCTGCTCTATCCCGGCTTTCTGGTCCCGGCCATCTGGCACGCAGACCTGTCTGGACCCAGCGCCGGCGCGGCCGGCGGCGCGGCCGTCGTCTCCGTCATCGTCATCGCCGCCCTGGCGCTGATGGCCAAGCCGTTCCTGACGCTGGATGGTCCCGCCTACACCAGCGTCTTTCAGGGCGTGATCCGCTGGAACAGCTTCGTCTTCCTGCCGGTGGTCCAAAGCCTGTTCGATGCGCGCGGCCTGGCCGTGGCGGCGGTGATGATCGCCTGCATCATTCCCGTGACCAACATCGCCTGCGTCGCCGTGCTGGCGCGGTGGGGCGCCGACCAGCGCGGGGTCTCGCCCCTGGCCCTGATGAAGGCCATGCTGCGCAACCCGATCCTGATGGCCTGCGTCATCGGCCTGACGCTGAACTTCGCCGGCGTTCCGGGCTTCCCGGTGCTTGACCGGATCCTCGAACTTCTGGGAAACGCCGCCCTGCCGATGGGCCTGATCGTCGCCGGGGCGGGCCTCAGCTTCGCCGAGGTGATGCGTCGACGCACCACCGTCTTGGCCGTCTCCGTCGTCAAGCTGTTGATCATGCCCTTCCTGATGTGGGGCGTCTGCCGCCTGATGGGCGGGGACCAGCTGGCCCAGTCCCTGGCGTTGTTATGCGGCGCGACGCCCGGCGCGGCGGCCTCCTATATGCTGGCGCGCCAGATGGGCGGCGACGCGCCGCTGATGGCCGGCGTCATCGCCCTGACGACGGTGGGCGGGGCGATCACCATGCCCGTGCTGCTGATGCTGTTCCATTTCGTCTGAGTCCCGCCTATAGCCGCGTCTCGATGACCCAGCCGCACCCCGTCACCGAACAGACCATCCGGGAGCGGCTGATCCCGTTCCCCCAGGCCCATTTCCTCGCCGCCTCGGACCTGAACCCCTACGTCGTCCCACAACTGCTCGACCTCGGCGACGCCTTCGTCGACTTCAACCGCCAGTCGGACAAGGCGCTGGGCGTCCTGCACGGGCGCACGGTCGTGAACCTGTTCTTCGAGAACTCGACCCGCACCTCCTCCTCGTTCGAGATCGCGGCCAAGCGGCTGGGCGCCGACGTCGTGACCATGCCGGTCGCCTCGTCCTCGGTGAAGAAGGGCGAGACCCTGATCGACACCGCCGTCACCCTGAATGCGATGAAGCCCGACATCCTGGTGGTCCGCCATTCGGCCTCGGGCGCGGCCGAACTGCTGAGCCAGAAGGTCGGCTGCGCTGTCGTCAACGCCGGCGACGGCCGTCACGAACACCCCACCCAGGCCCTGCTGGATCTGCTGTCGCTGCATCGAGCGTTCGGTGACGTCACCAGCCTGACCGTCGCCATCTGCGGCGACATCACCCATAGCCGCGTGGCCCGCTCCAACGTCGCCCTGCTGCAGATGATGGGCGCGCGCGTGCGCTTGATCGGCCCGCCGACCCTGGTGCCCGGCGACGCCGACCGCTGGGGCTGCGAGGTCTTCCACGACATGCGCGAGGGCCTGGCGGGCTGCGACGTGGTCATGATGCTGCGCCTGCAGCTCGAGCGGATGGCCGGCGCCCTGGTCCCCTCGACCCGCGAGTATTTCCGCTTCTGGGGCCTGGACCGCGAGAAGCTGGCCTGGGCCAAGGAAGGCGCGAAGGTCATGCACCCTGGGCCCATGAACCGCGGCGTGGAGATCGATTCCGATGTCGCCGACGACCTGGACGTCTCCCTGATCCAGGATCAGGTCGAGATGGGCGTCGCCGCCCGCATGGCGGTGCTAGCCTCCCTCTCCGCCCGCTGGGGGGATGCCCGATGACCCGTCTCGCCATCGTCAACGCCCGCCTGCTGGACCCCGCGACGGACTACGACGGTCCCGGCGCCGTCCTGATCGAGGACGGCCGCATCGCCGAAGTCGTCAAGGGCCAGGCCACGCATCGTCCCGAGGGCGTCCAGATCGTCGATGCGAACGGCCTGTGCCTGGCCTCCGGCCTGATCGACATCCGGGTCAAGACCGGCGAACCGGGCGCCGAGCCCAAGGAGACGCTGAAGTCCGCCAGCCTGGCCGCCGCCGCCGGGGGCGTGACCACCATCGTCGTCCAGCCCGACACCGATCCCGCCGTGGACGACCCGGCCATGGTCGACTTCATCCAGCGGCGCGGCGCCGCCCTGAACCTGGTCAACGTCCGCGCCGCTGGCGCCGCGACCAAGGCCCTGGACGGCCAGCGCATGGCCGAGATCGGCCTGATGGACGAGGCCGGCGCCCTGTATTTCACCGACGGCGACAAGGTCATCGTCAACAGCCGCACCCTGCAACGGGTCATGAGCTACGCCGCCGCCTTCAACGCCCTGATCTCCTGCCGCCCGGCCGACCGCTGGCTGACGGAAGGCGCCGTCGCCGCCTCCGGCGAACTGGCCACGCGCCTGGGCCTGTCGGGCAGCCCCGCCATCGCCGAGCGCATCGGGCTGGAGCGCGACCTGGCCCTGGTCGAACAGACCGGCGCGCGGTTCCTGGTGGATCAAATTTCGACCGAAGGCGCGCTGGAGACGCTGGCCCGCGCCCGCGCCAAGGGGCTGGAGGTCGCCGTCAGCGTCTCGATCAACCATCTGTGCTTCAACGAGGTGGACATCGGCGACTACCGCACCTTCTACCGGCTGGACCCGCCGCTGCGTTCCGAAGCCGACCGCCAGGCCCTGATCGAAGCGGTGCGCGAGGGGCTGATCGACGTCATCACCTCGGCCCACGCGCCCGCCCCGGCCGAGGACAAGCGCCGCCCCTTCGCCGAGGCCGCGCCCGGCGCCGTGGGTCTGGAGACGCTGCTGTCCGCCGCCCTGACCCTGCACCACGAGGACGGGCTGGACCTGCTGGACGTGCTGCGTCCCCTGACGCAAGGCCCCGCCGCCCTGCTGGGCCTCGACGCCGGCGTCCTGGCCCAGGGCGCGCCCGCCGACCTGGTCCTGTTCGACCCCGGCGCGCCGATCATCGTCGACGCCGACGCCCTGCGCTCCAAGTCCAAGAACTCGCCCTTCGACGGTCGCCGCCTGCAAGGCCGAGTCGCCGGAACATGGGTCGCGGGGCGCAAGATTCACTGAAGGCCGACTTCCGGCCGCATTCGCCCCCAAGACTGACCACGGTCAAGCTTTGGGGGATTCTCCGATGAAGATGGTCACATTGGGTCTGGCTCTGCTCGCGTTGATCGGCGCGGCCTGTTCGGAAAAGGCCGGTGCTCAATCAAGCTCCGCGTCCGTCGCCCAGGCCGAAGGCGCGCCCTATGTTTTGAAAGGCACCCAGGTCTGGAGTGTGCCCGACCCCGTCTCCGGTCGCGATTACGAAGTCTTCGTCAGCCTGCCCGCCAGCTATGAAGCAAACCCTCAACGTCGGTACGCGGTGCTGTATGTCACCGACGCCGATTACGCCTTTCCGATCATCCGCCAGATCGCCCGTCGCGTGAACCTGGACGGCCCGGTTATCGAGGAGTTCATTCTAGTCGGCCTGTCCTATTCGCAGGGGGACAGCGGCACGGTCAGCCGCAATCGCGATTACACTCCCACGCCGAACGGCCCCAGCAGCGCCAGTTCAACCCTGCACGGCGGGGGCGCAGCCTATCAGGCTTATCTGCAAGCCCAAGCAATTCCCTTCGTCGAGGACCGTTTCCGCGCCGACCCGGCCAGACGTGTGATGTTGGGCCATTCCTATGGCGGCCTGCTGGGCGCCCAGATCATGTTCACGGACCCCGGCCTGTTTTCAGCCTATGTGCTGGGCAGTCCGTCGTTCTGGTTTGATCGCCGCCACATCATGAAAATGGAGGCGGATTACGCCCGCGCGCACGACGATCTGCCTGCCGATGTCTTCATGTATGTCGGCGCATGGGAAGTGCCCGGCCCGGACCGGCGCAACACTTCGGGCGCAGACATGGTCGGCGATGTGCAGACGATGGAACAAACCCTGAAATCGCGCGCCTATCCCAATCTGAATGTGCGCTCGATCGTGCTGCAGGACGAAGATCACCTGACCATCGCTCCGGTCGGCTTCACCCGTGCGCTGAAGGCCGTTCTGCCCGCCGAATCCTGAGTCGCGTCTAGGCCGTCAGCATCCGCTTCACCACGGCCTTGAACGGCGCGGTCGCCTGTCCGGCCCTCAGCGCTATGCCACGCGCCAGACGTGCGGGGGGCGCTTCTTCGGTGAACAGACGCACAAGAACATTCGTCCCTTGATACAGCGGCCAGCACGCCATGCGGTGTTCATGTTGATAGCGGGCCAGCAGACGCCCCGCGCCGATGTCCCCGCTCGGCGCGCTCCGCACCACCTTGGCCAGCGTCTCCTGTCCCTTCAGACCCAGGTTGAAGCCGTGCGCCGTCACCGGATGCATCCCCACCGCCGCATCGCCGATCAGGGCGAACCCCTCGCCGGCGAACCGGCGGCTCCATGTGACGGCCAGCGGATAGGCGTGGCGCGTCCCCACCAGTTCCAGCCCGGTCAACCGTCCCTTCAGCCGCCGTTCCATCTCGATGGCGAAGGCCTCGGGCGTCAGGCTCATCAGCGCCGCGATGGCCGGCGCCGCCAGGGTCAGGACGACAGACGACACGCGCTGCTCCGCATCCGCCACCGGCAGCAGGGCGACCGTCTGGCCGTGGTCGAACCATTCGGTCGCCACATGGCCGTGCGCCTGGTCGTGCCGCATCCGGCACACCATCATCGACCGTCCCAGCCGGTCGATCTCGGCCCCCACGCCCAGTTGGTCGCGCAGGAAGGAAAAGCGGGAATCGGCCGCCACGACCAGCCGGGCGCGGATCGTCGTCCCGTCGTCCAGCGTCAGCCGGCCACGCGGCGCAGCGGCTTCGATCGCGCAGGCCGAGACCCGCCGCCCGGCCATCAGTTGGACCCCCGCCTGTTTGTCCACGATCTCGAACAGCGCCTGACGGATAAGGTGATTGGGGATCAGCACGCCCAGCCGTTCCGCCGACGCCGTCCCGAACGTCAGGGCGAAGGGCGAGCCGCCGTCCAGCACCCGCGCCTGGCGCAGGTCCGAAATCTGCTCCGCCGGCACCCGAGCCCACACCCCCATCGTCTTCAGCAACCGGATCGAGTGGTGCGTCAGGGCGATCTCGCGCCCGTCGAAGGGCGGGTTACGCAGCGACGCCTCGTCCTGCCGCTCGATCAGGCCGACGGACAGTCCCGATCCCGCCAGCGACCGCACGAAGGCCAGGCCCGCCGGCCCGGCCCCGACCACGGCCACGTCGAAGATCGAATCCTGGATCATCGCCGGTTCCTGCCCGATCTCGCGCGCGTCGCCCTTGATGCAGCGCAAATCAGCGCGGGCGCGGGCAGGTCGCGGCCTTGGCCATCTCGGCTTCCAGCACTGACTTGACGGCCAGCGGCGTATCGGTGGCGATCACCGTCACCCCCTGGCGCGCCAGATCGCGATATTCCGACACGTCGCCGTCCGCCGCATAGCGATCGTCGCGCCGAACGCCTTCGGCGCCCAGGGTGCCGAACTGGACCTCGACCCCGGCGTCGCGCAGCGCGCGCCACAGCGTCGGCCGCTCCTCGCGCGTACCCGTCCAGGCCAGGACCTGCGCCGGGTCCAGCCCCCGCAGCTCGTCCGTTCCGTCGAGGCCGGCCGAGATCATCATCTCCGGCGCCATCGCCGCCACGGCCCGCGCGTCGGCGTCGGTGTAGGTGATCAGGATGACCCGGTCCTGGGCGCCCGAGCGGCGCACCTGGTCGATCACCGCCCGCGCCAGGTCGACCGTGCTGCCGCCCTCGGCGGGCTTCAGGTCGATGCTGGCGATGGCGCCCACGCGGCCGGCGGCGTCCAGCGCCTGGCCCAGGGTCGGCGGCGCCTCGCGCGTCAGGGCGCCGTTCGACGCCCGCAGCCGCGCGCGCCTGACCTGGGCCAGGGTCATGTCCGCCACGCGGCCGCGTCCGGTCGTCGTGCGCTGCATCGTCTCGTCGTGCATCAGGACCAGCGCGCCGTCGCGCGTCAGCACGGCGTCCAGTTCCAGGATGGCGTTCGGAATGGCCCGGCCGGTCGCCTCGATGGCGGAAACGGAGTTCTCGGGCTGATCAGGCGCAGACACGGCCCGGTGCGCGGATACGGCCACGCCGCCGGTCTCGCGAAGACAGTCGAAAAAACCGGCCATCGCCGGCCCCTGCGCGGGGCTGTCCAGCGCCGGACCGGACCCCACGCATCCGCCCGTCGTCAGCAACAGAGCCAGGACGGCCGTCGTCGAATATCGGATCATGGGGGTCTCCGGTGAAGCGCGCGGGACCAGACCGCGCGCCCGCTCTCGGGTCAAGGGGTCGGATCGCCCTTGCCCCGCGCCCGTCGCCGACGCATTTTGCGCCAAACCAACAGGGGGAGCGAATCAACGTGCAGGATCTGGTCGCGCCGACCGTGGCGACGCTCGCCCTCGTGGCGTTGGGCGGCTACCTGCTGGGCTCCATTCCATTCGGCGTGGTCATCACCCGCGCGGCCGGCGCCGGCGACGTGCGCAATATCGGTTCGGGCAACATCGGCGCGACCAATGTGCTGCGCACCGGCCGCAAGGACCTGGCGCTGGCCACCCTGCTGCTGGACGCCGGCAAGGGCGCGGCCGCCCTGCTGATCGCCCGGCATCTGTTCGGCAGCGAACTGGCCGGCGCCATCGCCGGCGGCGCGGCCTTCCTGGGCCACCTGTTCCCCGTCTGGCTGAAGTTCAAGGGCGGCAAGGGCGTGGCCACCTTCTACGGTCTGCTGCTGGCGGCCGCCTGGCCGCTGGGCCTGATGGCGGGCGCGGTCTGGCTGATCTGCGCCTTGCTGTTCCGCTATTCGTCGCTGTCGGCCCTGATTTCCTCGGCCTCGGCCCCGCTCCTGGCGTTGCTGCCGCTGACGGCTGTGGGGCTGCCCGTGTCGACCCCGATCCTGGCGCTGACGATCTTCGCGGCGGTGCTGATCTGGGTGCGCCACCAGGAGAACATCGCCCGGCTGCTGAAGGGCCAGGAGCCCCGCATCGGAGCCAAGAAGGCGTGAGCTTGTCGCGGGACGAGCGTTTCGCCCGTCTGCGGCTGGCCCGCACCGACCGCATCGGCCCCGTCGCCTTTTCCCAGCTTCTGGCCCGCTTCGGCTCGGCCGGCGCGGCGCTGGACGCCCTGCCCGGCCTGGTCCGAAAGTCTGGAGCCGCCTCCGTTCCCCCGCCCGTCGCCGCCGTCGAGCGAGAACAGGAGGCCGGGATGCGCATGGGGGCGCGGCTGGTGGTGCTGGGCGACGCCGACTATCCGGCCCTTCTCGCGGAACTGGACCCGCCGCCCCCGATCCTGTGGACGCGCGGCGAGGTCGCCCTTCTGAACCGACCCTGCGTAGCCATCGTCGGCGCCCGCATAGCCTCGGCCGGAGGCCAGCGGATCGCGCGCGGCCTGGCCGGTCAGTTGGGCCAGGCGGGCCATATCGTCGTCTCGGGCCTGGCGCGGGGCATCGACGCCGCCGCGCACGAAGGCGCCCTGCCGACCGGGACCGTCGCCGTCTTGGGCGGCGGCGTGGACGACGTCTATCCGCCCGAGCACGCCGACCTCTACGCCCGGGTGGTCGAGCAGGGCTGCGTCGTCTCCGAAAGCCCGATCGGGGCCCGCGCCCAGGCCCGCGACTTCCCGCGCCGCAACCGCATCATCTCGGGCCTGTCGCGCGGCGTGGTGGTGGTGGAGGCCGAGATCCGCTCCGGCTCCCTTATCACCGCGCGCCTGGCGGCCGAGCAGGGCCGCGATGTCTTCGCCGTCCCCGGCTCGCCGCTGGACCCGCGCGCCCGCGGTCCCAACGAACTGCTGCGCCAGGGCGCCATCCTGTGCGAGGGGATCGAGGACATTGAGCGCGCCTTCACCACCCTGCGCACCCTGCGCGAGCCGCCGTCCCAGCCGCTGACCTATCAAGGAGACCTGGACGACGCCCTGCTGGATCGGGTCGCCGCCCTGCTGTCGCCGACGCCGACCCCGCGCGACGAGATCGCCCGAGCTTTGAACATGCCGGTCGCCCAGGTCGCCGCCGCCCTGCTGGAGCTCAGCCTCGCGGGCCGCGCCGAACTGTTGCCCGGCGGCCTGGCGTCGCTCTAGCTCAGGCCGGCGGCGCGCCCGCGACCTGGGCCACCAGCTCCAGCATCGCCGCCAGCCGCCCATCCCCTTCGTCGCGAGCCATGCGCGCCATCTCCAGCGCCATCGCGCCGATATATTCCCGCGTTGGAAACGCCGCCGCCTCGATATTGGAACGTCCGGGGGTCGTCGGTGCCGATTTGCGTCGCGCCGCGCTCATGATCGCCTCCGTTGAAAGCCGACAATCTAGACGCGCGTGATTAAAAGACAACTACCTTAAGCTGTAACACGCGGGAAGCGATTGACAGCAGCGCTCGCGCCAACCACGTTCGCACCCCTTCCCGAGACTGACCCCATCATGAACCTCGTCATCGTCGAGAGCCCCGCCAAGGCCAAGACCATCAACAAATATCTCGGCGCGGACTACGAGGTCCTGGCGTCCTACGGCCACGTCCGCGACCTGCCGTCGAAGGACGGCTCGGTCCTGCCCGACGACGACTTCTCCATGCATTGGGAGGCCGACGCCAAGGGCGCCAAGCGCCTGTCCGAGATCGCCGAGGCGGCCAAGCGCGCCGATCGCGTCATCCTGGCCACCGACCCCGACCGCGAAGGGGAAGCGATCAGCTGGCACGTGCTGGAGGTGCTGAACAAGAAGAAGGCGCTGAAGGACACGCACGTCGAACGCGTCACCTTCAACGCCATCACCAAGTCCGCCGTGCTGGAGGCCATGGCCAATCCGCGCCAGCTGGATATGGAGCTGGTCGAGGCCTATCTGGCCCGCCGCGCCCTGGACTATCTGGTCGGTTTCACCCTCTCGCCGGTGCTGTGGCGCAAGCTGCCGGGCGCCCGATCGGCCGGCCGCGTGCAATCGGTGGCCCTTCGCATCGTCGTCGATCGCGAGATGGAGATCGAGAAGTTCAAGCCGCAGGAATACTGGTCCATCGAGGCCGACCTGAACGCCGACAGCCCGCCCTTCACCGCGCGTCTGGTCAAGCACGCCGGCAAGCGCGTCCAACGCCTGGACATCAAGGACGAGGCCACCGCCTCGGCCGCGCGCGCCGCCATCCAGGCCGGCGACTTCACCATCAATTCGATCGAGAAGAAGCCGGTCCGACGCAATCCGGCCCCGCCCTTCACCACCTCGACCCTGCAGCAGGAAGCCGCGCGCAAGCTGGGCTTCACCGCCCAGCGCACCATGCAGGCAGCGCAGAAGCTGTACGAAGGCGTGGACGAGACCGGCGGCCTGATCACCTATATGCGGACCGACGGCGTGTCGGTCAGCCCCGAGGGCCTGGCCCAGGCGCGCGAGGTCATCGGCAAGGAATACGGCCCGGCCTACGTTCCGTCGGAGCCGCGCTATTATAAGGTGAAGGCCAAGAACGCGCAGGAAGCGCACGAAGCGATCCGGCCGACCAACATCGCCCGCCACCCTGACAGCGTTCGCCTGGATAGCGACCTGCAGCGGCTCTACGAGCTGATCTGGAAGCGCATGGTCGCCTCGCAGATGGAGGCCGCGCGCCTGGACCGCACCACGGTCGAGATCGAGACCTCCGACGGCCAGACGGGCCTGCGCGCCACCGGCCAGGTCGTGGTCTTCGACGGCTTCATCGCCGCCTATGAAGAAGGCCGCGACGAAAAGCAGAAAGGCGCCGAGGACGAGGACGACGAAGGCGGCCGCCTGCCCGCGCTGAAGGAAGGCGCGCGCGCCAAGGTCGACGCCATCCGCACCGACCAGCATTTCACCGAACCGCCCCCCCGCTATTCGGAAGCCACCCTAGTCAAGAAGCTGGAAGAGCTGGGCATCGGCCGCCCCTCGACCTACGCCTCCACCCTGTCGACCCTGCGCGACCGCGAATACGTCCGCGTCGACAAGAACCGCTTCTACCCCGAGGACAAGGGCCGCCTGGTCACGGCCTTCCTGGAGCAGTTCTTCAGGAAGTGGGTCGAATACGACTTCACCGCTGCCCTGGAGACCCAGCTTGACGAGGTCTCGGCCGGCGATCTGAACTGGAAGGTGCTGCTGCGCAACTTCTGGCAGGACTTCCACGCCGCGACGCAAGCCGCCGGCGAACTGCGCACCACCGCCATCCTGGACGCCCTGAACGAAAGCCTGGGCGCGCACATCTTCCCGGACAAGGGCGACGGCTCCGACCCGCGCGAATGCCCCTTGTGCCATCAGGGCCAGCTCAGCCTGAAGACCAGCCGCTTCGGCGCCTTCATCGGCTGCTCGCGCTATCCCGACTGCAAATACACCCGCCCCGTCGCCAGCCCCTCGGCTGAGGACGGCTCGGCCGAGAGCGGCGACCGCGAACTGGGGATCGACCCTGAGACCGGCCAGCCGGTGCAGCTGAAGATCGGCCGCTTCGGCCCCTATGTCGAAATCACGCCGCCGGACGGCGAAAAGCCGAAACGCTCGTCCCTGCCCAAGGGCTGGTCGCCGGCGTCGCTGACGCTGGAGCAGGCCCTGCGCCTGCTGTCCCTGCCGCGCGAGGTCGGGGCCCACCCGGAGGACGGCAAGCCGATCACGGCGGGCCTGGGCCGCTACGGCCCGTTCGTCCTGCACGCCGGGACCTACGCCAACGTCTCGGACATCGAGGAGGTGTTCGAGGTCGGCCTGAACCGCGCCGTCGCCCTGCTGGCCGAAAAGCGCGCCGGTCGGGCCGGTCGCGGCGCCGCGGCGGCCCCGCTCAAGGATCTGGGTGCCCACCCGGAAACGGGCGATCCGATCCACGTCATGGCCGGCCGCTTCGGCCCCTATGTGAAGTCGGGCAAGATCAACGCCACCCTGCCGCGCGGCACGGCGCCCGAAGACCTGACGCTGGAGGCCGCCCTGCCCCTGCTGGCCGCCAAGGCCGGCGCGGCGCCGAAGAAGAAGGCGCCCGCCAAGAAGGCTGCTGCGAAAAAACCCGCAGCGAAGAAGGAACCCGCGGCCAAGAAGCCGGCCGCGAAGAAGGCGCCGGCCAAGAAGGCCAAGGCCGCCGAAGCCGAATAAAGGAAAACGCCCCCGCTCTTGCGAACGGGGGCGTTTTTCTTGGAAGCGAACCTGATCTACCGTCCCGCGACCAGTTCATTGCGGACGCGGCGTCCCAATGGATCGCGCCCCGGCCAGCTCTCACCCACGGACGCCTCGATATATGGGGTGCAGAATCGCGAAATGATCATGCGGGGGCGAATCTCGTTCAGGCAGATCTTGTCGCCTTCGCGCGCCCAGCGAGCCGTCAGACGGCGCCCGTCTGAAAACAGGGCGCGATAGGCCCCGTCGCGATCAAACCAGTGTTTGACCCAATCGCCGTCAGGATAGTGGGAGACAACCGTATTGCCGAACGCCGCCTGCATGGCGTCAGCAGCCCGTCCACGATCCGACGCCTTGGCGCTGACTGGAGCGACAAGCATCACCGCGATCAATACGGCAGCGCGCATTCGACATCCTTCTCCCAGTCCCCGAGGCGACCATACAGCCCGCGCCGCTGTTGCCAAGCGGAGCCATTGCGAACGGAAATACTTGACTGACGAGTAGGGCTTTCTTTATACGGCCGCAGGCTCGGAACAGGACTGGCGATGCGCGCCGCCCGCTCGCCCACGAGGGGCGGTTCCGTCAGCTGAAGGCGTTTGCGAACGTTATCCTCCGTCCCTTCAGGACTGCATGACTGAGTTTTCCAAGCTGGGCCTTTCGCCCACGACCCTGCAGGCGGTCGCCGATACCGGCTACACGACCGCCACCCCCATTCAGGAACAGGCCATCCCGGTGGCCCTCGCCGGACGCGATGTCCTCGGCATCGCCCAGACCGGCACCG
>NZ_DLMO01000093.1:0-8318 GCF_002479325.1 Brevundimonas sp. UBA7534
GCGGCGCGCTGATCGGCGCGGTCAACCTGGTCCAGAACCGCGCCCGCCCCGGACAGACCGACGCCTACGCCCAGGTCGAGTTCGGCGACGAGGGCTATCGCATGGTCGAGGGCGCGGTGAATCTGCCCGTCGGGGAAACCGCCGGCCTGCGCCTGGCCACGCGGATGAAAACTCGCGACGGCTATGTCGACAACCTGCTGGGCGGCGAGGACTACAATTCCATCGAGACCCAAGCCTTTCGCCTGTCGGGCGCCTGGGCGCCGACCGAGGCGATGCGCTTCGACGTGATCGCCAACTATCAGACCGATGAAGCCTCCGGCACCTCGTTCAAGTCGATCGCCTACGCGCCCTTCGACCCGACGACCGGCGCGGTCCTGGGCGGCGACGCTCCGTGGGAAGGGGCGGCCCTGACGCCCGGCGCCGATTTCGACGGCGGCAAGAGCCTGGGGCTGGACCGCGAAGTGTGGGGCGTCACGGGCCTGGCGCGTATCGACCTGTCGCCCAGCCTGACCCTGAACTCGACCTCCGCCTATCGCCAGTTCGACTCCTACGAGACCTTCGACGCCGACGGCGTGTCCCTGCCCATCCTGACCGCCGCGGAGGACGCCCACGGCGAACAGTGGAGCCAGGAGTTCCGCCTGAACTACGACAACGGCGGCCGTCTCAGCGCCTTCGCCGGCGCCGGCTGGTTCCAGGAAGAAGGCTATCAGCGCGCGCCCACCCAGTTCGACGAGCGCTACGCCCTGATCCAGCTGGCGACGCCGCTGGGCGACCAGCGGCTGAAGCTGCCCTATGTCGCGCCCCTGCCGATGGTCGTCGGCGGCGTTCTGTCGGGCCTGCTGCCCTCTTCGGCCGCCCCGCTGATCCCTGGCCTGCTGAACAATCTCAAGACCAATCACACCGAGGTCTCGACCAACAGCAGCGACCTGACCTCCTACGACCTGTTCGGCGACATGACCTATCGCTTCACCGACCGGTTCGAAATGTCGGCGGGCCTGCGCTGGACCCAGGACGAGAAGACCACCGGCCTGTCCAATCGCGTCGAGAACGGACGCTCCATCGCCGGCGGCCTGATCGCGGTCCAGACCCTGGGCGCGCGCGCCGCCGCCCTGGCCCAGGCGGGCGATCTGGTCGGCGCCGCAGCTCTCCAGGCCCAGATCGGCCAGCTGCTGCAGGGCCTGGCGACGCCGGGCGCGGCCGACCTGCCCCTGGCCAGCGGCCTGCCCCTGTTCGGCCTGACCGCCCAGCCCACCGCCAACAACGGCGACTTCATCTATCAGGACCACGACGACGACGGCCTGACCTGGCGCGTGACCGCGCGCTACAGCCTGTCGGACGACGCCAGCGTGTACGCCAACTACGCGCGCGGCCGCCGCCCCGAGATTCTGAGCGCCGTCGCCCCCTCGGCCCCGCTCGGCGCGCCGACCTTCAACGTCATCGAGGCCGAGACGGTCGACAGCTACGAAGTCGGCGCCAAGGCCGCTTTGATGGACGGCCGGCTGCGACTGGACGGCGCGGTGTTCCACTACGCCTACGAAAACTTCCAGACCACCGAACAGGTCGGCACCGCCTTCGTCACCGTCAACGCGGGCGAGGCCAAGGCCTACGGCTTCGAGGGCCAGGTCTTCTACGGGATCACGCCCGACTTCGACCTGTTCGCGACCTATGGCTACAACCACTCGCGCTTCGAGAGCGGCGCGCGGGACGGCAACCGCTTCCGACTGTCGCCGGACAACATGGCCTCGATCGGCGCCCTGTGGCGCCTGCCCGTCGCCGGCGGCGCGGTCGAGATCCAGCCGACCTACACCTGGCAGTCCAAGGTCTTCTTCGACGACGACAACGATCGGCCCGAGCTCCAGGTCGGCAACTTCGTGCCCGACCGGGTCCAGGACGAATATCAGGACGCCTACGGCCTGCTGAACCTGCGCGTCCGCTATGCGCCGGACAGGGGGAACTGGGGCGTCGAAGCCTTCGGCGAGAACATCCTGGACGAGGAATACGTCAAGGACGCCGGCAACACCGGCGACGCCCTGGGCCTGCCGACCTTCATCGCCGGTCGCCCCGCCGCCTACGGCCTCGTGTTCAAGCTGACGCTCTGAGGACCCGCCGATGAAACTGGATCGCCGCAGTCTTCTGAGCCTCCTGGGCGCGGGCGCGACCACCGCCTGCGCCAGCGTGCCGGACGCCCGCAATGACCGTGAGGTCACCTTCCTGCACGGCGTCGCCAGCGGCGATCCCGACGCCCGTTCGGCGGTGTTCTGGACCCGCGTGACGCCGGCGGACCCGGCGGGGGGCGACGTGGCCGTCACGCTGGAGGTCGCCCGCGACGCCGACTTCGCCGACATCGTCGCCCGGCGCACCGACCTGCGCGCCCGCGCCGAGCGCGACTTCACCGTGAAGCACGACCTGGACGGCCAGGGCCTGGAGCCGGGGACGGCGTATTTCTACCGCTTCGTCGCCGCCGGGATGGTCTCTCCGGTCGGTCGGGTCCGCACCCTGCCGGTAGGCGCGACGCCCGACGTGGTCATGGCGGTGGTGTCGTGTCAGCTCTACCCCGGCGGCCTGTTCAACGCCTATGACGCCATCGCCGGGCTGGAGCGGCTGGACGCCGTCGTCCACCTGGGCGACTACATCTACGAATACGGGGCCGAGGCCGACGATTACGGCATGGCGTCCGGCCGGCGCCTGGGCCGCACGCCCGAACCGCCGCACGAGATCGTCAGCCTGGCCGACTACCGGACCCGGCACGCCCAGTACAAGACCGACCCGGACCTTCAGGCCGCCCACGCCCGCGCCGCCTTCATCTGCGTGTGGGACGACCACGAGGTGGCCAATGACACATGGCGCGCGGGGGCCGAGAACCACCAGCCCGCGACCGAGGGCGACTTCGCCGTGCGCAAGGCGGCCGCCCTTCGGGCCTATTACGAATGGATGCCGATCCGCGAGCCCAAGGCCGGCGCCATGAAGCAGGCGATCAACCGCGCCTTCGACTTCGGCGACCTGGCCACCCTGGCCATGGTCGAGACGCGCCTGACCGCCCGCGCCGAACAGCTGTCCTACGCCGACATGACCCTGACGCCCCAGGGCGCGCCGGACATCGCCGCCTTCGAGGCGCGTCGTCACGATCCGTCGCGGGACCTGCTGGGCGACGACCAGCGGCGCTGGCTGATCGACACCCTGGCGCGCTCCCGGGCCGCCGGGCGCCCCTGGCAGGTGCTGGGCAACCAGGTCGTCACCGCCCGCGTCAAGGGTCCGCAGATCGACCAGCTGATGCCGCCCGAACAGGTCGCGGGCCTGTTGGCTGGCCTGCCCGCCGACATCCGCCCCCAGGTCGAGGCCTCGATCCAGCTGTTCAAGCTGGGCCTGCCTTTCAACCTGGACAGCTGGGACGGCTATCCCATCGCGCGCGAGCGCCTGTACGCCGCCTTTCAGGCCGCCGGGGTGGAGCCCATAGTCCTGGCCGGCGACAGCCACGCCTTCTGGGTCAACGAACTGCACGACGACGCCGGACGCCGCGCGGCGGTGGAGTTCGGCACCTCGTCCATCTCCAGTCCCTCGCCGGCCGACGCCATCGGCGGCCTGCCGCTGGGCCTGGCCCTGATGGCGGCCAATCCCCAGGAGGTGAAGTTCTGCGACCAGTCGTCCAAGGGCTTCGTCCTGCTGACCCTGGAAAGGAACCAGGCCACGGCCGAACTGCGCGCCGTCTCGACCATCATGGCCAAGCCCTATGAGACGCGGACGGTGAAGCGCTATCGCCTCGCCCGCACGGCGACGGGCCTGGGTGCATTGATCGACGGCTGATCAGGCCCGCGCGGCCCGCGTCGCGCCGACGCCCAGCGCGCCGAAGGCGGCGGCGGCGATCTGGTCCGCGTTCAGGCCGGCGGCCGCGTACATGGCCTCCGGCTTGTCCTGATCCTGGAAGACGTCGGGCAGGTGCAGGGTGCGGACCTTCAGCCCCGCGTCCAGCGCGCCCTTCTGGGCCAGCAGTTGCAGCACGAAGGCGCCGAAGCCGCCCATGGCGCCTTCCTCGACGGTGATCAGCGCCTCGTGCTCGCGCGCCAGGCGCAGGATCAGATCGGCGTCCAGCGGCTTGGCGAAGCGGGCGTCGGCGACGGTGGCCGACACGCCCTTGGCCGCCAGCAGATCGGCGGCCTTCAGCGATTCCTGCAACCGCGTGCCCAGGCTCAGGATCGCGACCGAGGTTCCTTCGCGCACGATGCGGCCCCGGCCGATCTCCAGCGGGGCGGCCAGGTCGGGAATGTCCACGCCCACGCCGTCGCCGCGCGGATAGCGGAAGGCGCTGGGCCGGTCGTCGATCTCCAGGCTGGTGGCGATCATGGCGGCCAGTTCGGCCTCGTCGGAGGCCGCCATCAGCACCATGCCCGGCAGGGCGCCCATGAAGCCGACGTCGAACGACCCGGCGTGGGTCGCCCCGTCGGCCCCGACCAGGCCCGCCCGGTCCATGGCGAAGCGCACCGGCAGCGACTGGATCGCCACGTCGTGCACCACCTGGTCGTAGCCGCGCTGCAGGAAGGTCGAATAGATGGCGCAGACCGGCTTCATCCCATCGGCCGCCAGTCCGGCGGCGAAGGTCACGGCGTGCTGCTCGGCGATGCCGACGTCATAGGTGCGGTCGGGAAAGGCCTGACCGAACAGGTCCAACCCCGTGCCCGACGGCATGGCGGCGGTGATGGCGACGATGGACGGATCGCGCTCGGCCCGCTTGATCAGCTCGGTCCCGAACACCTTGGTGTAGCTGGGGGCGTTGGAGATGGCCTTGGCCTGCTTGCCCGAGACCACGTCGAACTTGACCACCGCGTGCAGCTTGTCGGCGCTGGATTCGGCGGGCGCATAGCCCTTGCCCTTCTGCGTCACGACATGGACCAGAACCGGCCGGTCGGTGATCGCCGCCGCGTTCTTCAGGATCGGGACCAGGTTCTCCATGTCGTGCCCATCGACCGGCCCGACGTAATAGAAGCCCAGCTCCTCGAAGAAGGTGCCGCCCACGATCATGCCGCGCGCATATTCCTCGGCCTTGCGCGCCGCGTCGCGGAACGGGCGCGGCATATGGTCGACGAACTTCTTTCCGACCTTGCGGATGTTGCGATAGGCGCCTCCCGAGACCTGTTTGGCCAGATAGGCGCTCATGCCGCCGACCGGCGGCGCGATCGACATGTCGTTGTCGTTCAGAATGACCATAAGCTGGCCGCTGGTGGCCTCGGCGGCGTTGTTCATCGCCTCATAGGCCATGCCCGCCGACATGGAGCCATCGCCGATGACGGCCACCACTCTGTTGGTCTCGCCCTTCTGGTCACGGGCGGCGGCGAAACCGAGTGCGGCGCTGATCGAGGTCGAGGCGTGGGCCGCGCCGAACGGGTCGTATTCGCTCTCGCTGCGCTTGGTGAAGCCCGACAGGCCCCCGCCCTGGCGCAGGGTGCGGATGCGGTCGCGCCGCCCGGTCAGGATCTTGTGCGGATAGCACTGGTGCCCGACGTCCCAGATCAGGATGTCCTTGGGCGTCTCGAACACATGGTGCAACGCGACCGTCAGCTCGACCACCCCCAGGCCGGCGCCCAGGTGACCGCCCGTGACCGACACCGCGTCGATGGTCTCGGCGCGCACCTCGTCGGCCAGCTGCTGCAGCTGGGCCACGTCGAAGCTCCGCGTGTCGGCGGGAAACTTGACGGTATCGAGAAGCGGGGTGTCGGGCATCAGACGCGGAAACCTTGAGAAGTCTTGATCGTCAACCCGTGAGGTCGAGCGATGTTGCGTATCAGGACCGGCGCTTTAGCACAAAGTCCACGCTGGCCCTGAGGATTTCGGCGTCGTCGCCGAACATGTCCAGGTGGCCCCGGGCCTGGTCGGCCAGGTGCGCGACGCGGTGTCGCGCCTCGTCCAGACCCAGCAGGGTGACGAAGTTGGTCTTGCCCAGGGCCGCGTCCTTGCCGCCGGCGGCCTTGCCCATCTCCTCGGCCGAGCCTTCGGCGTCCAGCAGGTCGTCGACGATCTGATAGGCCAGGCCGATGTCGTTGGAGAAGTTCATCAGGGCCAGCCGATGCGCCGGCTCCGCGTCGGCGATGATGACCGGAATCTCGAAGGCGTAGGCGAACAGGGCGCCGGTTTTCAGCCGCTGCATCCGCGCCACCCCGCCCAGGTCGTCGCGCACGCCCAGCAGGTCGATCATCTGTCCGCCGGCCATGCCGCGCGCGCCAGAAGCTTCGGACAGGCGCGCGGCCAGGAGGCAGCGGATCGCCGGATCGTCGTGGGTGTCCTCGTGCAGCAGGATGTCGAACGCCGCCGTCTGCAGCGCATCCCCGGCCAGCACGGCGGTCGCCTCGTCATAGGCGCGGTGCACGGTGGGGCGGCCCCTGCGCAGGTCGTCGTCGTCCATGCAGGGCAGATCGTCGTGGACCAGACTGTAGGCGTGGACGCATTCCAGCGCGCAGGCGGCGCGCAGCACTGGTCGCTCCTCGATGTCGAACAGCCGCGCGGCCTCCAGGGCGAAGAAGGGCCGCAGCCGCTTGCCCGGCCCCAGCGCCGCATATCGCATCGCCTCCGTCAGGCGCGCCTCCGGCCCGTCGGCCCGCGGCAACAGTTCGTCCAGCGCCACCGTCATCAGGTCCGCGACCTCGGCGACGCGGTCGATCACGGCCTGCTCCGGCGAGTTGGCGGCGACCAGATGCGTCAAAACAGCCGCCCGCCCAGCGGAAGGTCGCGGTCCACCCCGATCAGAACCACCTCGCCGTCCGCGTCGGGAAAGCCCAGGGTCAGCACCTCCGACATGACCGGCCCGATCTGGCGCGGCGGGAAGTTGACCACGGCGGCGACCTTTCGGCCTTCCAACTGCTCGATCGTGTAGTGCTTGGTGATCTGGGCCGAGGACTTCTTCACGCCGATTTCCGGGCCGAAGTCGATCTGCAGCTTGAACGCCGGCTTCCTCGCTTCGGGGAACGGCTCGGCCCTGATCACCTGACCGATGCGGATATCGACCTTCAGGAAGTCGTCGAAGGCGATCTGCCCGGTCATTCGAAAGACGCCGCCTCGACGCCCCTGGCCTGGCCGTCCGGGCCGACCACGATCTTCTCGACACGCAGTTGGGCCGCCTTCAGCCGCTCCTCGCAATGCGCCTTCAGCCGCGCGCCTTCTTCATAGAGCGCGATGGACTCCTCCAGCGGAGCCTGGCCGGATTCCAGCCGGGACACGATGGTTTCCAGGCGCTGCAGCGCTTCTTCGAAGCTGAGATCAGTGGGCGGGGAAGCGACGTCGGTCATGGGGGCGGACCCTAGAGGGGGGCGCGTCCGGCTTCAACAGCGACGAAGGTTCAGCGCCGCTCGTATCGGCGCTGGGACCAGTATTTGAAGCCCTGGTTCTGGACCAGCCGCCAGCCATCGGCCTTCAGCCGCCGCCCGACCATGTGGTTGAAGTAGCCGTGGGCGAAGACCAGCACGTCCTTGCCGCCCGCGGCCTTGGCGATCAGGACCTGGGCGGCCTGTTCGGCGCGGGCCTCGGCCTGGCGGCGCGTCTCCTGCCCGCCATGATGATTGAACGCGTGCCACCAGAACCGCGACACCACGCCCCACCATTTGGGCGACAGCCTGATCCAGTCGGGGATCGGCGGCGGCGGCAGCGGCGCTTCGATGAACAGGGCGTCGGTCATGGTTTCGCGACCGGCGGCGACGGCGGCGGCGGTTTCCTGCGCTCTCTGGCGGGTGGAGACATAGATGGCGCCCGCCCCCTCGGCGGCGGCCACCAGGGCGGCCGGCGGGGTCTGGCCGGCGCGCAAGCCCCCGACCTCGTACTGCGCCCACCAGTCGCCGTACTGGCGCGCGGTGATCAGGCATTTTCTCGACAGCGCCGGCTCCCCGTGACGGATCAGGACGATGCCGCCGGGACGCAGCGCCACCGACAGGCCGGCGGCCTTCGGCGCCGTTTCCGGCGCGGCGGCTTCAGACGAATCGAGGGAGAGGGCGGGCGATGACATGGCGAACGGACGGGCCTTTGGTTTCAAGGCTTTGGCGTCCTCTGTCCTCCCCAAGCGCTACAGGCGGGCGATCGCCGGCGAGCGCGCCCCTCAAGGTCGTAACCGCCCTCGCGCACGGATACAACCTCGCCCTTGCGTGTCCTTGGCGTGACGCCGGCGCGGCGCCGCGCTAGAGCGGCCGACCATGACCGACGCCGTGATCCGCCCCGCCCACCCGAACGATGCTCAGGCGCTGGCCGAGTTGGGTCGCCAGACCTTCATCGACACCTTCGTGCGCGGCTTCGCCATCCCCTATCCGGCCAAGGACCTCGCGACCTTTCTGGACGCCAGCTTCAAC
>NZ_DLMO01000093.1:8332-25860 GCF_002479325.1 Brevundimonas sp. UBA7534
GACGAGTTCATCTTGCGGCGCGGCTGATCGACGTTCACCTTCGCCCCATGCTCCTTTCCTTCTTCACCGCCCTGCGCGACGCCAAGGTTCCGGTGTCGATGAAGGAATGGCTCCATCTGATGGAAGCCATGGATCGGGGCGTCGCCGGTCGTCGGGTGGAGGCCTTCTACCATCTGTCGCGCGCCGTCCTCGTCAAGGACGAGAAGCACTACGACCGCTTCGATCAGGTGTTCGGCAAGGTGTTCAAGGGCGTGGAGTCTCTGGATGCAGGCGAGGACCTGACGACAGACATACCCGAGGAGTGGTTACGGCTCCTGAACGAGAAATATCTCACTGACGAAGAGAAGGCCCAGATCGAGGCGCTTGGCGGCTTCGACAAGCTGATGGAGACGCTGAAACAGCGTCTGGAGGAGCAGAAGGAGCGCCACCAAGGCGGCAACCGCTGGATCGGCACGGGCGGGACCAGCCCCTTTGGCCACGGGGGCTACAACCCCGAGGGCGTGCGGATCGGCGGTCCGGGCCGGCACGGTCGCGCCGTCAAGGTCTGGGAGAAGCGCGAGTTCCGCAATCTGGACGACACCGTCGAACTGGGCACCCGCAACATCAAGGTCGCCCTGCGCCGTCTGCGCCGCTTCGCGCGCGAGGGCGCGGCGGAGGAACTGGACATTGACGGCACCATCGATGGCACGGCGCGCCAAGGCTGGCTGGACGTGCGCATGCGTCCTGAACGGCGAAACACCATCAAGGTGCTGCTGTTCCTCGACGTGGGCGGTTCGATGGACAGTCACATCAAGCTGGTGGAGGAGTTGTTTTCCGCCGCCCGAGCCGAGTTCAAGAATCTGGAATTCTTCTACTTCCACAACTGCCTCTACGAGGGCGTCTGGAAGGATAATCGTCGCCGGCACGCCGAACGCACGCCCACCTGGGATCTGCTGCACAAATATCCGGGCGACTGGCGGGCCATCTTCGTCGGCGACGCGACCATGAGCCCCTATGAAGTCACCATGCCGGGCGGTTCGGTCGAGCACTGGAACGAGGAAGCCGGAGCGGTCTGGATGAAGCGCGCCCGCCAGCAGTGGGAGAAGTCCGTCTGGCTCAACCCGGTCCAGGAGCGCTACTGGGACTACACCGCGTCGGTCGGCCTGCTGCGCGAGGTGATGGATCAGCGGATGTATCCGCTGACGCTGGACGGGCTGGACCGAGCGATGCGAGCACTGACCCGCTAGGCCTGCGACCCGATCGACGAATGACGCACGCCTGAGACGTGATAGGGTCGCGGCCCCAGCCGTCGAGGTTCTTGATGTTGTTCGCCGCCCTCGCCCACCTGATGCTTCAGTCCCCCGCGTCCGTGCCGGACGCCTTTCGGGAATCCCCCGCTTCCGCCCCGGTGCCCGCGGCCGAGACGATCGCTTCGAGCGAAGGCGCAACCGTGCCCGAGTGGGCCCTGACCGATCCGTTCGGATATGAACGCGCCCGCTGCAATCCGATGGCTCGTGGCGAGACGCCGCTTGATGTCTGTCAGAGCCGGGTCCGAAGCGCCTTGGCGGCGTCCTTGGGCGACGACCTGCCCGACGCCCTCAGGCCGCCCGGCATGGCCGGCGATTGTCAGATGGTCCAGGCGGCCGCCGGCGGTTCGGACTATGGGCTTCAGTGCGGCGACCGGCCGCGCAACGCGACCGCCTCGGCCGCACCGCAAGAGATGGATTGTCGTCCTCGTCCCGAGGGAGGCGGCTTCAGCTCCGAATGCCGACCGGTCAACGGGCTGCAATCCAAGGGTCTGAAGCTGCGGCTGTGGGGCGACGACTGACGCACGCAACAACGCCGCCCGCTAGGATCGCGGACGGCGCTTTGGTCGGTTCGCCAGGATCAGTTGCGGTTGTCGCGCAGGCTGTCCTTGACGCCGCCGACGGCGTTCTGAACCTTGCCTTCCACCTGGTCGGCGCGCCCCTCGGCCTTCAGCTTCTCGTCGCCGGTCACCTTGCCGGCCGCTTCCTTCATCTTGCCGCCGATGTTCTTGCCGGCGCCTTCGATACGGTCTTGATCGGGCATAAGAATTCTCCTGTCCTGTTCGGCGTCCTGATGACGCAGAGAGGTACGGGAACAACGGGTCGGACCGCGGTGAAGTTCCGTAAGGCTCAGCTCGTGCGGCGCATCCAGGCCGCCACCGCCCAGGCATGGGCATCGTGACGCAGACGCGACAGGGCCACGACCGGTTCCAGCCACGTCAGGGTGTGGTCCGGTTCCTGCTTCGCCTCGGGGTCTTCGGAAACGACCGTGGCGGTCCAGTAGCCGCCGACGTTGTTGAGCGCCTCGCCCGTGGTCTTGAGGAAATACTGGCCGGCCTCGGCGATGCGTTCTCCCGGATCGACCGTCAGTCCGGTTTCCTCGACGAATTCGCGCACCAGAGCCTGAGCCTCGGTCTCGTCGCCATCGACGGCGCCGCCCGGCAGGTCGAAATAGCTCTGCGCGCCACGCTCCACGCGCACGCACGCCAGCAGCCCCTCGCGCAGCACCAGGCCGAAGGCCGTCGGGCGCAGGCGGTGGTTCAAGGCGGGGTCGGGGCGGCCGAACTGCAGCATGATCGAGGAAACGCGCGAGGCGTCTAGAGGTCGAAGGCCAGCCGGGCGCGCACGCCTTTATGGCCGGCGTCGAACTCCACGGCCGAGCGCAGGCCCGACGCCATGGCCGATATGATCTTGCCGCCCAGGCCCGTGCCCTTGGGCGCGCCGTCGCCCAGGCCCGGTCCGTCGTCCTCGACCGTCAGTATGGCCCGGCTGTCGTCGTCGGCCTTCAGATGCACGCGGATCTCCCCGCCCTGTCCCGGCGCATAGGCGTATTTGACCGCATTGGTGACCAGTTCGGTCACGACCACGCCCAACGACACGGCCTGGTCCGTGGTCACGCTCATCGGTTCGGCGTCCAGCACCAGGCGCGGCGATCCGGCGTCGGGACCGACCGACTTGGACAGTTCGTCCATCAATCCCTTCAGATATTCGTCCATCGCCACTCGGCTCATATCGCCGGAGGTGTAGAGGCGACGGTGCACGTGAGCCACGGCCTCGATCCGGGCCTGGGACTCGCGCAGCGCGTCCTTGGCTCCCTGATCCGATACATGACGCATCTGCAGCGACATGAAGCTCGACACCAGTTGCAGCGAATTGCCGACGCGGTGGTTGACCTCGCGCAGCATGGCCTCGGCCCGATCGCGGGCCAGGCGGATTTCCTCCTGCGCGGCCTCGTTCTCGCGTTGCAGACGGCGGCGCAGCAGGGCGTCTTCCAGCGCCGAACGCAGAAGGGAGGTGAAATCCTCCGACACGTCCTTGATGACGTAATCGGCCGCGCCGGCCCGCAGGGCCGCGACCGCGATCCGGCCCTCCTGCGCGCCCGTCACATAGACCACCGGCGGCGGCTCTGGCAGGGCCATGATGTCCGGCAGGATGTCCAGGCCGTCGCGCGCCGGCATGTAGTGATCCAGCGCGCAGACGTCATAGACGCCGGCCCGCAGCATCTCCAGGCCCGCATCGCCGTCGGACGCACAGGTGACGACGTAGCCGTGCCGCCCCAGCTCCTTCTCGACCAGTCGCGACAGGCCGCGATCGTCGTCGATGTAGAGCAGGCGAATGGTGCCCGGAATGTTGCTCACTCGATCTCCGGGGCCTGCATGACCGACAGGAACAGGCCCAGCTGGCGGATCGCGCCGGCGAAGGACTCATAATCCACCGGCTTGGTGATGTAGACGTTGCAACCCAGATCGTAGCAGCGCTGGATCTCGACCTTGTCGTCCGTGGTTGTCAGCACCACGACGGGCGCGCGACGCAACCGCTCGTCGGACTTCACCTTTTCGAGAATGTCAGTTCCCGACATATCCGGCAGGTTGAGATCCAACAGGACCAGCAGCGGACCGTTGGCCAGCACCTCGGGACTGAAGAGATAGTCCAACGCCGAACCACCATCGTCGAAATGCTTGATTTCGTTGTTGATGTTCGCGCGGCGAATGTTTTTTTCGATCAGCTTGGCGTGACCGTGGTCGTCTTCGATCATGACGATTTTTACGGGGTGCGTCACAGCGCGGCTCCGGGTTCCGAGACGATCAGTCGTTTGGGGAATTTCAGGATGAAAGTCGAGCCCTTACCGAGTTCGGACTCCACGTCGATCGTTCCTCCCAACCGGCGAACGCTGTTGCGCACGAACGCCAGCCCCAGGCCCTCGCCCGTCCGGTCCTGGCGCCCCGACCGACGGAACAGCTCGAAGATGCGCTCATGGTCGCGCGGCGCGATGCCCCGGCCGTTATCGGCGATCCTGTACACGGCCCAGCCGCCGGCCGCCTCCTGCCCGGACACCACGATCTCGCCCGGTCGGTCGTGGTCCAGGTATTTGACCGCGTTGTCGATCAGGTTGCCGATGATCTGCTCCATCGACAGCCGGTCGCTTTCCAGCGTGGGTAGGGTTTCCACCACGATCCGCGCGCCCGAGGCGTCCGTCTGGTGGTGGACGCTGTCGGCGATGTTCTGGGCCATGGCGGTCATGTCCAGGGTCTCCGGCGACAGGTTGCGCCGGCCCTCCCGCGACAGTTTCAGGATGGCGTTGATCAGCCGGTCCATCTTCTCGGTCGAGGCGCGGATGAAGCCGATGGCCTCGGGCATGTCTTCGCGCACCGCCATCACCACGTCGGGCTGAACCTCACGGACCTTCTGGGCCTCGGTGATGGCGTTGTCGATGACCTTGCCCGCCTGCTCCAGCTCCGACGTGTAGCCCATGACGTTGACCAGCGGGGCGCGCAGGTCGTGGCTGACGATATAGGCGAAGCGCTGGATCTCCTCGTTGGCGCGGATCAGGTCGCCGGTCCGTTCTTCCACGGTCGCCTCCAGTCCGGCGTTCAACTGGTTCAGCTGATCGCGCGCACCCTGAATCTCGATGACGTATCGCCTCACAAGCCACATCGACAGGCCGGCCAGCACCACCACCAGAAGCGCCGCCAGAATGTTGGCGGCCACTGTCGCCGCAGCCAGCCTTTCAGAAGCCTCCGTGCGCGCGGCGATCCGCGCGGTCTTCAACTGTTCAAAGTCCACGATGGCCCGACGCAAGTCGTCCATGACCACCTTGCCCTGGCCCGACCGCACCGCCTGGATGGCCGGACCGATGCGCCCTTCACGCGCCATGCGCAGCGTGGCGGCAAGTTCCGCCTGCTTGGCGGCGGCCAGTTCTTCAATGCGGCGCACAGAAGGCCACAGCGATGGGTCGTTCATAGCCGCCCGATGCAGACGCGCCACAGCCGGGCCCAGAACCTCTTGCGCCTCCTGATAGGGTCGCAGGAACTCGCTCCGCCCTGTCAGCAGGAAGCCGCGCTGCGCGGTCTCGGCGTCCAGGGTGGCGATCAGAACGGTGCGCGCATCGCGGCGCATGTCCTGGGCCGTCTCGATCTGATCATTCGTCTCGGCCGTGCGCTGGCTCATGACGAAGGTGGCGACGTTGACGGCCAGCAGCAGGGCGAAGGCCGCCGCCAGCAACCCCATCACGGATCGCGCCAAGGACGGTGTGCGAAGGAAGTCGCCGATGCGGCCCCAGGTCGAGCGAGGAGAAAGGTCCATGGGAACGGAGCTTTAGCGTCACCGCACGCCCCGTCAAACCGATTGTCGGATCAGACCTGTCCCAGGGTGCGCAGCCGCGCCTTTGGATGGATTTCGTTCTGGCTCATCACCACGGTCTGCCCGCGGAAGCGCTCGATGATCGACCGGACGTAGGGACGGGTCTGAGGGCCGGTCAGCAGGACCGCGTTCTCGCCCGACATGGCGATGCGTTCGAAGGTGTCGCGCACGGCGCGGATGAAGTCCTGCAGTCGGGACGGCGCCATCGCCAGTTGCTTGTCCTCGCCCCCACCCACCAGGCTCTCGGCGAAGGCGTTCTCCCATTCCGGCGACAGGGTGACGATCGGCACGGCGCCGTCCCCGCCCTGATGCTGCCAGCACAGCTGGCGCGCCAGGCGCGCGCGGACGTGCTCGACCAGGGTGGTGACGCTGGTGGTGTGCGGCGCCGCCTCGGCCAGGCCTTCCAGGATCGCCGGCAGGTCGCGGATCGACACCTTCTCGCGCAGCAGCGACTGCAGCACCCGCTGCAGGGTCGTGACGGTGACCACCGTCGGGATCAATTCCTCGACCAGCTTCTGCTGCTCCGGGCCAAGCTCCTTCAGCAGCTTCTGCACCTCGCCGTATGACAGCAGCTCGGCCATGTTCTCCTTCAGGATTTCCGTCAGGTGCGTGGTCAGCACCGTGGCCGGATCGACGATGGTGTAGCCGCGGAAGGTCGCCTCCTCGCGCAGGCCCTCCTCGATCCAGGTCGCCGGCAGGCCGAAGGCCGGCTCCTTCATGTGCTCGCCGGGCAGTTCGACCTGGCGCCCCGCCGGGTCCATCGCCATCAGGTGGCCCAGCCGCACCTCCCCGGCCCCCGCGTCCATCTCCTTGATGCGGATGGCGTAGCCCTGGGTCGGCAGGCGCATATTGTCCAGGATGCGCACCTGCGGCATCACGAAGCCGTACTCCTGCGCCAGCGACCGGCGCAGAGCCTTGATCTGGTCGGTCAGGCGCCGCCCTTCCAGATCGTTGATCAGGGCCAGCAGCGAATAGCCCAGCTCGATCTTGACCTCGTCGATGGTCAGGATGTTGCTGATGGGCTCCTCGACCTCGGGCTGCGGCTTGGCGGCCTCGATCTCTTCGGCCGTCGGCTGCGGCTTCAGCCGCTCGCGGCCGAGGCGCCAGGCCATGAAGCCCGACCCGATGGCCAGCGCGGCGAAGGGGATCAGCGGCATTCCGGGAATCAGGCCGATCAGGCCGGCCGCGCCGGACACCACGCCCAGCGACACCGGATTGGTCGCCAGCTGCGTCACCAGGGCCTTGTCCGCCGTGCCCTCCACCCCCGCCTTGGACACCAGGAAGCCCGCGGCGATCGAGATGATGATGGCCGGCACCTGCGTCACCAGGCCGTCGCCGATGGTCAGCTGGACATAGGTGTTGGCCGCGTCCATCGCCGGCATTCCGTGCTGCAGCGTCCCGATCAGAATGCCGCCGATGGCGTTGATGAAGGTGATGATCAGGCCGGCCACGGCGTCGCCGCGCACGAATTTGGAGGCGCCGTCCATGGCGCCGAAGAAGGTCGATTCCTGCTCCAGCTCCTTGCGGCGCAGCTTGGCCTGGTCCTCGGTGATCAGGCCCGAGGACAGGTCGGCGTCGATGGCCATCTGCTTGCCCGGCATGGAGTCCAGGGTGAAGCGCGCCGAGACCTCGGCGATGCGGGTCGAACCCTTGGTGATGACCACGAAGTTCACCACCAGGATGATCGCGAAGATGATCACGCCGATGATGAAGTTGCCGCCCATCATCAGCTGGCCGAAGGCGTTGATGACCTGACCGGCGGCGGCGTGCCCCTCCTGCCCGTGCGTCAGGATCAACCGCGTCGAGGCCAGGTTCAGACCCAGCCGGAACAGGGTCGACACCAGAAGCACGGTCGGGAAGATGGCGAAGTCGAGCGGCCGCTTCATCATCACGGCCGTCATCAGGATCAGCACGCTGGACACCAGCGAGATCGCCAGCAGCAGGTCCAGCAGCATCTTCGGGATCGGCAGGATCAGCAGCATGATGACGCCGATCACGCCGACCGCCATCAGCACCTCGCCGCGGTTCAGCCAGCCCAGCACGTCGCGCCCCGTGGGGCGCGCCATCCCGTCCTTCATCAAGACCGGCGCGTCAGCCACGGCCCAGCGCCTCCAGCGCCCGGCGTCCGGCGTCGGCGATCACCGCGTCGCGCTGGTCGTCCGTCGCCTGGGTCGCGCCGGTCAGATAGACCGCCATCAGCACCGGCGCGCCGCTGACCGGCGTCATCATGCCGATGTCGTTGGCGGTTCCGTTCATGCCGGTGCCGGTCTTGTGCGCCACGGTCCACCCCTGGGGCGCGGCGGCCTTCAGCCGGTTCTGCCCGGTCGGCGAGGCGACCAGCCAGTCCCGCAGCAGGGCGTCGTGCGCCGGGCTCAGCCGGTCGCTGAACGCCATCAGACGAATGTTGGCCAGGGTCTGCGCCGGCAGGCAGGTGTCGCGTGGATCGTCGGCGAGGGCGGTGTTCAGCTCGGGCTCCAGTCGCGAGATCAGGGTGGTGGTGTCGCCGAAGCTCGGCCACCACTGACGCCATACGCCGATTCCGCCCATTTCCCGGATCAGGATGTTCGCCGCCGGATTGTCGCTCAGTTCGACCGCCGCCTGCATCAGTTGCCGGATGCTCAGGTCGCGACCCACGGCCGGCCCCGTGGTCGGCGCATGGGGGATCATGTCCGCCCGGGTGATGCGCACCCGACGTTCCAGGTCTTCCTCGCCGCGCTGGACCCGCTGCAAGGTCGCGGCCGCCAGGAAGGCTTTGAAGGTCGAGCAGAAGGGGAAACGCTCCTGGGCGCGCCACAGGGCCTGGCGGCCGGAGGCGACGTCCAGCGCCGCCACGCCCAGCCGCCCGCCGTGACGGCCTTCCAGGTCCGACAGATGCAGGTCCAACGGCTGCGCGTCCGCCTGGGGCGTCTCGCGACGATAGCAACCGGCCAGCGCCAGCGCGCCCGCGCCGGCCAGCACGCCTCTGCGGTCCGGCGTCCGCGCCATCGTCAGGCGGCGTATCCGGCGCCGGGCGTCCCGCCCGAGACGCCGCTTTGCGGCGCGGGGATGCTCGCGCCCTCGTCGGCGTATTCGTTCAGCTTGTTGCGAAGCGTGCGGATCGAGATGCCCAGGATGTTGGCCGCATGGGTGCGGTTGCCCAGGCAGTGGGTCAGGGTGTCCAGGATCAGCGTCTTTTCCATCGCGGCCACCGTCTGGCCGACGAAGCTGCGGGTCACGGCGTCGGCGGCCTGGGCGGCGCGGGCGGCGGGGCCGGCGTCCAGGGCGGGAGAGGCGACGGCGACGGAACCGCTATGGGAGGCGGCGTCCACGGCCAGCGGACGACCATCGGGCAGGCGAATGGCCTCGACGTCGATCTCTGCGCCCGTGGCCAGCAGCACCGCGCGGTGCATCGCATTTTCCAGCTCGCGGACGTTGCCGGGCCAGCGGTGGGCGGTGACGGCCTGGCGCGCGGCGGCCGACAGGGGACGCGCGGCCACGCCGTTGGCGGCGGCGTATTTCTTGACGAAGTGATCGGCCAGAACGGCGATGTCGCCCGGCCGTTCGCGCAGGGACGGCAGGCGCAGGTTCACCACGTTCAGTCGGTAAAGCAGATCCTCGCGGAACGTGCCTTCGGACACGGCGCGCGCCAGGTCGCGGTTGGAGGTGGCGATGATGCGGATGTCGACCTTGACCGGCTTGGTGCCGCCGACGCGGTCGATGACCCGTTCCTGGATGGCGCGCAGCAGCTTGGCCTGAAGGCGGGCGTCCATTTCCGAGATTTCGTCGAGCAGCAGAGTGCCGCCGTCGGCCTCCTCGAACTTGCCGATGCGGCGGGCCACGGCCCCGGTGAAGGCGCCCTTCTCGTGGCCGAACAGCTCCGATTCCAGCAGGTTGTCGGGGATGGCCGCGCAGTTGACGCTGATGAAAGGCTTGTCCTTGCGGCGCGAATTTTCGTGCAGATAGCGGGCCATCACCTCCTTGCCGACGCCGCTTTCGCCGGTGACCAGGATCGAGGCTTCCGAGCGCGCCACCTGGTCGGCCAGCTGGATGACGTGCTTCATCGACGGGTCGGCCGAGATCATCGGCTTCTCGTCGTCGGCCACCGCCGACAGGACGGCCGCGATCAGGTCCGCCTCGGGCGGCAGGGGGATGAACTCCTTGGCCCCGGCCTTGATGGCCGCCGCCGCCTCGCGCGCGTCGGCGTCGATGCCGAAGGCCACGACCGGCACGCTGATCCGCTCGGCCTCGTTCGCCCCGATCAGGCTGGCGATATCCAGCTTGTAGTCGACCATCAGCAGGTCCGCGCCCTGCCCCCGCCGCAACAGGTCGGTCGCCTGGTCGCATCGCTCGACGTGATTGACCTTGGCGCCGTGCGCCATCGCCATCTTCACCGCCGAGGCCAGTTGCCCGCTCAGTCTGCCAACCACCAGAAGACGCATCGTTCTTCTCCTCTAATCTCTCGCGCGGTCGCCAATCAGGCGCCCGCATCCTCGGTCTTGATGATTTCCGTCATGGTCACGCCCAGACGGTCGTCGACGACCACCACCTCGCCGCGCGCCACCAGGCGGTTGTTGACGAAGATGTCGATGGCCTCGCCGACCTTGCGGTCCAGCTCCAGCACCGACCCCCTGTTCAGCTGCAGCAGCTGCGCCACCGACATGTGCGACTTGCCCAGGACGGCCGAGATGTTGACCGGCACGTCGAACACGGTGGCCAGGTCCGCGGCGCTCTTCTCGCCGTGATCCTCCAACGCCGGCAGGGCGGCGGGATCGGCGAATTCTTCAAGCGACAGATCGTCGGAAGCCATCAGACGTCACTCCTGTCCAGGACGGGATTTTCGGCATGCCCGGCCTCGGCGGCCAGGGCGGCGGAAAGGGCGTCGCCCACGCGGCGGGCGGCCTCCTCGGGATCGTAGTCGGCGCGGCCGTCGGCCCACTCCAGTTGGAAGGCGGCCGGGGCCAGCCCCGCTTCGTCGCGAAACGCGACCGCGCCGGTGAAGCCGGAATCGGCTGCGGCCTGGGCGATCATGGCCCGCGCCGTCTCGTCCAGCCCGGCGCCGCGCACCACCAGACGGGGCGAGGCGTCGACCTCCTGGGCCAGCAGCTCCAGCGCGGCCTTCAGCGGGGCCTGCGGAAAGCGCTCCAGGGCCGCGCCAGCGATGGCCCGCGCCGCCTGCAGCGCCAGGTCGGCGGACTGCTCGCGATGGGCCTGGGCCACGGCCTTCAGGGTGGGAAGGGCGGCGCCGGCGGCCTGGGCGATCTGGCTCAGCGCCAGGGCTCGAAGATGCTCGACCTCTGCCAGCGCCTGCTCGCGCGCTTCCAGACGCGCCTGGGCGACCAGGGCGTCCACCTCGGCCGGCAGGAAGCTGCGCTTGACCGGTCGCCATTGCGACGGGCGCACGACCTCGCCGTCGGCGTCGAACTCGGTGTCGAAGGTGAAGGGCTTGGCGTTCATGTCAGTAGATCAGCTCGTCGTCGGCGCCCTGGCCGGCCAGCATGATGTCGCCCTTGGCCGCCAGGTCCTTGGCCACCTGCACCATCGCCGTCTGGGCCGCGTCGACGTCCTTCAGCCGCACCGGCCCCATCGACTCCATGTCCTCGCGCATGATCTTCGACGCGCGCTCGGACATGTTGGAGAAGAACATCTCGCGCAGCCCTTCCGAGGCGCCCTTCAGCGCCAGGCCCAGCTGGTCCTTCTCGACCGCCCGCAACAGGGTCTGGACGCCGCCCGGATCCAGCTTCGACAGGTCCTCGAACACGAACATCAGGGCGCGGATGCGCTCGGCCGACTCGCGATTGCGTTCCTCCAGCGCGCCGATGAAGCGCGCCTCGGTCTGGCGGTCGAAGGCGTTGAAGATGTCGGCCATCATCTCGTGGCTGTCGCGCTTGGAGGTGCGCGCCAGGTTGGACATGAACTCGGTGCGCAGCGTCTGTTCGATCTTGTCCAGGATGTCGCGCTGCACCGGCTCCATGCGCAGCATCCGTTGCACGCACTCCAGCGCGAAGTCCTCCGGCAGGCTGGTCAGCACGCGCGCGGCGTGGTCGGACCGGACCTTGGACAGGATGACGGCGACCGTCTGGGGGTATTCGTTCTTCAGATAGTTGGCGAGGACCGCCTCGTTCACATTGCCCAGCTTGTCCCACATGGTCCGGCCGGCCGGACCGCGGATTTCCTCCATCAGGCCGTCGACGCGGTCCTTGGGCAGGAAGGCGCTCAGCAGCTTCTGGGTCTGCTCGTAGCTGCCCATGACCGAGCCCGAGCCCGACAGGCCCGAGACGAACTCGATCATCAGGGCCTCGACCGCCTCGGCGGTGACGTTGCCCAGGGTGGCCATGGCCTGGGAGATTTCCTTGACCTCGTCGTCGTCCAGCCGTTCCCACAGGGCGGTGTGCTCCTCGCCCAGGGCCAGCAGGATGACGGCGGCCTTTTCCGGCCCCGTCAGCTTGTTGGGGTCCTCGATCGCGGCCTTCTTGGAGACAAGCTTGGCCATCAGCCTTCCGCCACCCAGATCCGCAGAATGCCGGCCGCCTCATCGGGGTGGCTCTGGACGAAGTCCGCCACCTTCTTGACCGAAGAGGCCTTCACCTGACCTTCGATGCGGGCGATGTCGATCTTCTGTTCCATCTCGCTGGGCGGCGGCAGCTGGACCAGCTGGGGCTGGCCGTCTGGACCGATCACCGTGGTCGTCTGAAGCTGCGTCACCGGCACGCCGTCCGCGCCCGCCAGGACCGGCAGACCCGCTCCGCCGGTCGCCGTCTTCAGCAGCGGGCGCAGCACGAAGAAGATCAGCAGCACGCCGGTGATCAACAGCACCAGCAACTCGATCCCGCGCATGATGTCGTTCTTGGAGAAGTCGAACATCCCGCCCGCGCCGTCCAGATCGCCCGCCAGGCCGGCGTCGCGGTTGAAGCGAACGTTGACGACCTCGATCTTGTCGCCGCGGGCCTCGTCGATGCCGACGGCGGCGGCGACCAGGGCCTTGATCTGGGCGATCTCCTCGGCGGTGCGCGGCGCATAGGCAGGCTCGCCCTTGCCGTCGGCAGCCGGGGTCAGCTTGCCGTCCACCGCCACCGCCACCGCCAGCTTGCGGACCTCGCCCGGCTCACGCGTGGTGGTCGTGGTGGTGTTGGAGATTTCGTAGTTGGTGGTCTCGGTGTTCTCGGCGCTGTTGGAACCGATCGGCGTGGTGTTGGGCGCCGCGCCGCCGGGAATGTTGTTCGTCGCGGTCACGCCGCCGTCGGGCTGGCCCGTCGTGTCGGACGACTGCGAGCCGTTGGTGGAGGTGGAGCGCACCACCTGACCGTCCGGGTCGAACTTCTGCTCCTGGGTGGTCGAGCGGCTGCGGTCGATGTCGGCTGTGACCTGCACCCGCGCGGCGCCCACGCCGACCACGCCTTCCACGATGTCCTTGATGCGCGCCTGCAGCTGCGCCTCGGTGGCGTTCTTGGCCTCCAGGGCGGAGGCCGTCGTGAACTCGCCGCCGTCGTTGCCGGCGGCCAGGGTGCGGTTGTTCTCATCGGCGACCGTCACCCGGTCCGGTTTCAGATTCGGCACCGACGAGGCGACCAGGTTGCGGATGGCGTTGACCTGGTCGCCGGTCAGGTCGCGACCGCCCAGGCCGACCAGAACGGCCGCCGTCGGCTCGCCCGCGGCGGCGGTGAACATCTCGCGGCGGGGCATGGTGATGTGGACGCGGGCGGCGGTGATGCCGCGCATCGACATGATGGTGCGGGCCAGTTCGCCCTGCAGGGCCCGCTGCTCGTTCAGCTGCTGCTGGAACTCGGTCTGGCCCAGGACCGACTGGTTGTCGAACAGCTCGTAGCCGACCGAGCCCGAGGTCACGAGCCCCTGCCCGGCCAGCATCATCCGCGCCGTGCCGACCTCGTCGCGGTTGACCATGATGGTCGAGCCGTCGCCCTTGGACGAATATTTGATGCCCGCCTGATCCAGGGCGGCGGTGATCTCGCCCGCCTCACGCAGATCCAGGTTGGAATAGAGCAAGGCGTCAGGGGCCTGCCCCATGCGCAGCATGACGGCGACCAGCACCGCCGCGACGCCCGCGGCGACGCCGAGAATGGCCGCCAGGCGACCGATCCCGAACCTCTTCAACGCCTCGGTGAAACCGCCCACGCGTCCCCGCCCCATACTCGCGGAAGACCCGGACGACCCCGCTAGGCAGAAAATGCCGCCCGGATGGTAAACGCCGCGTTAAGAGACGGTTACGCGCCGTCCCTCAACACGGACATCCCCCCTCAGGCCGCCTTGCGATGTTCTTCGCGCGCGCCGGCGATGCGGGCCTCGGCGATGGCGTCGGCGATTTCGTGGGTCGGCCGTTGCTCGGCCGCCGATCGCTCCAGGATTTCCTCGAAGGTCTCGATCAGGCGCGCCAGCTTCATCTCCACCCAGTTCGGGTCGAAGGCGCCGCGCGTCTGGCGGGCGTTCATCTCCGCCGCGACATTGATGATCCCGCCGCCGTTGACGACATAGTCGGGCGCATAGAGCACGCCGCGCTCGAACAGCACGCGGCCGATCTCGGGCGTCGCCAACTGGTTGTTGGCCGCCCCGACCACCGCCCGGGCGCTGATCCGCTCCAGCGTCTGCGGGTTCAGCGTCGCCCCCAGGGCGCACGGCGCATAGACGTCCGCCTTGACGTCATAGATGGCGTCCGGCGCCACGACCTCGGCCCCCGTGCGCGCCGCGACCTCGGCCAGCACGGCGGCGTTGACGTCGGTCATCACCAGCTTGGCGCCGGCGGCCGCCAGCTTGTCGGCCAGGTATCCGCCCACGTGACCGACCCCCTGCATGGCGATGGTCAGGCCGGTCAGGTCGTCCTGCTTGAACAGCCGTCGCGCCACCGCCAGGGTCGAGCGATAGACGCCCTCGGCCGTCACCGGGCTGGGGTCGCCCGAGGCTTCCGGCCCGTCCTTCAGGCCCAGCACTCGCGTCGTTTCCTTGCGCGCCTCGGCGATGTCGGCGACGGACACGCCCACGTCCTCGGCGGCGTAGTAGATGCCGCCCAGCGTATCGACGGCCCGGCCGAAGGCGCGGAACAGCTCGGGCGTCTTCTGGGTGCGACTGTCGCCGATGATGACCGACTTGCCGCCGCCCATCTCCAGGTCGGCGATCGCATTCTTGTAGCTCATGCCCCTGGACAGCCGCAGCACGTTCTCCAGCGCCTCGGTCGCCGAGCCGTAGTTCCACATCCGCGTGCCGCCCACCGCCGGCCCACGTGCGGTCGAGTGCACGGCGACGATCGCCTTCAGACCGGTTTTCTCGTCGAAAAAGGCGTGTACGCCCTCATGATTCGCAAAAGACGGAGAATCGAACAGCGTCATGCCCATAATAGGCGCTCCCTGGGTAATATTCTTGTTGCCCGGCAAATAGGCCGCGCGGCTCTAGGGGGCAAGCATGACCGTTTCGCGTCAGCGTTTCGCCAAGACCTCAAGGTGCGGCAGCACTGGATCGGCTCCCGACGGCAGCGGCCCGACCGGATCACGCAGGAAGCCGACCACGTCGCGATAGACCGTCTCGGCGTCCAGATCCCGGTTCAGCAGGTGCCAGCCCTGCGGGTACCAGGCGGTGCGCAGCGTGGCGTCGGCCGGCATATGCTCCAGCGCCCGGCGCATCGGCCCCTTTTCGACCACCTCGTCGTGGGCCCCATACATCAGGATGGCGGGCGTGCGGATCAGGCCGATCCGCCGCGACGAGGCCTCCATCAGATCGACCAGGCCATAGAGGGTGTCGAACCGCGTCGACAGCAGGCTCTCGGGATCACGGCCGTTGCGGTACAGTTCCAGCACGTTGGATGAGGCCTGGATGCGGTCGGCGATGAAGCGCGGCGGCTCGACGGCCTTGGAGCCCGCCATGCGCGCGGCGACGTTCAGGGCTGCGCTGTTCAGCCACCCTTGCGTCGTCCAGCCCCACACGCCGGGCGCCAGCAGCACCACCCGGTCCGCATCGGGCGGCCTGTCCGAGCCGAAGGCGGCGGCCGCCACCGAGCCGCCCATGCTTTCCCCGACCACGGCGACGATCGCGCCGGGATGGGCCGCGCGCGCCAGGGCGACGGCCTCGCGCACGTCCTCGATCATCCGGTCCGCGCCCGCCCATTCGCCCCGCCCGGGCGCGGCGCCGAAGCCGCGCTGGTCGAAGGCCCAGGTCTCGATACCCTGATCGGCCCACCACGGTCCCGCCAGCCGGAAGGACGCGGCGTGGTCGTTCATGCCATGCAGCGCCACGATCACCGCCCAGGGCCGCCCTTGCGGCGCCCAGCGCATCAGCGGCAGGCGCGCCCCGTCGGACATCACCAGCGCCCGGTCCTCCACCGCCGGCCCGGCGAACCCCGGCGGCGGGCGGAGCGGCGCCTGGATGTGCGGCGCGGCGCAGGCGGACAGGGTCAGGGCGGCGAGGACGGCGGGGAGAAGCCTCATTCCTCCGACATGGACCCTTGAGGCGCCGGATTCCAGAGCCCGCCGCCCGCCTCGTGCGCCAGCAGCCAGCGCTTGCGCTCCAGCCCGCCCGCATAGCCGGTCAGCTTGCCCCCCGCTCCGATCACCCGGTGGCACGGCACGATGACGCCGACCGGATTGGCGCCGTTGGCCAACCCGACGGCCCGCACGGCCTTGGGCGCGCCGATCGCCGCCGCCAATTGGCCATAGCTTCGGGTCTCGCCAGCCGGAATGTCGCGCAGCGCCGCCCACACCCGACGCTGGAAATCCGTGCCGCCGGTCTCGACCTCCACCGTCTCGAAGGCGGCCAGGTCGCCGGCGAAATAGGCGGCCACCGCCTGGCGCACCGCCTCCGGCGCCCGACCAGGCGCCAGGACGACCTCGCCATAGTGGCGGCGCAGCAGGCGGCGCATCCGCGCCTCGAAATCGTGGAAGTCCAGGGCGCGCACGGCGCCGTCGCCGTCCACGACCACTAGCACCTCGCCCACTGGCGAAGGGATGCGGTCCAAGGTCAGGGGGCCGGTGTTCTCAGGCCGCATCGGCATGGCGCGTCTCCTCGCTCGGGGTCCAGTGCAGGGCGCCGTAGGCGCGCCAGGGGCGCCAGCGTTCGGCGCGGGCGATCAGGTCGGGGTCATCGAGGCGGGCCGGCAGCCGGTCGCTGGGCGGCGTCTCGTCGGCGTCGATCCAGTCGCCGGGCGGACGCAGGCCGGGCCGGCGCGTCAGGCTGTCCCGCAGCGCCGGATCGGCTGCCAGGTCGTGGGCGATCGCCTCCGGGTCGGCGGCCAGGTCGAAGACCCGGCGCACCCGCGCCAGAACCCCGGGCAGGGCGGACAGCGTCTCCACCATCGCCTCCACCGCCAGCCGGCCCGGCGCGCCGGGACGCACCGTCACCGACCCCGCCGTCCCGTCGACCGCGGGCGTCAGACCCCGCGACCAGGCGCCGCCCGCGACGGTCTCTCCCGGCGCGCCGCGGGCGGCCAGGGCGGCGATGACGGCGGCCCAGTCGTAGGGCGGGCGATAGGCCAGGCCCAGCTTCACCGGCCCGGTCGCCTCTCCTTCGGCCGTCCGGCGCCGCAGGGCCGAAGGCGGGCGGCCGTACAGCGCCTGGAACGCCTCGTTGAAGCGGCGCACGCTGCCGAAGCCGGAGGCCAAGGCGACCTGGGCCATCGACAGGCCGGTCTCGTGGATCAGCTGCTTGGCCAGGAGCACGCGCCGCGTCTGTGCCACGCTGACCGGGGCGGCGCCCAGGTGCTGGCGGAACAGGCGGCGCAGGTGCCGCTCGCCCACGCCCAGGCGCGCGGCCAGGGCGTCCACGTCGCCGCCGTCCAGCGCCCCGCCCTCGATCAGGGCCAGGGCCCGGCTGACGGTGTTGGAGGTTCCCCGCCAGGCCCCCATGTCCGGCGCCGTCTCGGGCCGGCAGCGCAGGCAGGCGCGAAAGCCCGCCGCCTCGGCCGCCGCC
>NZ_DLMO01000094.1 GCF_002479325.1 Brevundimonas sp. UBA7534
GGCTCATAACCTGAAGGTCGCAGGTTCAAATCCTGCTCCCGCACCCAGTGATACCCCACAGTCCAAGACTGTGGGGTTTTCTGCTTTCTGGGACCCGCTCAGCCCCAGCAGGACCGCCAAGCTGCCGTGGACCCGCAGGTCGAACTTGCCCAGCCCGTCCAGCGGGATGAAGTCCACCCGCTCGATCAGCCTGCGCAGCTCCCGACGCAGATCCTGGCCGGCGTCGCCCTCGATTGCCAGGTGCAGGTCCTCCGCCAGGCGACGATAAGCTTCGGCGACGTCAGGGTGCAGGCGCACCGTCTCCGTCGGCGCGACCTCGGAGAGGAGAGCGGTCAGCTCGTGTTGGCGCGTCTTCAGGGGTGTGGTGCGCGCCTTCAGGGTGTCTAGGTCGATGACCTCTTCCATGAACATGACCTGGGCCCGTTCCAGGCGACGGCCGATCTCGGCCAGCTCCTTCTCCATGGGCGCACGCTCGCGCTCGATCATCCGGCGGTGCTCGTCGGCCGCCTCCTGATAGCGCGTCACCGCCAGGGTGATGGCTTCGGGCGAGATCAGGTGTGTCTTCACGCCAGCCAGCACGCGGCGTTCCACCGTGGTCGCGGCGATGATCTTGCCGTTGGTGCAGGTGCCGCGGTCGCGGTTGGCGCTGCAGATATACTTGCCGCCGTTGAGGATCATGGCCGAGCCGCACAGGCCGCACTTCATCAGGCCCGAAAGCAGGCGCTTGGGCTTGCGCGCGTGGGCTGCTGGGATGGCGGAGAGCGCCGCCTTGCGGTTCTGCACGCGGTCCCATAGGTCTTCGTCGATTATGCGCAGGTGAGCGACCGGCTCGCGGATCCAGTCCTCCGGCGGGTTCAGCACGGATGAGCGGCGACCGGTGTCCGGGTGCTTGCGATAACGGCGGCGATTGAACACGCGCACGCCGATATAAAGTTCCTGATGCAGCAGGCCGTCGCCGGTGCGGCGGTCGCCATGGATGGTCGAGGGCGTCCAGGTTCCGCCGCGCGGTCCCGGCTCTCCGGCCGCGTTCAGGGCGTAGGCGAGGGCGCGCGGCGATTCCCCATCGGCATACTTCTCGAAGATGGAGGTGATGACGCCGGCCTGGTGCGCGTTGATGATTAGCTCGCCCTTGTCGCCCAGGTCGTAGCCGTAACAGCGGCCGCCACCACTGAAGCCGGCCTTCACTCGGGCGACCAGACCGCGACGAGTCTTCTTGCCCAATTCGACCAGGAACATCTGGTTCATGGTGCCGGACAGACCAACGTGCAGTTCGGAGATCCGGCCCTCGGACAGGGTCTCTAAGGTGACGCCATGAAACTGTAGCCGCTTGAAGACGTGGGCTGTGTCCTCCTGGTCTCGCGAGAGGCGGTCTAGCGCCTCGGTCAGGACGTGATCGAACTCTCCGCGCTCGGCTCCAGCCAGCAAGCGCTTAATGCCGGGGCGGTTGGCCAGGCTTGCGCCTGAAATTGCTTCGTCGGAGAAGGTGCGAAAATGCGTGAACCCACGCGCTTTCGCCGCGAGCTCTAGCGCCGCTAGTTGGTCTGTTGTCGAGCCCTTCTGCAGATCCGTTGAATGTCGCGCGTAAAGGGCGATTGGGCTGGTCTGTCTCAGGGTCATGCGATCGGCTCGCTCTAGGGAGATGAAAAAAGCGCTTGACAATGCCTGGCCTGGCAGCATACATGGATGCATTAGGCGCACTGTGTCTGCTTGACATGCGTGGCGGTATAGGTCATCTCTCCTGGCAAATCCAGCTAGGAGTACGTTGTGCGTGCTTGTCACCCATCGTCGGGAGTTCCCGACGTCCGTCCTGAAAGAGAATATTCCGTCCACCTCTGGGGAGGAGAGACCCTGCGTGTCCGGCTGCACGCGGAGGATTTGTCGGTAGTCGGCGAGTGCCTACGCCAACAGCGCGCCCTCGTAGGGCAACTCCTACTGGAGGACGAAGGATGTCCTGCCCTCGTCGGCGTCCTGGTTCCGGGCAATCGCATTCAATTGGTGGTCGATCGTGACGCCTGAGTCGAGAAACGCGTTTGCGCCGGAGTGGGCGCTCCAACCGAACACTTCCGCCCGGAAGGCGGGAGCGGATCGCCGGCGACCTGAAGCCTCGCTCGACGCCCTACTGCCAGTTATCGGCGTGTTGGTGCGAATGATCGTGATTCCGCCTGCGGAATACGCCGCTCAGGCGCAGTGAACCCAGGGCTCCGGCCCTTTCCCTAGGAGATTTTCGATGCCCTCGTCACGGCGAGACGATCCCGCTTTGCCCGATAACATCGTGCGCAGAGTTTTCGAGGAATACAGCCAAGGCCGCTCGCCAGGGGACATCGCCAAGATGATTTCCGGCGATGACCAAGCGCCCCCTCGTATCCGTCCGATCATCGTCTCGATTCCGAAAGACTCGAAAGGCCGGCGTGCGTTTGAAGCCGCCCTGCAGCGCCTGAACGAAGGAGGCGCCGATGAGCCGGGGAACTACTGAGATGGAAACCCGTGTTGTCTCGTGCCCGCTCCAGCAGGTGCTGGGCGATCGACGGGCCGTTGAACGCAAGCCCGAGGCGGAGAACTTCCACCCCGACGCCCAAGCGCATTTCCCTTTCATCTTGGCCGTCGCGCGTTTGGCCGCCCGAGCCAATAGCGGGAGGGCCGGCATGGTTGATTGTCCCATTTCCCTCTCGACTGCCGATTTGCCGCCGCCTGGATCCGCCGTCGCGATCTATGCGAGGAGTGCGTGTGCGCCTCAAGGAGCGGAGCATTCGGAAACCGCCTCTCAAATCGACCAGCTCAGCGAAGTGGCGCGCCGGCATAAATGGCACGTGGCGCTCGTGGCGGCGGACGCTGGACAAAGCGGCGCTTCCCTTGAGCGCGAGGGCTTGCAGGCGCTGATCAAGGCGGCGTCTTCCGGTCAGTTCGACCATGTCCTGGTTATGGAGACGACCAGGCTCAGCCGTTTGATCGCCGATCTGCATGTCCTCCAAAAGGCTGTGTTCGAGCCGCGCGGCATCCGCGTCATCACTATAGAGGCTGGTGGCGCCGAGGTTTCCAAGCCGCCCCAGCTTTACCTGCTCTGACTGACCGTCCTTTGAAGGCGAGCGCCGCGGTCAAACGCTCTGTTCGCCCCAATTCAACTTGCTCGAAGAGGAGCTTTGGCGACGGCGGCAGGGCCGTCCGTCGCGCCGCCTCGTCCTAGGCTTTGCGCGTCTATCCGTCCAACGCGACGCCGCCCGCATTCTCATTCACCCGACCAAGGCCCCCGACATGACGGATAAAACCCCGAGCCGCGACCTCGACTACGAGCTCTGGCGTCGGACCGAAGATCGCCGCGACGCTGCACGCAATTCCGACCTGCCGCCGCAGGACCAGAAACTGTTTTCGCTGGTGCTGAGCCTTGCCCGTCTGGCGGCCCGGCGTGACAGCCTGGACGGCGTGCGGTCGTGAGCATCTACAACCGAACGGAAATCCCCGGCCCGGGCGCGCGCGTGGTCATTGTGGCCCGCTTCTCCACCAATCAGCAGAACCCGCTCGGCGCCGATGACCAAATTCGGGTTCTGACGGAGGACTGCGAGCGCCAGGGTTGGGTGGTGATCGGCGCCTTCAAGGACGAGGGCAAGTCCGGCCGCTCCATCAAAAAGCGCACGGGCTATCTGGAAGCGATGGCCATGGCGGCGGCAGGCGAGGTTGACGTCGTCGCCGTCTTCCAGCTCGACCGGCTGGGTCGCGACGCCCGTGAGCTGCATGACGCCAAGAATCGCCTGGAGGATGCGAACGTCGTCATCTTCACTCACGACAAGGGCGTGATGGGACGCCTGGAGTTCGCTCTCTACGCCGAGATGGCGCAGATCGAGAGCGACAAGTTCGCCGAGCGGACGAACCGTGGTCGCCTCGCCGCCGCAGAACGGGGTAAGTTCCTGGGCGACGCGCCATACGGTTACGAGCTGGTTCCCGAACGAGACGAGAACGGCGAAGTGGTCGTCAATCGACGCGGCGTGCCGGTCCGCAAGCTCGCCCTGCATAGCGAGGCTTCAAAGGTGGTGCTGCGGGTCAACCTGGATTTCGACGCCGGGCTCAGCCCGCATCAGATCGCCGTCGCCCTGACCCGCGAGGGCGTGCCGACCCCCGAGGGTGGGCCGATCTGGCACCCCAACACGATCGTGGGCACGAAACGTTCCTTGAACGGGCTGTTGCGCAATCCTCTCAACGTCGGTCGCTACATCCACGGCAAGGTCCGTAACGAACGCGATCCGAAGACGGGCGAGTTGAAGAAGCGCAAGGCCAACGCCGCCGACATGATCGAGCACGATCGGCCCGACTTGCGCATCGTCCCGCAGGATGTGTGGGACCGAAATCAGGAACGATTGGCGGCCCGGCCTCCGTCGAAGCTGCGCGACCGGCGTCGCCCGTCCTATCCTCTTAGCGGTCTGGTCAAATGCGCCGTCTGCGCTGGCTCCTATGTGCAGGTCTCGACCACCATGGGCTGCTCCGCGCATCGCCTGAAGGCCTGTTCCAACAACCGACGCGTTCGCCGGCAGGATTTGGAGCAGGCCGTACTCAGAGGCCTGACCCAGCGCCTCGCCCAGCCGGATGTGATCGGCTGGTTCATTCCTCAATACTGTCAGGAGCGTGGGCCAGCCACCGACGCCGCGGCCGAGCGTCGGGCGCTGGCCGTGCAGAAGCTGGCCGATGTGAACGATGAGATCAACTCGATCCGCAAGCAGTTGAAGCTGGATCCCAAGCCGAAGACCCGCCAGTTCCTGAATGACGAGTTGGAGCCGCTGTTGGCCACAAAGGCGCAGTTCGAGAGAGAGGTGGCTCGCCCGGCGTCCCCGCCGGCTGCCAAGCTCACGACGGAGTTCGTGCTCGAGCGGTTCGAGGCCTTGCTTGAAAATCTTGGCGGCGCCTTGGAGGGCGACGAGCGTGACGCCGCCCGCGCGCGCGACATCATCCGCAGCCTGATCACCAGCGTGACGGTCGAACCCTTCGACGGTTACGGCGGCCGTCCGGACGGCAGGGGCGGGAAGGGCCTGCGCGTCTACGTCGAGGGCGAGATCAGTCGCCTGGTCGATCGCGCGACGCTCGAAACGAAGATCATGCATGTCCGTGGTGCCGGGGACATGCATGATCTTCCGCTCGCCACCTTCTGGTTCTACGTCGACCTCTTCCAGCCGCAGACGCCCGAGGAGCAGCAGCTCTGGCGGGACGTCGGCCTGATCGGCCGGATGCTGGACGACGCGGACTGGCCGATCCTGTTCAGCGAGATGATCGACGCCATGAACGACCGCGACGCCGAACCGTCGTCCGAGCAGCGGGAGGCCGATGAGACCCGCGCGCGGATCGCCCTGGCTCAGTACCGCCGGGGCAAGTGGGCCAGGGCGATCCGGATCGGCGGCACGCACGGCTGGGTCTGGGCAGAGCGCGCGATCACCGACGATGAGTGGCGCGAGCGCTTCCACCATCGGGACGCCATGGCTCGGCCGATCGGCATTCTCCGACTAGGAGCGCCGGAAGGGGCGGTGATCAAGATGAGCCACATGAGTCCGAATAGAAATCTGCCAGGAGCTTGCGACCCTGCGGTTCCGCCATCGCGTGGTGCTCTCTAATGAATCTACACAACTGCCGTGGCGTCGTAGGCGATGCCGTCTGGATCGAACGCGCGGTTCAACGGCCTCCCTGCCCTGCAGAAGGAGCTGGAAAATCTCCTGAAGATCAGTCCAGAGGTCGCGCTCGCGGAGACGGACGATCCTCTCAGCGACGTGGATCTGGCGGTCTTGTTGGCGGAGCCGGGGCCTCTGAGGGCGCTAGCCGCTCCGTCCGAAGCGGGGGGCGTGGTCCTCGGGCGGGGGCACCGATGTCGCGTTTCTTGCATTCCCCAGAACTGTGGGCACGATGTTCGAGAAGCGGCTTCTGCCGCCTCCCTTTCCCTAACATCCAAAGGAAACAGCATGTCGCGCTTTGACGCGGACGTGCGCTTTGTCGACCGTCTGAACGGTGACAAGGCGCCCTCGTCCATGACCCTCTCCGCCATTGTTCTGGACAAGGCCCCCGGCCTTGACGGAGTCGACTACGTGGCTAGCAACATCGTCTCGAAGGCCCCCGTCGGGGTCTTTCTGACACGGCTGGACGGCCGGGTGCGCAATCGAAACGAGATTTCCATTGAGCTGGCGCAGGGGCGCTGGGATCGCCTCTACCTCGCCCTTCTGGACGAGGAGGGGGCGGTGATCGCCTCCGGCGCGATCGACATGAAGGGCGGCGCCGCGCCCTCGGGCGCTATCGTCGCCCTCGTCGACGACATCACCCTCCATGAGCGGCGGCCGAACTGAGGATAATCGGATGAAGCGGTATCTCTATGACCTCTGCGCACAGCTGTGCGACGGCCGGATCGAGCGGCGCAGCCCCTGGATCAGCGATGAGTGGCTGGCCGCGGAACTCGCCAAGGATCCCAGCCTCGATCGCCTGGTCGATCTTCCCGAGGAATTCCTACGCGACGGCGTCACGTATCCCTTGCCCTACGAATAAGGCGTCTGGCTTCCCCGTCCAGAAATCCTGAGAGAAAATCGATGAACTCCAAGCCCTTTAACATCATCGACTGGATAAGGTGATCCGCGCCCTCCATCTCGCCGGGGACGGCATTCACGAAGCGGTCGAGAACGGTCTCGAAGTCGAGGTCGAGCAACTCGGCATAGTCCGCCAGGGCGCGGATACTCGCTCACACCACATCAACTGGTAGGCAGCACGCGGAGCACGCATGGCGCCGATAGCGGGGCGGCTCGATCAAGTCCGCCGCCGGCGCCCGCTCCTGAGCGGCGCCGGCGGCTCGTCGATATTCGTCGGTTCGAGGAAGAACTCGGAGATTGAAACCTGGAGCAGCGCCGCCAATCGATCCAGAAGATCGATCGAGGCGTTGCCGAGGCCTCGCTCGAGTTCGCTGACGTAGGCGCGATCGATGCCGGAATCCGCCGCCACACGCTCCTGCGACAGCCCGCGCTCCGTCCTGAGTCTTCTGAGATTCCACGCCACCAGCGCCCGGCCATTCATAGGCCGCAGGCGACAGGTTCACCGCGCGTTAAACCACGGGATATACCCTACGGATTAAACGGAGGCGCGGTCGAAGATGAACATCGGTCGGATGGGGTTGGTGAAATTTGCAAGTATGGGGAGTCTGATGGCGGTCCTAGCCGGTTGTGCGGCGGCTCAACCGGAGTACCGGATGATCCCTACCGCCGAGCACGGTGTCGGCGTTCGGTTCTCCCGTGGGGCTTCGGCGATGGTGTCGTATGGCCCGACCGGCGCAGTGATGCTGATCCCGGTGCGCTATAACAGCGCCTCGAAGCTGTACTTCGCCATAGCCGCCTTCAACTCGTCCGCCACGCCGGTGAACCTCGGCGCCGAAGACGTGCGCATCTACATGGACGGGACGCGGCCGTTGCGCGTGCAGGACTTCAACTACCTGCGACAGGAGTCCAAGCGGGCGGCCGAGCGCGAGATGGCGGCGGCCTGGGTGAGCGCCGGGCTGGAAGGCTACCTCGCCTATCAGGCTGCAGAAAATCATCCGCGCCGCACCGAGATCGCCTTCCGGCGCGTCAGCGGCGAACTCTACATGTCTCGCACCCTGATCGAGATGCAGCTTCGCCAGGCCATCGCCGAACGCGGCCGGCTCGTGCTCCAGACCACCACCGTCGACCCCGGCAGCCGCACCGGCGGCTTCATCTTCGCCGACCAGGTGGCGGTCCCCGACGGGATCATCCGTCCGATGACGGTCGAGGTGAATTTCGGCGGCTACCCCCACCAGTTCACGATCAATCTGGCCTCCTCCGCAACGGACGCGGAAGTGCCGACCAATATCCCCGCCGTGCCCGCCCAGCGTATGCAGGCCATGCAGCGCACGCCGGAGACCTGGCACTTCCGGGATGGGCCGCCGCCGTCAAAGGTCGATGGGATGGCGGTGATCGACTGAATTTGACTCGTAGTAGCGGCTCAGATCGTCCGCTCTCGGCAGAGAGTGTCTCACGGTAGGCTTGGACCTGATCGAGATCAGGTGTGAGCGGAACCCTGGCGCGTTCAACCTAGATTAGCGCCGGGATTCCCGGCGGTCAGGTGAAGTTGTCCAGGCGCTGCACGAACTCAAACGACAGAGTCGAGTCCTCCACCACGACATTGCGAACGCGGTAGGTGGCGACGTAGCCGGTCCGCGACTTTGGCTGATCATCATCGCCCATCTCGTCGGTCGTGAGGATGACGGTCTCGCCGGCGCGTATCGCCGCGATGAAGGGGCCCCATTTGGGGTCTGTCCCGACATGCGGATCCAGATAGGTCAGCGTGCCCTTGCCGGGCCGACACCAGCAGGCGTGAACGCAGGGCAGGCTTTGTCCCTTCCAATCCGCGAACCAGGATCCACGGTAGCCTGTCGGTTTGGCCATCGCGCCTCTCTCTCAAACTGTTGATGTATGGGTGACAGTGTCGTCTCCGGCGTCGCCGGTGCAATGAGAATCATACCACCTTGGGGTGACAAAGGCGGCGTAGTTCGCTGCGGACGACGCTGGGTCGTCGGCGGGCCGATAGGGGACGGGATGGCTAAGGGCGTCAGCGGATCGACGATCAAATCCTGGTTTCAGTATCGCTGTGAGCGAAAGACCCGGTACGAGATCATGGACCCGGAGGATCTCGCCGCTGTTCCGGTGGTGAAGGACGGCCGGGAGGAGTCCTGGGCGGTGCTCGGTGTGGAGTTCGAGGACCGCGTGGTGTCCCATCTCGCGCGGTCCACGGGGGTGCTGCGCCCCCGGGTCGCCAAGGAGGGATTGCTGGAGCGACTGGCTGTCGCCTTCCTGCGGGGCGAGGGTTCGGCCGAATATGCGGCGCAGGTGAATCTGAGGCCGAGGCGCACGGACGACGTTCTGGGTCCCGACAGCGATTTGCGGTTGCGACATAGCAAGTCGGACCTGATCCGCCGGGATCTCTCCGGTACGATCCCTGTCTTCACGGTGATCGACATCAAGGCGACTCGCGCGGCGCGTCCGTTCCACAAGGCCCAGGTCGCCTACTATGTCCGCCTTCTGGAGGCCGTGCTCAAGGAGATCGGCGCTCCGGGGATCGTGTCGCCCATGGGCGAGATCTGGCACATCGCGGAGGGTGGGGACGCCGCAGGCCATGCGCATGGCGTGGATGAATTCCTGCTCGCGCCCTATCTGAGGCAGGTTGACGACTTCTGTCGCAACACCTTGCCGGTGGTCGCGTCACGGACGGTGTCGAAGGAGGTCGACGACACCTTTTTCCACGTCTACTTCAAGTGCGAGCAGTGCGCCTACCTTCCGCACTGCGGCGATGCGATCGGCGCATCGAGACCGGCGGACAAGCGCGATCTCTCCGCGGTCGCCGGCTTGTCGCATGAGTCCAAACGCACCCTGCGGGCGGCGGGCATCCGCTCCGTGGCGCGACTGGCCGAGTCCTCGACGGGGGTCGGTAAGATGGACGGCGCGGGTTGGTCGCTCTCGAGGCGCGCGGACACCCTGATCGCGCGGGCCAGGGCGTTGCGGGACAATGCCCTGGGACCGGGCGTCGAGCCCCACACCTTCCTCATGCCGGGCAAGGTCGATGTGGCGCTTTACCTGCTCGCCGACCACGACCCGGTGGATGATGGTTTGACAACCCTGGGCTATCTGTATGTCGAGGACGGTGTCGCGCGTGAGCGGATCGTTGTGCTTCCGAGGTCAGATCGCGGGGATGAGGCCGACGCCCTGGTCAGCGTTTTCAGCCAGGTGATCGAGGATCTGACCGCGGTGGACATGCGCAACGAGGCCGCCGAGGCGCGTGGCGAACCGGGGCTTCAGGCGCACATCTTCCTGTATGAACCGAGCGAAGGGATCGCCCTGCAGAACGCCGTCGGCCGCCACCTCCGGGATCCGAGGATCCGCGGGGGGCTGCTG
>NZ_DLMO01000095.1:0-5691 GCF_002479325.1 Brevundimonas sp. UBA7534
TTGGTGTCGTTGGCGTCGCCGTTGTCGCCGCGATTGACGAACTTGCGCCAGACCGTCTCGCGCAGGCCCCGGTCGTCGCCGAAGGTCAGGAAGGGGTCGACGCTGGAGCGGGTGTTCAGGATCGCCCAGCCCTGAAGGTTGCGCTGACGCGCGGCGGCGGCGGCGGCGGTCTTGTTCGACGCGGGCAGGCCCGCGACGCCCGCCTCGTTTGGGATCAGCGTCCAGCTGTTCTCGTCAGCCACGACCTTCTGGCCGAAGCGGGTGAAAGCGTTGGTCAGGGCGGTGTTGATCCGGCCCAGCTCGGCCTTGCCGGCGGCGTCCAGCGCCGCGCCGTTGCGCACATAGGCGTCGCGCGCGCGGGTGGCGACGCGCGTTTGCTGGGCGTTCAGCCCGGCCGAGGCGGCGCCGTCGGCGACGGCGCGGATACGCTGGAACAGCTTGTCGTTGAAGGTGATCTCGTCGCCGGCGGCGGACAGGACCGGCGAGACTTCGGTCTCCAGCGCGTCCCATTCGTCGCCGCCGATGTTGGAAGTCATGACGCCGAACAGCGTCAGGGCGCGGTCCAGCGGTTCGCCCGCCATCATCATCGCCACGGAGGTGTTGGCGAAGGTCGGCGCGTCCGGGTTGTCGGCGATGGCGGCGATTTCGGCGCGTTGCAGCTCGATGCCTTCCAAAATGGCTTCGCGCAGCTTGGCGGGGGTGACCTTGTCCCAGGGCGGAACGCCGCCGTAGGGGCCGGTCCATTCCTGCAGCAGTTCGGCGCGGGGGCTTTGCTTGGGAAGGACGGCGCGCGCGGCGGCGGCTTCCTCGGCCAGGCCCAGGGCGCTGGGGGCCGAGACCCCGCCCATGCCCGCGCTGGCGCAGCCCGCGACCATCATCAGGCCCGCGCCGCCGAGGAGAAGGTTTCGTCTATGCATCGAATGTTCCTTGCTGGGATCATGTTGCGCGGACCCTAGACCGCTCGGGCGGGCGCGTCACATGACAGGCCTGTAATTAATCGTCGCGGTTTCCGGCGGCGCGGGCATTGAGACGCCCGGCCGGGCGGTCTAAAGCCGCGTCATGGCCATTGGCGTATTCGACTCCGGCGTGGGCGGGCTGACCGTCCATCGCGAACTGACGCGGCGCTTTCCAACGCGCGATTTCATCTATCTGGCCGACCAGGCCAACGCCCCCTACGGCGGCCGTGGCGGCGAGGAGATCGTTGACCTGACCCGCGCGGGCTGCGAGCGGCTGTTTCAGGCCGGGGCCTCGGTCGTGGTTCTGGCCTGCAACACCGCCAGCGCCATCGCCCTGCGTCGCCTTCAGCAGACCTGGCTGCCGTCGGTGCGGGAGCGGCTGGGTCGGCCGGTCAACGTCCTGGGGATCATCGTGCCGACCATCGAGGCGGCCACCGGGCTGCCCTGGTCGTTCGAGGCCGAGCGTCCTCAGGAAGGCGAGAAGGTCGCCGCCATCGACATCACCGGCGTGTTCAGCACCGCCGCCACCGCCATGAGCCGGGTCTATGAGATCGAGATCGACAAGCGGCGCGAGGACCTGGCGGTCTTCTCGGAGCCCTGTCCTGGCTTGGCCGGCCTGATCGAACTGGGCGCTCCGGCCGAGGAGCTGAAGACGGTAGTCCAGGATCATGTGGACGCCTTACGTCGGCGCATCGGCCGCCACCCGGACAAGGCCATACTGGGCTGCACCCACTATGAGATCGTCGCCCCCCTGTTCGCCGCGGCCCTGCCGCCGGAGACGACCCTGATCCATCAGCCCACGGCCGTGGCCGATGCGCTGGAGCGCTATTTCGCGCGCCATCCCGACTATGCGCTGGGCGAGGGCGGGCGTCGCGATTTCCTGACGACCGGGGCGCCCGGCGCTCAGTCCGGACTGGTGGCCCAGTTCTGGGGCGCGCCCCTGACGTTCCAGCCGGCCTGAGCGGTCAACAGCCGGGGCAGTCGGGCAGGGGGCTGGTCTCCAGCTGCAGGGTGGTGTGCCCCACCGAGAAGCGGCGCGCCACGGCCTGCGCCTCCATCAGCAGCGCGTCGCCGTCCGGTCGCTGATGCACCAGGTGCGCCGTCAGGGCGGCCTCGGTGGTCGACAGGCCCCAGACGTGCAGATCGTGGACCGCGCTGACGCCGGACAGCTCCGACAAGGCCTTTTCCAGCGCGGGGACGTCCACCGCCGAGGGCGCGCCGTCCATGGCCAGGTTGACCGAGTCCTTCAGCAGCCCCCAGGTCGAGATCATGATCACCGCGACGATGACCAGGCTCACCAGCGGGTCGATCAGCGACCAGCCCGTGGCCATGATGACGCCGCCGGCCACGACGACGCCCAGCGACACGCCGGCGTCGGCCATCATGTGTAGATAGGCGCCGCGCGCGTTCAGGTCATGCTGCGACTTCATGAACAGAAGCGCCGTGCCCAGGTTGATGAAGAAGCCGATGCCGGCCACCATCATGATGGTGGTCGACCCGACCGGCGCGGGTTCGGCGAACCGGCGCACCGCCTCGAAGGCGATCGCTCCGCAGGCGAAGATCAGCAGCAGGGCGTTGCCCAGCGCCGCCAGCACCGTCGCCTTGCCATAGCCGTAGGTGCGCCGGCCTCCGGCGGCGCCGTGTGCGCCTCGCCGCGCCAGCCAGGCCGCCCCGCCGGCCATGGCCAGGCCCAGGACGTCGGAAAGATTGTGCCCGGCGTCGGCCAGCAAGGCCGTGGAATCCACCATCAGGCCGGCGGCGAACTCGCAAGCGACGAAGGCCAGATTGACGACCAGGCCGACGCCGTAGCGCCAGTCGCCGGTGTCGACCGGGCCGTGCGCATGGCCGTGGCCGTGGTGATGATGCGAATGATCGTGAGGGTGCGCGTGATCGTGTCTGTGATCGGAGCCGTGGGCGTGCGCGTTCATGATATCTGCCTACGCCCGCCCGTGCGACGCGCCAAGCGGCTATATGATAACAGGCTGAATGTTATCATATAATCCTCATCAGTGCTGATGAAGGGCGACCATCAACCCCAGGGCGATCAGCGCCAGTCCCAGCACGGCGCCTTCGTAGCGGGCCCATCGCTCCAGCCGCAGGATCGAGGCGCCCGCGCGGGCCAGGCTGGTGAAGACCGCCATCCCCAACACCGTGCCCGCCGCGAAGACCAGGCTGAGCAACGCCAGGGCCGCCACGCCTTCGGATGAGGCCGATAGATAGATGGGCAGCAGCACCTCGCCCGGCGAGATCGCCATCATCGCCACCAGACCGACGAAAGCCGCCCGATCCGACACGGCGGGTTCCGCCTCGGTCAGCGCCGGGCCGCTGGCGGGGACCGGCCGCTTCAGCGTGGCGCGGGTCAGATAGAAGGCGCCGAACAGGAACAGAAGCACCGCCGACAGATGGGGCAGGACGCCCTTGATCCACTGGTCCAGCGCCAGACCGGCGGCCACGATCAGCCCGCCCAGAACCGCCGTGGTGACGATGTGGGCCAGGCCGGCGACGACGACGGTCAGGAGGGTGCGCGGCGCGCTCCAGCGCTGGGCTCGTCCGACCAGGACGAAGGGCAGCCAGTGGGTCGGCAGGGCCGCGTGCAGGAACGCGGCGACGAAGCCGCCGCCCAACAACGAGAGAAGCACGGAATGTTCGGCGGGGGAGGCCATGTGCGGGCCTATAGCTTGTTATTTTATAACGGTCGAGCCGTCATCGTCCGCGATCACCGAAAGAGCGGCGCGAAGCGTCTCGTCTGAATTTCGGCGCGCGCCGGGGCGCCCCCAGACGGGATCAGGCCACAGGCCGTCGTCGCGGCGGCGGCCGACCACATGCAGATGAAGCTGTGCGGTCACATTGCCCAAGGCGGCGATGTTCAGCTTGTCGACCGGCCGACCGGCGGCGTCGCCCAGGCGACGCACGAGCGCGCCGGCGCGCACCATTTCCTCCATCAGCACACAGCGGTCGGCCGGCGACAGGTCCGACACCTCCACGGCGTCGGCGACGCGGGGTATCAGGATCAGCCAGGGAAACCGCGCGTCGTCCTGCAGCCGCACCTGGCACAGCGGCCAGTCGGCGGCGAAGACGGAACCGGCCTCGAAGGCGGGATCTGCGGAGAAACTCATTCCAGCCCGTAGATGACGCAGGCGCTGTCGGTCAGGGTCTGGAGCGGCGGCTGCAGGGCCAGGCGCGCGGCCTCGATCTGGACCTCGCTGGGCGCCGCCCCGCCTGGCGCTGGAGGCGGCGGCGGCGGCGGCGGCGGCGGCGCGAAGGCCGCGCGCTCCACCCGCGCGCCGGTGACCGTGATCTCGTCCAGCGTCGTGGCTTGGCCGCCACCCGCCGCATAGGATGGCCAGCCGGCCAGCACGTCGGTCTGGCAGACCCGGCCGGTGGGATCGATCACCCGTACCCGCCCCAGGCGCGCCCCGGCGTTGGTCGCGGCCGCCTCGGCGCGGCGACGGGCGTCCTTGATGGCCTCGGCCGCCAGGTTGCTCTTCCAACTGTTCTCCGGCTCCAGGCCGAAGCCGACCCGGCTGATGGAGGTCGGGCGCGAGGCGACGATGGTGGCGTACACCCGCTCGACCAGGGACACGTCGCGGATGGTCACGCTGACCGTCGCATCGGCTTGATAGCGCGCGATGCGGTCGGCGCGGGTGTTGTCGCGCATCACGCCGTTCTCGTCGCGGTACTGGTCGTAGAGCGGTCGGGTGGTGACCGAGGTTTCGACGCGCACCTTGTCGGAACCGTAGCCCGCCAGCGCCTGGCTGAGGGCGCGGACCTGGTCGGCGGCGGCGCGCGAGGCATCGGACACGCTGCGTTCCACAGATTGGAAACTGGCGCCGACCGAGGCGCGGTTGGCCTGGATCTCCACCCGCACCTCGCCGGTCGAGGCGATGACGGGATCGCGCATCCACCAGGGCGCCGGCACATAGCGGTCGCCGATCGTCGCCGGCGGCGTCTGGGCCAGGGCGGGCGCGACGGTGAGCGTCGGCGTCAGGGCCAGCAGGGAGGCAAGAGCCAGAAGGGGTGTGCGTCGCATGAGAGTTCCTCCGTTGACGCGACCTTCGCAGGGCCGACCAAGGCCGTAAAGCGAGGTTCTTGCGGGGACCGCGCCAGGGGTCTAGACCGCCGACGCCAAATCCCTTTCGCACACGCAACAACCGGAGACTTCCATGGCTCGCGCGAAGATCGCCCTCATCGGCGCCGGCATGATCGGCGGCACCCTGGCCCACGTGGCCGCGCGCGAAGCGCTGGGCGACGTGATCCTGTTCGACATCGCCGAGGGGACCCCCCAGGGCAAGGCTCTGGATATCGCCGAGGCCTCGGCCGTCTTCGGCCAGGACGTGGCCCTGAAGGGCGCCAACGACTACGCCGACATCGCGGGCGCCGACGTCTGCATCGTCACCGCCGGCGTGCCGCGCAAGCCGGGCATGAGCCGCGACGATCTGATCGGCATCAACCTGAAGGTCATGAAGGCCGTCGGCGAGGGCATCAAGGCCCACGCCCCCAACGCCTTCGTCATCTGCATCACCAACCCGCTCGACGCCATGGTCTGGGCCCTGCAGAAGTTCTCGGGCCTGCCCAAGGAGAAGGTCGTCGGCATGGCCGGCGTGCTGGACAGCGCCCGTTTCGCCTACTTCCTGGCTGAAAAGACCGGCGTGTCGGTTCAAGACGTCCACGCCTGGACCCTGGGCGGTCACGGCGACGACATGGTGCCGATGGTGCGCCACTCGACCGTCGGCGG
>NZ_DLMO01000095.1:5766-18487 GCF_002479325.1 Brevundimonas sp. UBA7534
CATCGTCGAGCGCACCCGCAAGGGCGGCGGCGAGATCGTGGCCCTGCTCAAGACCGGCTCGGCCTTCTACGCCCCGGCTGAGTCCGCCATCGCCATGGCCAAGTCCTATCTTCTGGACCAGAAGCGCGTCCTGCCGTCGGCCGTCTATCTGAACGGCGAATACGGCCTGTCGGACCTCTACGTCGGCGTCCCGGCCCTGATCGGCGCCGCGGGCGTGGAGAAGGTGGTCGAGTTCACCACCAACGACGACGAAAAGGCCATGCTGGCGAAGTCGGTCGACTCTGTGAAGGGCCTGATCCAGGCCTGCAAGGACATCGACGGCTCGCTGGCCTAAATGCCGGCGGCGGGGCTTCAACGCCTTTGATGTTCAAGAAGGGCCGTGGAGCGATCCGCGGCCCTTTCCCTTTGCGTCAGCTGCCGCTGGAGAAGCGCACGACCCCGATCAGGCCGGCGCGCCACACGCCCTCGTCCTCGACCAGGGGGCTATCTTTGGTGTCGCCCAGCCGCTGCTCGTAGTTGACGAAACCGCCCACGCCGAACCGCTCGCCGACCGGAATGGCCAGGAAGGCGACGGCCCCGGCGCCGGACAGGCCGCCCGACGCCGCGTACGGCTGATAGCCGCTGCCCGGCGCCTGTTCGGGCGTGACGCCGAAGTAGCGCTGGATGCGCTCGTCGTTCCCGCCCACGACATAGCCCGACACGCGGAGCAGACCCACCGGGGTCACGCGTTGATGGCCAATGGAGGCGAAATACTGCAGTCCCGCGTCGTCGCCCGACACGTCCTGGGCCACGCGGCCGCCCACGACCACTCCACCGAAACGCTTGTAGGCGTAGAGGGCCGCGTCGGCGCCGAAATCCGGCCGTTCCAGGCTAGAACCCTCGATGTCGCCAGCGGCGAAGCGGGGACGAAGCTGGACGCCGGCGCGGAAGTCGTCGGTCTTGACGGCGTTCCAGCCGAGGCCGTCCAGGCCGTTGGCGTAAACGATGTCGCGATAGTTGGCCGAGCCCCAGGCGGTGTAGTTCACGTCGTCGCCGGTGTTTCCTGTGGCGCTGAAGCCGTGAGTGATCCCGCCGCCGATGTCGACGCGCCAGGTCTTGGGCGCCTCCACCTGCTCATAGGGCTGGGATTGCGCCAGGGCCGAGCCGGCGACGGCGGCGAAGGCGGCGGACAGGAAAAGGGTGCGAAGCGACATGAAGCGGCCTTGGGCGATCTGCGGAACGCCCGGCCGGGGAGGGTCAGGCCGGATCAGAATGCGCAAGCGCGGCCTTTGGCTCCAACAGGACGCTTGAAGCCGTCTCGATGCGGCTTTCCAGCAACGCCATCATCGGTCCGCGCTTCAGACCGGCGGGAATGGGCTCCAGAAATTCGAAGGTCACCACGCCGGGATGGCGCATGACGCCATGGGCAGGCCAGCAGACGCCCGAGTTGGTCGCCACCGGCCAGCACGGGCCCTCCAGGTCGCGATAGATGGCCGCCACGCCGGGCTTGTAGTCGCCGGGCGCGCCCGGCTCGGTGCGGGTGCCTTCGGGAAAGATCACGATCTGGCGCCCTTCGGCCAGCCGCGCGCGGGCCTGGCGCGCCATGTCCTTCAGCGCCTTGGCGTGACCCTGGCGGTCCACGGCTATCATCTTCGTTTTCCAGGCGAACCAGCCGAAGAAGGGCAACGGCATCAGCTCCTTCTTCAGCACGAAGCAGGCGTCGGGCAGGATGGCCAGCAGCGCCACCACATCCAGCATCCCCTGATGTTTGGACGCCACCAGCGCGGCGCCCGAGGGGCGGTGCTCCAGCCCAGTCACCTCGACCTTGACCCCGGCGATCCAACGCAGCCCGAACAGGACCGTGCGCGCCCAGGCCTTGACCACTCCCATGGCGTAGCGGTGCGGCATCAGCAGCGCCGGCGACAGGCCGATGGCGAATAGCGGCATCGACACATAGAGCCACAGGGTGAAGACGAGGGAGCGCAGCAAGGTCACTTAAGCCGGGGCCTTCTCATCAGCGGGAGCGGTCACGGGCCGGTCGCGGGTCAGGCGTTCGATCCCCTCGCGGCCCAGGGCGACCAGATATTTCATATACTCCAGCGTCATCCGCCGGGCGGTGACCGCCGCGCGCCACCAGCGGGCGTTGTCCAGCGACGGGGTCGACACCGCATAGGGCGTCAGCCGCACGCCGGGCAGGGCGCCGCGGATTTCCACCAGCGAGCGGGGCATATGATAGTCCGAGGTGACGACGATCAGGTCGTCATAGCCCCTGGCGCGCGCCCAGGCGGCGATCTCCTGGGCGTTGCCGACCGTATCCTCCGCCTCGAAGCCCAGGTCGACGCAGCAGTTGAACAGGCGGCTGGAGCCGGGCGTCAGCTCGCGCAGTTCGCGGCGGCGCACCTCGCGGTTCACGCCCGAAATCAGGACGCGCCGGCCCTTGCCCTGTTCCAGCAGGCGGATGGCGGCGTTGACGCGCTCGGACGACGGGCCGGTCAGGGCCACGATGGCGTCGGCGCGCGCCGGCTCCTCGGCCGGCGTCAGGCCCCGCACCCGGTCGGCGAAGGCGAACAGCCCGACCAGCCAGATCAGGGCGACGATGGCGATGATGACCAGCAGCCTCATCCGTCCTGCCTGTCCGAACCCAGCACTTTCAAGGCGGCGAATCTGGCCGCGAGAACCGCCACAGTAGCGGCCAGCAGCGGGCAAGGCGAGAGCAGCAGCAGATCGCTCCACGCCAAGGGCAGCGCCTGGGTCAGGCCTTCGGATCCGCCGAGGAACCGCAGGAAGACCACCAGCACCCCCGCCAAGGCCGCACCGATCGCCCCGGCCGCCAGCGCCATCAGGCCGAACCGCCGCATGAACAGGCCGGCGATGCGCGCATCGGTAGCCCCGTTCAGGCTCAGGGTCTCGATCACCTCGCGCCCCGCCGCCAGGCCCGCGCGGGTGGCGTAGGCGATGGCGGCCCCGGCGGCCAGCGCGATCGCCAGGAAGGCGGCGCCGGCCAGAAGGGCGATCAGCCGCGCCGACCGCTCGACCTCGCCGCGCCACAGGCTGTGATCGTCCACGCTGGCGTCCAGTCCTGCCTCGGCGAGGGCGCGGCTGAGCGTCAGGGCGCCGGCGGGCGCCTCGGGGTCCAGGCGGACAGTGACCAGGAAGGGTAGGGGGAGATCGGGAAGCACCGCGTCTCCCAGCCAGGGTCTAAGCAGGTCTTCGGCCGCCTTGCGGTCCAGGGCGGCGGCCTCCTCGACCCCCTCCACGCCGGCCAGGGTCTCGGCGGCGCGGGCCGCGGCGGCGGCGCCCGATTCGCCGACGCGCGGGCGGACCTGGACGGTGGCTTCGGCGCCCAGCTGACGCGCCCAGCCCTGGGCGGCGCGGTCGGCGGCGGAGCCTGCGACGGCGGCCAGGCAGGCCAGGAAGCACAGCACGGCGATGACGGTCATCAGCCAGGGCTCGCCCGCCGCGGCGGGCGGCAGCAGGCCGGGGCGGCGTTCGGGAACCAGGCGGATCACGCGACCGCCTCGTAGAGACCGCCCTTGTGCAGGTGAAGCACGCGCGCGCCGGAGCGTTCGGCCAGGGCCTGGTCGTGGCTGGCGATCAGCACCGTCGCGCCCAGCCGGTTCAGCGATTGAAACAGACGCAGCAGCTTGTCGGCCATGGCGGCGTCGACGCTGCCGGTCGGTTCGTCCGCGACGATCAGGCCGGGACGGGCGATCACGGCCCGGGCGATGGCCAGTCGCTGCTTTTCGCCGCCGGACAGGGCCGGGGGGCGGGCGTCCATGCGCGCGCCCAGGCCGACCCATTTCAGCATCTCCTCGACATCGGCGGCATGGTCGGCCGCGCGTCCGCCGGCCAGGCGCAGCGGCAGGGCGGCGTTGTCGAAGGCCGACAGATGATCCAGCAGCCGAAAATCCTGGAACACGACGCCCATGCGGCGGCGGAAGACGGGAACGTCGCGGCGGGCGATGTCGGTCACGTCGGAGCCGAACAGGCTGATCCGGCCGGTCCGGGGCCGGGCGGCCAGGGTCAGCAGGCGCAGCAGCGACGACTTGCCGGCCCCCGAGGGCCCGGTAAGGAAGTGGAAAGAGCCGCGCGGCAGAATGAGGTTAACGTCCCGCAGAATCCCGGGCGCATCCGCATAGCCGAAGCCCACGCCCGACAGGCGGACGGTATCGGACGCGGGAGCGGTTTCGGCGGCGCTGGCGGGCGAGGACGGCATGGTTTCGGTTTCAGGGACGGGGCGCGGGTCGCGCCTCTCGGGAGGGGGCGCAAGCCTCGCAGTCAGACGACATGATACTGACCTGCCCCGCCTGCGCCACCAGCTATTTCATTCGCGACGACCTGGTCGGACCGACCGGGCGCAAGGTGCGTTGCCAATCGTGCGGCGAGGTGTGGCGCGCAGGCGTCGAGGAGCCGCTGGAACTGACCGCCGAGCCGGAGCCGAAGCCGGCCGCCGCGCCTGAATCCGCGCCCGCGCCCGAGCCGGCCAGCCTAGCCGAAACGCCGGCGCCCGAACTGCCCAAGGCCTTCCGCGCCCGCGCCGAACAGCAGCGCCGCCTGCGCCGTGCAGCGGCTCAGGGCGCCGTCTGGGCCGCGATGGCGGCGATCTTCGTCGGTCTGCTGGTCTCGGCCTGGCTGTTCCGAGTCGAGGTGGTCCAGGCCTTCCCCCGCGCGGCGGCCGCCTACGCCATGGTCGGCGCGCCGGTGAACCCGGTCGGGCTGGACTTCGAGGCGATGAGCGCGCGCGAGGCCCCCGACCAGCCCGGCATGGTGTTGGTCGCCGGCGCCCTGCGCAATGTCCGCGACGAGGAGATCGTGGCCCCGCCCGTGCGCGTCGCCCTGCTGGACGAGCATGGCGCGGAGGTCGGTTTCAAGGTGATCCCGATCGACGCCGCCCCGGTCCTGCCCGGCAAGGTTCAGGGCTTCGCCGCCCTGATCCCCGACCCTGGCGGCCACGCGGCGGACATCGGCGTGAACTTCGCGCCGGCTCCGGCCCAGCGTCCCAGGGCCGAAACAAGCGCCCAGCGGCACGGGGCCGCCGCGCCCGAGGCCTACGGTCATGGGGCCGCCCATCACGAGCCGGCGCAAGCGACGGGCGCGCTGCAGACGGCCGATACTTCGGCCGACCGCGCGCCGTCGGCCTCGCCGGACGCGTCGCCCGCCAACGCCCAGACCCGGGGCCTGCGCCCCGCCTCCGCGCCCGGCTTCGGCGGTTCGGCCGCCGCCCCGGTCGACGCCCGGCCGCTGACTGCGGTGGACAGCGCCCACGGGGAGGCGGTATCGGCCTCCCATCATGGCTGACACCTCCCCGACGCCGACCGTCCTCCTGCCCGAGGCGGAGATCTCCCGCATCGTCGCCGACCTGGCTCGACGCATCGCGCCCGCCATCGACGACGACACCGTGGCGGCGGTGTTGCTGACCGGCGGCCTGTGGTTCGCCGCCGACCTGACCCGCGCCCTGGCGCGCGAGGGCCGGCGGGTCCGTTTCGACGCCCTGTGGTTGGCCTCATACGGTGACGACAAGACCAGCCGGGGCGCGATCGACGTCTATGCGCCGTTCCAGCGGCCGATCGACGGGCGCCGCGTGCTGATCCTGGACGATGTGTTCGACACCGGCCTGTCGCTGGCCGAGGCGGTGCGGATCGCGCGCGAGGGCGGGGCGTCCGAGGTTCTGACCTGCGTGTTCGCGCGCAAGCCCTGGCCCAAGCCCCGCGCGCCCGAGCCGGACTTCGTCGGGTGGGAGGCGCCGAACCGGTTCCTGGTCGGCTACGGCCTGGATCACGCCGGGGGGCTGCGCGGCCTGCCCGACATCTGCGCGATGGATTAGAGCCAGTCGGCGAACGGCTCGCGGTCCAGCATTTCCTCATAGGTCGGACGCGGGCGGATGACGGCCCATCGGTCGCCGTCGACCAGCACCTCGGGGACCAGGGGACGGCTGTTGTATTCGCTGGCCATCACCGCGCCATAGGCGCCGGCGCCGGTGAAGGCGACCAGGTCCTCGGCCTCCAGCATCGGCAGGTCGCGGTCGCGGGCGAAGGTGTCGCCGGTCTCGCACACCGGGCCGACCACGTCGTAGGGTCGCGCGGCGCTTGGGCTTGGCCGCACCGGGACGATGTCGTGGAAGGCGTCGTAGAGCGCCGGACGCATCAGGTCGTTCATGGCCGCATCCAGCACCAGGAAACGGCGGCCGTCGGAACGCTCGGTGACCTGAATCACCTGGCTAAGCAACACGCCGGCGTTTGCGGCCAGCAGGCGCCCCGGCTCGAAGGCGGCCTCGACCTCCAGGCCGTCCAGCACGCGCGCGGCCATGGCGACATAGTCGGCGGGGGACGGGGGCGCCGCGCCGCCGGCGTAGGGCACGCCCAGGCCGCCGCCCAGGTCCAGCCGGGTGACGGCGCAGCCCTGGCCCCGCAGCGTCAGGGTCATGTCGGCCAGGACGCGGAAGGCGGCTTCCAGCGGGGTTAGGTCGGTGATCTGGCTGCCGATGTGGCAGGCCAGGCCCACGGGCGTGACATGGGGCGAGGCCGAGGCGCGCGCATACAGTTCCAGCGCCTCTTCGACCGGTACGCCGAACTTGTCGCCCTTGCCGCCGGTGGTGATCTTGGCGTGGCCGCCAGCGCCGATATTGGGATTGACGCGCACGGCGACGGCGGGGCTGGCGTCCATCAGGGCCGCGACCTGGATCAGGCGGTCCAACTCGGCCCCCGATTCGATGTTGATCTGGCGTACGCCGACAGCGATGGCGAAGGCCAGTTCGACATCGGTTTTGCCCACGCCGGAGAAGATGATCCGCTCCGCCGGAACCCCAGCGGCCAGGGCGCGGCGGATCTCGCCTTCCGACACCGTGTCGGCCCCCGAGCCCATCTTCGCCAGCGTCGCCAGCACCGACAGGTTCGAGTTGGCCTTGACCGCGAAGGCGATCAGGGCCTCGCCCAGGGCGTCGCGGTGCGCGTCGGCGGCCGCCCGCAACAGGCCGTAGTGCCGCTTCAGCGTGGCGGTGGAATAGACATAGACGGGTGTGCCGACCTCGTCGGCGAGGGTCTCCAGCGAGACCCCCTCGGCGTGGAGCACGCCGTCCTTCGGTTCAAAATGATGCAAGGCCTAGCGGGGTTCGTTCTGGGCGGCGCCGGCGCCGATGGGATTGGTGGGGCCGCCGTCGATCGGCACGCTGCTGGACGGACGGTTCACCGTCGCCGGCTCGGGCAGGGACGGCGCGTCGCGGTCGCGCACGGCGCGCTCGGTCTCGCGGCGCGGGGCCTCCAGGTCGGTCATCCGGCCGCAGGCGGAGGTCGCCAGCGCCAGGACGCCGATGACAAGCACGGATTTCTTGATGATCACAGGCGCTTCCTCCAGTCGGCGACGCGCGCGCGGACCTGTTCCGGCGCGGTTCCCCCAAAGCTCTGACGGCTGGCGCAAGAAGCCTCGGGCGAGAGCACCTTGTAAACCGCCTGCGTGATGCCGGCGTCGAGTTTTTGCAGTTCTTCCAAGGGCAGTTGCGCCAGGTCCACGCCCAGGACTTCGGCCCGCTTCACCGCGGCTCCGGTGACGTGGTGCGCCTTGCGGAACGGCAGGTTCAGTTCGCGCACCAGCCAGTCGGCCAGGTCGGTGGCGGTGGAAAAGCCCCAGGCGGCCGCCTCGGCCATCCGTTCGGTGTTCGGACGCAGGGCCGCGACCATGGCCGTCATGGCGTTCAGCGCCAGGTCCAGGGCGTCGAAGGCCTCGAACACCGGCGGTTTGTCCTCTTGCATGTCTTTGGAATAGGCCAGCGGCAGGCCCTTCATCACCGTGGACAGGGCGACCAGCGATCCCATGATGCGGCCGGTCTTGGCGCGGACCAGTTCGGCGGCGTCGGGGTTGCGCTTCTGCGGCATGATCGAGCTGCCGGTGGTCAGGTCGTCGGGCAGGGTGGCGAAACCGAACATCGGGGTCATCCAGACCACGATCTCCTCGGCCAGGCGCGACAGGTGGCCGGCCGTGATCGAGGCGGCGGCGAGGCTTTCCAGCGCGAAGTCGCGGTCCGACACGGCGTCCAGGGAATTGGCCATCGGCCGGTCGAAGCCCAGTTCGGCCGCCGTCATGTGGCGGTCGATGGGGAAGGGCGAACCGGCCAGGGCGGCGGCGCCCAGCGGGCTTTCGTTCATGCGCGAACGGGCGTCGGCGAAGCGGCCGGCGTCGCGGCCGAACATCTCGACATAGGCCATCAGGTGATGACCCAGGGTCACCGGCTGGGCGGTCTGCAGATGGGTGAAGCCGGGCATCAGGTCGCCGGCGTGCTGTTCGGCGCGGGTCAGCAGCGCCAATTGCAGCGCCTTCAACTGCACCACGCTGCGGTCGCAGGCGTCGCGGACCCACAGGCGGAAGTCCAGCGCCACCTGGTCGTTGCGGCTGCGCGCCGTGTGCAGACGGCCCGAGGGCTCGCCGATCAGTTCATTGAGGCGCGCCTCCACATTCATATGGATGTCCTCGAACTGGTCACGGAAGGGGAAGGTCCCATCCCGGATCTCGGCCTCGACGGCGTCCAGTCCGCCCAGGATGGCCTCGGCGTCGGCCTGCTGGATCACGCCCTGTTTGGCCAGCATGCGGCAATGGGCGCGCGATCCGGCCAGATCCTGTGCCCACAGGCGTTGGTCCACGCCGATGGAGACGTTGATCGCCTGCATGATCTCGGCGGGGCGCGACGAAAAGCGCCCGCCCCACATGTCTTGACCGGCGGGCTTCAGGGGCGCAGTCGAACCGCCGTCAAGGGTGGCGTCGGAAGAGGTCTGGTCTGTCATGAGCGGCTCGAGAAAGGCGATCTGGGCGGTGGTCGGCGGTCTGGTCCTGGTCGGAACCCTGGCCGGCGCGGGAGGCGTGGCGATGTCGCTATACGCCAATCACCGCCGGACCGCGCAAGAGCAGCCGGCCGATCCGGCCGCATCAGCACAGAAAAGCGACCTGGCCCGCTTCGCGGTCGGCCCCCTGGCGGCGCTGGAAATGCCGGCGGATGCGCCCCCTGCGCCTGATTACGTCTTCCGCGACGCGCACGGCACGGCCGTCCGTTTCGCCGCCTTCCGCGGCAAGGTGGCGGTGGTCAATCTGTGGGCCATGTGGTGCGCGCCCTGCCGCCAGGAGATGCCGACGCTGGCGGCCTTGGCGCGGCGCTATTCCGACCGCGAGGACATGATCGTGGTTCCGGTCAATGTCGACGCCACGCCGGAAGGCGTCGCCCAGGCCAAGGCCTTCCTGGACGACCACCGTCCGCTGCCGTTCTACGGCGACACGCGGTTTCAGCTGCCGTTCGAGTTCCCCGGCAAGGGCAAGATGCCCCAGACTATCCTGCTGGACCGCGAGGGCCGCATCCGCGCCGCCCTGTCGGGAGAGGCGGATTGGGACGGACCCGAAGCACGCGCCCTGATCGACGCGTTGTTGGCCGAGGGCAGCGGGGCGGCGTCCTCGCCGACCTGACGTCAGTGGGCGGGGACGCGCTGATCCGTGGCCGGGTCGATGGCGCCGGGGCGGCCCTCGGCGGCGGCCTCGGACTGGTTCTCCTCCAGCTCGCCGGCGACCTTGCCAGCCCCGGTCTCCACGGCCTGAGCGGCCTTCATCGCGCCCGCCTCGATCACTTCGCCGGCCTGGGCCGCGGCGTCCTGGGCCTTGTCGCCAGCGGCCTCGGCGTGGACCTCGGCGCGATCCTGCTCTGCCTCGGTGCAGGCGGCGGCGCCCAAGGTCAGGACGGCGGCGGCGAGAATGGTGGTGACGCGCGGGCTCATGGCTGATCTCCGGTCAAGGTTGGCTTGGCCGTGGAACGCGGAAATTCGGCGGAGGTTGCTCTTGGCGGCGCCTTCGCCCTGCTAGCCTATGAACATGCCCGCCATCGCCACGCCGAAGGCGACCAGTATGCCGATCGTCGAGGCGAGGGCTGCGATCGCCCCGATCACAAGTAGCGCTTTCAGCACGCCGTCCCGAGTCTTGGTGTTCATGACGCGATTTTGGCGCGCCCGTTCGACGCCGTCGAGAGCGGGGAGGTCCAGGCGTGCTGCTAGGTCTCGAAAAAAAGGCCGGGATGAACCGGCGGTGGTGGCTGGGGGCGGGATCGAACCGCCGACCTGTGGGTTATGAATCCACCGCTCTAACCACCTGAGCTACCCAGCCGTCGCCTCTCGCACGGACAGCCGGTGCGAAGGGAGGCGTGCCTATATCGCCGCCCGGCCGCCGGTTCAAGTCATCCGATGCGAAAGGCTGCGGCGATCGGGCGCACAACAACCGCGTCCTCGGAACGCTAACGCTGACGGCGTCGTTTCGCGGGCGTTCGCGTCGCCCCTTCCAGAGAGCCCCGTCCATGCGCCTGATCGTTTCCGCCGCCTCCGCGTCCCTCTTGGTCCTGGCCGCCGCCTGCGGCGCCAATGGCGAGGCGAGGCAGGACGCCTCTCCTGGCGCGCCGCTCGAGACCCGCCCTGCTAACGGCTCCGGGCAGGAGCCCGCCTTCGCCGGCCAGACGCGGGCGCCGGCTGTACGAACCGAACAGGCGCTGACGCACGCGGTCGTGGCCTCCGGGCTGGAGCGCCCCTGGGGACTGGCGCTGCTGCCGGACGGAAACTGGCTGGTGACCGAAAAGCCGGGCCGGATGCGGATCGTCACCGCTCAGGGACAGGTCGGACAGCCGATCCAGGGCCTGCCGCCCGTCGACGCGCGGGGCCAGGGCGGCCTGCTGGACGTGATCGTCGGGCCAAGCTTCGATCAGGACCGGCGCATCTATTGGAGCTACGCCGAACCGCGCGAGGGCGGCAACGCCACCTCGGTCGCGCGGGGCCGCCTGTCGCAGGACGGCGGCCGCGTGGAGGACGTCCAGGTCATCTTCCGCGCCTTGCCGACCTATGACGGCGACAAACATTTCGGCTCGTCGCTGGCCTTCGCGCCCGATGGAAAGCTGTTCGTGACCCTGGGCGAACGGTCGGACAAGCCGATGCGGCCCCAGGCCCAGGACCTGGGCTCGCACATGGGCAAGACCATCCGCATCAACGCCGACGGCTCGGTCCCTCAGGACAATCCCTTCGTCGGCCGGGACGGCGCGCGGCCCGAAATCTGGAGCCTGGGCCACCGCAACGTCCAGGGCGTCGCCATCCAGCCGGGCACGGGGGCCGTCTGGACCATCGAGCACGGCACGCGCGGCGGCGACGAGGTCAATCTGGACCGCCCGGGTCTGAACTACGGCTGGCCCGACGCCGCCTATGGGGTCGAATACGCGGGCGGGGCGATCAACGCCGGCGATACGGAAAAGGCCGGGACGGAGCAGCCCATCTATTACTGGGACCCGGTCATCGCGCCGGGCGGCGCGGTCTTCTACCAGGGAGCGATGTTCCCCCGCTGGAATGGAAACCTGCTGGTGGCGGCGCTCAAGGAAAAGCACGTCGCGCGCCTGGTGATCGAGAATGATCGTGTCGTGGGCGAGGAACGGCTGTTGAGCGACCTGGGCGAACGGGTTCGCGACGTGGCCGTCGGACCGGACGGGGCGATCTGGGCCGTCACCGACGAGGACGACGGCAAGCTGGTCAGGCTGGCCGCCGCGCGCTAGGCTCGGGTCCAAGGGGCTGTTTGAAGGAGTACGCCGATGCGCGTGATGATTTCGCTTGCCGTTCTGGCCCTGCCGCTGGTCGCCGGCTGCGCTACCAGCGACGTTCCAAACCGATACCAGATCGAAATGGATCGACTTGAGGCCCAGTGCACGGAACGCGAAGGCGTATTGCAGCCGACCGGATCGCAGAGCGGCGAACCGGCGCGCGATTACGCCTGCCGCATCACCGGCGGGGCCAGCCGCCTGAACTGACGGCTGGCCGGGCGCGCGCGAACTAGCGCAGCGCGCCCCTCTCGTCTGCCGGGGTCGAGGTGGCCACGGGCTCTTCGATCAGGGCGCTTTCGACGTCGTCGCCTTCGAAGGTGCGGGTCTCGGCCGGAATCTCCGGGTGGCCCTTCAGCTCCGCCATCGCCGTCTTCTTGCGGGCCCGCATCTGGTCGGCCAGGGCGTCCATGTCCAGGCCGGCCGCGCGGGCCTGGCTGAACATCCCTTCGGAGCGCTTCTCCTCTTCTTCGACATGGTGCTCGATCATTTCCGACAGCACCTTGACCTTGGCGTCATAGAAGGCCTCGTCCGGGCCGCCGGCCTCGATGTCGTTGATCAGGACCTTGGCGGCGTCGTGTTCGACATAGGCCTCGTTCAGGTCGGATTCGTCGATCTGGCCGCGACAGGCCGGATAGAAGATTTCCTCCTCGATGATGGTGTGAACCTTCAGTTCAAGGCAGGCCTGCTCGGCCAGGGCCTGCTTCCTTTCCTTGCCGCGCGCCTTCTCGAACTGTTCGAAGATGTCCTCCACCTTGCGGTGGTCGGCCTTCAGCATGGCGATAGCGTCCATCTCTTCATAGGTCTGGGTCATGACGTCCTCCTGGTTGTCGCTGCCTCAAGCCGCGACGCCGATGGGCGTTCCAACCGCAAAGCTAGGTGAGAGTCGTTCTTCTCTGTGCGTGTTCGCACCCTGCCACCCAAGGCGGGGCCGCGCGTTCAGGGTTGATCGCCCCAGCCCCCTGGCGCATGCCGGCGTGGCTTATTACTTGACGTTGACGTAAACGTAGGGTTCTTGGCGTCGACGCCTTGACCCACGTTCCCGGGGTCCAAAAGAGGAGACGCCTGATGGCCGACGCCTATTCCACCCTGCTGATCGAACGCCACGCGGACGGCTATGCGGTCGTCACCCTGAACCGGCCCGAGGCGCTG
>NZ_DLMO01000092.1:0-322 GCF_002479325.1 Brevundimonas sp. UBA7534
GGGCGCGCGTCTGAACCTGGTCAGCCGCGATGGCGAGGGTTCGGTCGAGGGCGAGGACGGCCAGCTGCGCGTCGTCGGCCTGGGCCTGGATCGCCGGGGCGACCGCGCGCGCTTCTCGGCCGACCTGGGCTGGCAGGACCACCGCATCGACGCGCCGCGTCCGACGGTGACGCCGGCCGGCGCCATCCCGACCGCGCCGTCGGCCGACGTCAACTTCGCCCAGCCCTGGACCTACACCGACGAGGAACAGCTGTTCGGCACCGCGCGCGGCGAGTTCGACCTGACCGACGACGTGACGGTGTGGGCGGCGTTCGGCGGCCGG
>NZ_DLMO01000092.1:384-21040 GCF_002479325.1 Brevundimonas sp. UBA7534
GGGCGGCGTTCGGCGGCCGGCAGGGCAAGGAGGACAACGTCCTGGCCAATCCGACGGCGCAGCCCGACGGAACCCTGAGCGCCTACCGCTTCGACAATGCGCGCGAGGACACGGTGTGGTCCGGCGACATCGGCGTGCGGGCCGACGTGACCACCGGGCCGGTGGGGCACCGACTGGTGGCCTCGGCCTCGCAGGTTCAGTCCAAGTCCAGGAACGCCTACGCCTTCTCCAACTTCGCGGGCTTCGCCAACAACCTTTATGATCCCGTCTTCGTCGCCCCTCCGGCGCCGGACTTCTTCGTCGGCGGCGACCTGGACGATCCGGGCGTGACCGAGCGGGTCAAGACGTCGTCCGTTGCGGTCGCCGACATGCTGAGCCTGTTCGACGGCCGCCTGCTGGCCACGATCGGCGCCCGCTACCAGGAGATCGAGACCAAGTCCTACGACTACAACACCGGCGCGCTGGGCTCGTCCTACTCCAGCGATGCGATCACGCCGGCCTTCGCCCTGGTGTACAAGCCGTCTGGTGCGATCTCGCTCTACGCCAACTACGCCGAGGCGCTGGCGCCGGGCACGACAGCGCCGGCGGTGGTGAACGGCGTGCCGGTCGTCAACGCCGGGGAGGTGCTGGAGCCCTATCGCGCCGAACAGATGGAAGTCGGCGCCAAGTACGACGCCGGGTCGTTCGGCGGTACGCTGAGCGTCTTCCGCACCACCCTGCCGTCCGCCTATTTCGATGCCGACACGGCGATCTACAGCGATGGCGGCGAACAGGAGAACCAGGGCGTCGAGCTGACCGTCTTCGGCGAGCCCGTGACGGGCCTGCGGCTGATCGGAGGCGCGACCTGGCTGGACACCGAGATCAATCAGTCGCTGAACCCGGCGCTGGAAGGCAAGTCGGCCATCGGCGTGCCGGACTTCCAGATCAACGACAACGTCGAATGGGACGTGCCGGGTCTGGACGGCCTGACGCTTGAGGGGCGGGCGGTCCATACCGGCTCGCAGGCCGCAAGCGCCGACAACACGGTCGAACTGGACAGCTGGACCCGCTTCGACGCGGGCGTCCGCTACGCCTTCGAGGCCGGCGGCAAGCCGCTGACGGTGCGGGCGCGGGTGGAGAACCTGGCGGACGAGGACCAGTGGGTCGCCGTCGGCGGCTATCCGGGGTCGAAATACCTGACGCTGGGCGCGCCGCGCACCTATCGCCTGTCGATCTCCGCGGAGTTCTGAGCCGGATGAAGACGCGGACGATCCGCGCCTGGTCCTGGGTTCACAAGTGGTCGAGCCTGGTCTCGACCCTGTTCCTGCTGATGCTGTGCCTGACCGGCCTGCCGCTGGTCTTCACCCATGAGCTGGACGAACTGCTGCTGGGCGATCAGGCCGCGACGGGCGACATGGCGGCCCCCCGCCTGAGCCTGGACCGGGTGCTGGCGATCGCCCTGGAGCGCAAGCCGGGCGAGGTCCCCGCCTTCATGAGCTTCGACGAGGACCGGCCGGTCGTGAATGTGACCAGCGTCGATCCCGCCGGGCCGGCCGGGCGCTATTCGTTCCAGCCGATCGACCAGACCACGGGAGCGGCCGCGCCGCCGGTGGCGGGCCATCCGGTCATGGAGTTCCTGCTGCAGCTGCACACCGACATGTTCCTGGGCTTGCCGGGGATGCTGTTCCTGGGGGCGATGGGGCTGCTGCTGGTCGTGGCGGTGGTGTCGGGGGTGGTGCTCTACGCGCCCTTCATGAGGCGGCTGCCCTTCGGCACGGTGCGCGTGAAGAAGGCCGCGCGGACGCGCTGGCTGGACTATCACAACCTCTTGGGCGTGGTGACCGTCGGCTGGGTGCTGGTGGTGGGCGTGACGGGCGTGGTCAACACCCTGGCGACGCCGATCCTGGCCTATTGGAAGGAGACGGCGCTCAAGGAACTGACCGCCGCCTACGACCATCCGGCGCCGGTGGGCGAGCGCAGTTCCCTCGATGCGGCGGTGGCGCGAGCGCGCCAGGCCCTGCCAGGGATGCAGCTGCAGTTCGTGGCCTTTCCGGGGACCGACTATTCGACCGATCACCACTATGCGGTGTTCTTCCACGGCGACACGCCGCTGACCACGCACCTGACGACGCCGGCGCTGATCGACGCCCGCACCGGCAAGCTGGCGGCGGTGGCCGAGACGCCCTGGTATGTGAAGACCCTGTCGCTGTCGCAGCCGCTGCATTTCGGCGACTACGGCGGGATGGCGCTGAAGATCCTTTGGGCCCTGCTGGACCTGGCGACCATCGTCATCCTGGGGTCGGGACTCTACCTGTGGCTGGGCAAGCGGCGGAAGCCGGCATGAGCCGCCATCATCACGCCAATCGCAAGGACCTGAGCCTGTGGGCGGTGTTTCGCGCCCCGATCATGCTGTTCGCCCTGAGCCTGACCGGCCTGGTCGGCGCCCTGCTGGAGGACGGCGCATGGGACGTGATCGGTTCGGCCCTGCTGGCCTCAACCGTCTTGGCGACAGTCTGGGCCCTGGTCAGATCGAGAAGCTGACGCCGCAGCCGCAGCTGGAGGCGGCGTTTGGGTTCTTGACCACGAACTGGGCGCCGGCCAGTTCGTCGACATAGGCGATCTCGGAGCCCTTCAGGAAAGGGATGGAGACCGGGTCGATCAGGGCGGCCTGGCCGTCCGTCTCGATGCGCAGGTCGTCGTCCTCGGCCGTCTCGACCAGGTCGAACCGGTACTGAAAACCCGAGCAGCCGCCGCCGTCCACCGCCACGCGCAGCATCAGGGCCTTGCCCTCGGCCGCACCCAGTTTCGCCAGACGCTTGGCGGCGCTGGCGGCCAGGACGATGCCTTCCGGCGCGCGCGGCGCGACCGAGAAGGCGGGTGTGGACGGGTCTGTGGATTGGACGGTGCTCACGCCTGTCTATATGAGGCGGGCGCGGGCGTTCGCAAAGGGCCCGCCTTCAAAGTTGATGACGTGAGCCAGACGCCCAGAGCCGCCACCGCCGAGCTGCCCGAGCTGACGAAGGGCCGCCGCTTCTTCGAACCGCCCAGCCGCACGCGCACGCCCTTCGCCCGCGACCGCGACCGCATCATCCACGCGACCGCCTTTCGCCGCCTGAAGGAAAAGACCCAGGTTTTCGTGGCGCACGAGGGCGATCACTACCGCACCCGTCTGACCCATTCGCTGGAGGTGGCGCAGATCGCGCGGTCGCTGGCCCATGCGCTGGGGCTGGACGACGACCTGGCCGAGACCGTGGCCCTGGCGCACGACCTGGGCCATCCGCCCTTCGCCCACGCCGGCGAGGACGAGCTGGTCATCCAGATGGCCGATCACGGCGGCTTCGACCACAACGTCCAGAGCTTCCGCGTCGTCACCGAGCTGGAGAAGCGCTATCCACAGTTCGAGGGGCTGAACCTCAGCTGGGAGACGGTCGAGGGCGTCATCAAGCACAACGGGCCTGTGGCGCACCGGCTGGACGAGCCGGCTTGGTCGGTGGTGCGGCCCTATCGCCAGGGCGGGGAGGCGGACTGGGACCTGCGCCTGGGCACCTTCGCCTCATTGGAGGCCCAGTGCGCGGCCATCGCCGACGACATCGCCTATAACAACCACGACGTGGATGACGGGGTTCAGGCGGGATTGTTCACCCTGCACGACCTGGCGGAGGTTCCGCTGATCGGGCCGATCCTGGCCCAGGTGCGCCGCGACTGGCCCGGCATCGACGAGCGTATGCTGCGGATCGAGGCGGTTCGGCGAATGATCGGGGTCATGGTCGAGGACGTGCTGGCCGAAACGGCGCGGCGGATCGAGGACGACCGGATCGGCTCGACCGAGGACGTGCGTCTGGCCAGGCGGACGATGGTGGACTTCTCGCGGCCCATGCACGCCGACCTGGCGGTGCTGCGCAAGTTCCTGTTCGAGCGGATGTATCGCCACTACCGCGTGAACCGCACGCGCAGCCAGGCGCGGCGCGTGCTGTCGCAGTTGTTCGAACTGTTCATGGCCGAGCCGGAGGTGATGCCGCCGGAATGGGGCGCGCCGGCCCTGACCGAGGACCGGACGCGCCGGGCGCGCGCGGTGTGTGACTATATCGCCGGCATGACCGATCGTTACGCCATCGAGGTGCACCAGAAGCTGTTCAGCCTCGACCTGGCGCTCGATCTGTGATTCGAAAGCGCGGGGCGGCGGGTTAGGATGGCGGATCGGCGCACCGATTCGCGCCGGCTTGAGACGGCGGAGCGCCCCATGTCCTTCGATGACGACAACCGACCCGGCCGCGGCGCCTATACGCCGCCGACTGACGACGATCTGCCCTTCCGCCGCAACAGCTTCGATCCGCGCGACGGCGGCCGCCGCGTGGGCGGGGGAGGCGGACGCACGCCGCCGGTGACCCTGATCGTCAGCGCGGCGGTGCTGCTGCTGCTGATCGTCGCCGTGATCTTCTTCTATCGCTCGGGCCTGCGCGCCTCGACCGATGCGCCGCCGGCGGTGGGCCAGCCCGTGGGCGAGATGAAGTCCGCCGCCCCGATCGACGCCCAGCCGATCGATCCCGCCGAAGGCATCCGCGTCTATCGCGACGAGGCGACCGAGACGACCGACGCGCCGATCACCTTCACCCCGCCGCCGGAAGCGCCCCAGCCGCGGCCCGCCGCGCCGCCCGCCGCCGCGCCGACCGGCCAGGGGCTGGCGCCGGCCGCCCCGGCGACTTCGACCACGCCGACGCCGCGGCCGACGACGCCCGCCGCGCCGGCGCCGACCGCGCCGGCCGCTGCGCCCGCCGCGACCGGGGGATCGGCCTCGGTCCAGATCGGAGCCTTCTCTTCCACCGAGATCGCGGACCGCGAGTACGCCGCCGTGGCGGGCCGCTTCGGCCAGTACGCCTCGGGCGCCCAGAAGAGGGTGACGGAAGTGACGACCTCCAGCGGGTCGACCCTGTACCGCACCGCCTTCGCGGGCTTGTCTCGTGAGCGGGCGACCGCCTTCTGCAACGCCCTGAAGGCGGCGGGCCGGGACTGCATCGTCCGGTGACGGCTGCCGCCATCTACGGCTGCGTCGGGCATCGGCTGACGGAGGCGGAAAAGGCCTTCTTCGCCGAAGTGCGGCCGTGGGGCTTCATCCTGTTCCGGCGCAACATCGACACGCCGGACCAGGTGCGGGCGCTGACCGACGAGATGCGCGCCGTTCTGGGCGATCGCGACGCGCCCATCCTGATCGACCAGGAGGGCGGGCGGGTCCAGCGGATGGGGCCGCCGCACTGGCCGAAGTATCCCCCTGCCGACGCCTATCTGAAGACGGCGAACGACCTGGACGCCGCGCGGGAGACGGTCCGGCTGGGCGCTCGGCTGATGGCTCATGACCTGCGCGAGGTGGGGATAACCATCGACTGCGTGCCTGTGCTGGACACGCCCGTGCCCGGCGCCCACGACATCATCGGCGACCGCGCCTATGGCCGCGATCCGCAGACCGTCGCCCTGCTGGGCCGGGCGGCGGCGGAAGGGCTGCTGGCCGGCGGGGTGCTGCCCTGCATCAAGCACATGCCGGGACACGGCCGCGCCTTCGCCGACACGCACAAGGCCCTGCCGACGGTCCATGCCGACTTGGAGACGCTGGACGCCTGGGACTTCGCGCCGTTCAAGGCGCTGTCGGACATGCCCATCGGCATGACGGCCCACATCGTCTTCACCGCCATCGACCCGAAGCGCCCCGCCACGCAGTCCAAGGCCGCCATCCGCCTGATCCGCGAGCGCCTGGGTTTCAAGGGGCTGCTGCTGTCGGACGACCTGGTGATGAACGCCCTGTCCGGCAGCCTGACCCAGAGGGCGCACAAGGCGCTGAAGGCGGGCTGCGACGTCGTCATCCACTGGAACGGCGACATGGACGAGATGCGCCAGGTCGCCCAGGGGGTGGGGCCGCTGAAGGGCGGGGCGCGTCGCCGCGCCGAGGCCGCGCTGGCGCGGATCGTGCGCGCGCCGGAGCCGCTGGACCCCGTGGCCGCGCACGACCGCTTTTTCCGCACGGTGGGCGGACGGCTGGACGCCGCCAAGGGGCCGGACGTCGGGGAGGCGCAGGCGTGATCCGCACGGCGCGGCCTCAAGTAGCGCAAGGCGCGACAGGCCCAGAGAATGTCTGAAGCGTTTCAGCCCAATCTGGATTTCAACGCCGAGGAGGTCGAGGACCGCGAGGCCTTCGTGGTCGACCTGGACGGATACGAAGGCCCGCTGCACGTCCTGCTGGCCCTGGCGCGGACGCAGAAGGTGGATCTGCTGAAGCTGTCGATCACCCAGCTGGCGGAACAGTATCTGGCCTTCGTCCACGAGGCGCGGCGGCGCAACTTCGCCCTGGCGGCGGACTACCTGGTGATGGCGTCGTGGCTGGCCTATCTGAAGTCGCGCCTGCTGCTGCCGCGCACCGACAAGGGCAAGCCGGAGGATCCGCCGGCCGAGGAGATGGCCGCGGCCCTGGCGTTCCGCCTGCAGAAGCTGGAGGCGATGAGGAAGGCGGTCGAGCAGCTGATGGCGCGGCCCCAGCTGAAGCGCGATGTCTTCACGCGCGGCGACCCGGAGGCGACGGTGATCGTCCCTTCCGACCGCATCGACGCCAGCCTGTACGAACTGATGAGCGCCTATGTGGCGCAGCGCCGTCGCGAGGAGGCCCGGCGCTACGCCCCCGGCCAGCGGGTCGAGGCCTTTCCGCTGGAGGCCGCGCGCGACTGGCTGCGCGAGATCATGCCGAAGCTGGCCGAATGGACCCCGCTCGAGAGCGTTGCGCCCCATCGTAAGGACGAGGACGGACCCAGTCAGGCCAGCTATACGGCGTCCACCCTTTCGGCCAGTCTGGAGCTGGTCAAGGAGGGGGCGATGGACATTCGGCAGGCGCAGGCGTTCGCCGACCTTTATCTGAAGCGGCGCGGTCCCGGGCAGGCGCTGGAGCTGACGCCGTGAGCGACCTGTCTTTCCAACCCGACGAGGCCGAGATCGAGCGACGGGTGGAGGCGCTGCTGTTCGCCGCCGCCGGGCCGTTGAGCGCCGCCGAGATCGCCGCCCGCCTGCCCGAGAACTGCAATGTGGCGCGGGCCCTGTCCGGCTTGCGCGCGCGTTATGAGGGGCGCGGGGTCGAGCTGGAGTGCGTGGCCGACCGCTGGCGTTTCCGCACCGCGCCGGACCTGGCCTTCATGATGACCCAAGAGCGCGAGGAGCCGCGCCGCCTGTCCAAGGCCGGGTTGGAGACCCTGGCCATCATCGCCTACCACCAACCCGTCACCCGCGCCGAGATCGAGAGCGTGCGGGGCGTCAGCCTGTCGAAGGGCACGCTGGACCTGTTGCTGGAGATGGGTTTCGTGCGTCTGAGGGGGCGGCGGCGAACGCCCGGTCGGCCGGTGACCTACGCCACCACGGACCGCTTCCTGGAGCATTTCGGCCTGGCGACCCTGTATGACCTGCCTGGCGTCCAGGAGATGAAGGCGGCGGGTCTGCTGGACCTGTCGCTGCCGGTCGGGTTCGAGGTGCCGGACCCCACGCGGGCGTCCGAGGCCGACGACGAGGATGGGACCCTGCCGCTGGAAGATGAAGCGCCCGAGTTCGCCCAGGACTTCGTCGGCGAGGACCGCTGAAGCGGTTCAGGCCGTCAGCAGGCGGGGCAGTTTGAAGGTGACGGTCTCGCGCGCGCCGGCGTCCTCGCTGACGACGGCGTCGAAGCGGGCGGCGATGGCCTCGACCAGGGCCGCGATCAGGGGTTCGGGCGCCGAGGCGCCGGCGGTGACGCCGACGGTGTCCACGCCGTCGAACCAGGCCCAGTCGACCTGGGAGGCGTCATCGACCAGCCGGGCGTCGCGGGCGCCGGCGCGCATCGCCACCTCGACCAGCCGGGCCGAGTTGGACGAGTTCTTGGAGCCGACCACCAGCACCAGCTCGCAGCCCTGGCCCAGGGTCTTGACCGCCTCCTGCCGATTGGTGGTGGCGTAGCAGATGTCTTCCTTGTGCGGGTCGGGCAGTTCGGGGAAGCGGCGCTTGAGCACCTTGAGGATGCCGGCGGTGTCGTCGACCGACAGGGTCGTCTGGGTGGCGTAGGCCAGCGGCTGGTCGCCGGGGCGCTCGAACCGCTCGGCGTCTTCCTCGGTCTCGACCAGGCTGATGGCGCCCGGGGGCAACTGGCCCATCGTGCCGATCACCTCGGGGTGACCGGCGTGCCCGATCAGGACGATGTGGCGCCCGGCGGCGTGATGGCGCTCGGCCTCGACATGGACCTTGGACACCAGGGGGCAGGTGGCGTCCAGGAACAGCATCTCGCGAGAGCGGGCCGTCGCCGGCACCGACTTGGGCACGCCGTGGGCCGAAAAGACGACCGGCCGGTCGTCGGGACATTCGTCCAGTTCCTTGACGAAGACCGCCCCCATCGCCTTCAGCCGCTCGACCACATGGCGGTTGTGGACGATCTCGTGACGCACATAGACCGGGGCGCCGTACTTCTCGATGGCGCGCTCGACGATCTGGATGGCCCGGTCCACCCCGGCGCAGAAGCCGCGCGGCGTCGCCAGGCGCACGGCGATCGGGCGGCGTTCGGGCGAAGGAGGCGGCACGTGGGCGTTCATGACCGCCAACCTAGTCCTTCCCGGCTCGACCCGCCACGGCGTCGGGCGGCTCAAGGGCGGGATTCTCACATAATGGAGAGCGACGCTTCGTCACGTCGGCCCTGTGGATGAAGAAAACCGAATATAGACAAAGTCTTAAGTCTTATGTCGCGCGCCTTGACCTATCGGCCGCTCACGATTAGTTTCCGCGCCGAATTCAGACCCGCCCGGACGCACCGTTCGGGCGCTGAGCGCACAGGCCCTGTCCCCTATGACGGAATCGCGTGAAGAGGCGATCAAACGCCTCCAGCAAAGCGCATCCGAACTGGAGGCGCGGACCACGGCGGAGAAATCCGCCGAACTGACCGGCCAGAAGGTGGCCGGGCAGGCCTACAAGATCATCGCCGAACTGCTCGGCGGGGTCTTTGTGGGACTGGCGTTCGGTTTCGTCGCGGATTGGGTCCTGGGGACCCGTCCGTGGGGTTTGATCGGCGGCGTCCTTCTGGGCTTCGCCTTGTCGATTTACATGGCGCGCCGTACGGCCAACCGGCTGATGGCGCAGGCGAAGGCGCAAGGGACCACGGCTCCGTCCGAACCCTATGTCGAAGCCGGCGAAGACGAGGAACGATAAGGCTCTATGGCCGATCCGATTCATCAGTTTCAGATCCAGAAGGTCATCGACCTTCCCGACGTGACCTTGCCGGTGCTGGGCACGGTGGACCTGGCGATCACCAACTCGCACATCGCGATGACGGCCGCCTTCGTGGCGATCGTCGGCTTCCTGGCCGCCGTGACCTCGAACGCTCAGGTGGTGCCGGGCCGTCTGCAGGCCGCCGGAGAAGGCGTGTTCGGCCTGATCGACAACCTGGCGGATTCCATCATCGGCCACGACGGTCGCAAGTATTTCCCGTTCGTGTTCACGATCTTCCTGCTGATCCTGGGCATGAACCTGCTGGGCCTGTTCCTGACCTTCACGGCGACGTCGCAACTGGCCATCACCGCCACCTTCGCGCTGATCACCTTCGGCCTGGTGCTGGTCGTCGGCTTCGCCAAGAACGGCCTGGGCTTCTTCAAGCTGTTCTGGCCGATGGGCGCGCCGCTGCTGCTGCGCCCGGTGGTGGGCCTGATCGAGTTCGTCTCCTTCCTGCTGCGGCCGATCACCCTGGCGCTTCGTCTGTTCGGCAACATGCTGGGCGGCCACGTGGCGCTGAAGATCTTCGCCGGCTTCGTCGTGTCGCTGGGCCTGCTGGGCCTGAGCGGCGGCGTGGGCCTGCTGGCCTTCCCGGTGGCGGCCCTGTCGCTGGGCATGGTCGTCGCGCTGACCGCGCTGGAGTTCCTGGTGGCCTTCCTCCAGGCCTTCGTCTTCGCCGTTCTGACCTGCATCTATCTGAACGATGTGGTCAACCTGGACCACGCCCACTAAGGGCCGGTTCAGCCTCTTCACCCCAACCACCAACGACTTTAATCTAGGAATACAATCATGGACGCTGAAGCCGCGAAGTACATCGGCGCTGGTCTCGCCACCCTGGGCATGATCGGTTCGGCCCTGGGCGTGGGCAACATCTTCGGCCAGTTCCTGGCCGGCGCCCTGCGCAATCCGTCGGCCGCCGCCGGCCAAGTCGGCAACCTGTTCGTGGGAGCCGCCCTCGCCGAAGCCCTGGGCATCCTGGCCTTCGTGCTCGGCATCCTGATGATCTTCGGCTGATATCAGCCGATACGGCGCGCGGGGTTCGCCTGCGCGCCGCTCATCTGATCCTGCAGTAGACGGTTCATGGCCAGCACCCACACCATCGACGCGGTCCCGCCTTCGGTCGAACGGGACCTGCACGCCGAGACGGCGACGCCCGGCGAGCACGGCTCGGGCGGCCTGCCGCAATTCCAGTTCGAGCACTGGGCCGGACAGATCGGCTATCTGCTGATCCTGTTCGCCGTCCTGTATCTTCTGGTGTCCAAGGTCTTCGCGCCGCGTCTGCGCAAGGTGATGGACGAACGGGCAGACACCATTTCCACCGCTGTCGCCACGGCGCGTCAGGTCCAGGCCGAAGCCGCCGAACAGGCCGCCCAGGCTCAGGCCGAGGTGGTCAAGGCCCGTGCCGATGCGCGGGCCGCCGCCGCCGCCGCCAAGGCGCGCGTCACCGAAGAGGCCAATGCGCGCCAGACTGCGGAAGAGGCGGTCGTCAACGCCCGCATCGCCGAAGCCGAGGCCGCGATCGGCAAGACCCGCGACGCGGCGATGTCGAACGTCTCCACCATCGCCTCCGACGCCGCGGGCGCCATGGTCGAGCGCCTGACGGGCAAGGGCGCGACGGCCGCTGAACTGGCCGCCGTCAAGGGAGCCGCCTGATGAACCTGATCTTCGAACACGGCATCTGGAATCTGTCGAACGCCGAGATCTGGGTCGGCGTCGGTCTGCTGATCTTCTTCGGCATACTGATCGCGGCGGGCGTGCCGAAGATGGCGGCCGCCCAGCTGGACGCTAAGGGCGCCAAGATCCAGGCCGACCTGGACGAGGCCGCGCGTCTTCGCGCCGAGGCCGAGGCCATGCTGGCGCAGATCCGCAAGGAAAAGGCCGAGGCCGAGGCGCAGGCCGCCGGTCTGTTGGCCGCCGCCGAGGCGGACGCGCGTCGACTGGAAGCCGAGACCAAGGCAAAGCTGGAAGAGACGCTGGCGCGTCGCCAGAAGCTGGCCGAGAACCGCATCGCCCAGGCGGAAGCCCAGGCGTCGGCCGAGGTCAAGGCCGCCGCCGCCGACCTGGCCGCCAAGGCCGCCGAGGATATCCTGGCCGCGCGTCTGGCCGGCCAAACCAAGGATCCGCTGTTGGATGCGGCCATCGCCCAGATCGGCGACCGGCTGAACTGATCGGCGGACCCGAACGATCAAAGGACCCCGGCGTCTCCGTCGGGGGCCTTTTTATGCGCCGGAGCGCGAGGTCAGTGGGCGGGGGCGCCGCCGATGATCGTGGCCCCACGCTTTTCACGCGCGACCAGGCGGGCGTAGACATTGCCCAGCACGATGCCGAACACCGCATGGGTGATCAGCAGCCAGGCCACGGTGCCGAAGCCCGCGCCGCTGGAGAAGGTGCGGTAGTCGCCCAGCATGAAGACGCCGAGCATCATCACCACCCAGGCGCCGACCGCGAAGACGATGCCCTTGGTCTCGGGCGTGTCCGTGGGCAGACGGGGGCACAGATAGCCGAACAGCGGCCCCAGGATGAAGACGCCGCTGAACAGGTGAATGCCCCATCCCACGGCCAGATTGCCCGGCATGCCGATCACGCTGGCGATGACGCCCTGGAAGGGGTCGAACCAGTTGAGGAACATGTTCGGGATTTCGAGCAGTGATGCCGCGATCGTGGCGAAGACGCCGGCGACCAGGCCCTTTTGTACGCGTGACATCATGACCTGAGCGCCTCCCAACGCTTGTTACGGTTCTCTGATAACGCGAAAGGGAGAATACGCCGGTCAGGCGCAGGGCGGGTTCAACTTCCCGTGGTTAGCACGCGCAGCACGACGAGCGCCGATTCACCGTTACGAACGGCGAAAAAGCCTTCTGAAAGAACGGCGAATTCGCTTACGCAACCGCACAAGACGGCGGCGCCGGCGCAGCACCATTTTTTCGGCCCGCAGGGCCTGCTGCCAGAAGACGGGCGCGATCTCGGGCTTGCGACGCATGAGTCGGCGGAACGGATAGACCCATTTCGGCCGAGCGTACTGGGCGCGGATGAACTGACGCTTGGCCCAGAAGGAGCTGCGCAGGATCAGCATCAAACCGACCGCGATCACTGGAATGCCGCCAGGGCCCGGCAGCGGCGCGATCAGTATTCCCAGCAGCACGACCAGAAGGCCGCCGGCCATCAGCGCCCAGCGCCGGGCGGTCCGCAGCAGGCGGCTGCGGGATCGGGCGGGCGAGGGCAGGGCGAGGGAGGAAGCGTAGGTCACGGAATACGGCAGGTGGGTAGGAGGGCGCCTTATGACAACGGCCGCCGCGGCCGTGCGATCCCTCGTCGGGAAAGGAAACGGCGGCCGTGGCGACCGCGCCACAGCCCTACGAAGGCGCTGCGTCGATGGCCGTCGCGTGTCCGACAGGTGAAGCTTTGGTCATGATCCAACAGAGCCGGCGCCCTGTGGTCTCGCCGCCACGCCCGATGCGGTCAGCCGTAACGGACGCCGGTCAGGCGCTCCGACTCGACCCACAGACGACGCGCAATGTCGGGGTCGAGCGCCGCCCGATCAATGCGCTGGGCCGGGCGGGCCGCGCATTTCCTGGATGCCCTGAGGACCGTAGTAGCCGCCCGGCGCGACATCGGGCGCGGTCGCGGCCATGAGAATGGGCTGCGCGCCCGCTGCGGCGGACTGGCTGAGAAGGGGCGTCAGCCACCGAAGGCCCAGACGCATCAGGCCGCTGGGGCCGCTCGACATCAGGCCTGTGCTGGCGAAACCGGGATGGGCCGCGACGCTGGTCAGGCCCCAGCCGTTCGCGTCGCTGCGCCGCTGCAGCTCGATGGCGAACATCAGCATGGCCAGCTTGGACTGCTGATAGGCGCTCCAGGGCCGATAGCCGGACGTCAGGTTAAGATCGTCAAGGCGGATGCGAGCGCCGCGGTGGGCGACGCTGGACAGCTGAACCACGCGCGCGCCGCCAGCGATCAGCAGCCGCGACATCCGCCCGACCAGGGCGAAATGGGCCAGATAGTTGGATCCCAACTGCATCTCGAACCCGTCGATGGTCGTCTCTCGGCGGGGTAGGGCCATGACGCCGGCGTTGTCGATGAGGATGTCGATAGGGCGTCCCTCGGCCGTCATCCGCTCCGCGAAGGCCTGAACCGAAGCCAGGGCCGCCAGGTCCAGCGCCTGGAACCGCACGACCGCACGGGGGTGTCGCGACCGAATCGCGACCTGGGCCCTGGCGGCCTTGTCGGGATTGCGGGCGGCCAGAACCACCTCGGCGCCCTTGGCGGCCAATACGCAGGCGGTTTCGAACCCCAGCCCTCCGGTGGCGCCGGTGACGACGGCCAGGCGGCCGGAGAGATCGGGGATGGCGTCTGGCGTCCAGGTCATCGCGCGACATTGCCGCGCGGGTTCCCGGCGAACAAGCCGTTGCGGCGCGGTCGGCATGGTCCTCCCCTCCGTGTGAAGGGGAGGATATCGGCGTCAGGCCGCCTGGTTGGAGCCTTCGGGCGCGGTCCAGCGCAGCACCGGCGAACGGGCGGCGCGGGTTTCGTCAAGACGACGCATCGGGGCGTGGAAGGGCGCGCCCTTGAAGCGGTCCGTGTCCCCCGACTTCGCAGCTTCAGCCAGCAGACGCATGGCCTCGATGAAGCGGTCCAGCTCGGCCTTGGACTCGGTTTCGGTCGGCTCGATCAGCATGGCGCCGTGGACGACCAGCGGGAAATACATGGTCATCGGGTGGAAGCCCTCGTCGATCATCGCCTTGGCGAAGTCGAGCGTGGTGATGTCCGTGCCCTTCAGCCATTCGTCGTCGAACAGCGCCTCGTGCATGCAGGGGCCGTCGGGGAAGGCGGCCGACATCAGGTCCGACAGGCGGGCCTTGATGTAGTTTGCGTTCAGCACCGCGTCCTCGGCGACCTGGCGCAGGCCGTCCGAGCCGTGGCTCATCATGTAGCTGAGCGCGCGGACATACATGCCCATCTGGCCCTGAAAGGCGCACAGGCGACCGAACGCCTGTTCGGCCTCGTCTTGCTCGCGCTCCACCAGGCGATAGCCGTCGGCGTCATGGATGACCCACGGGGCCGGGGCGAAGGGGGCCAGGGCTTCCGACAGCACCACGGGACCCGCGCCCGGTCCGCCGCCGCCGTGCGGGGTGGAGAAGGTCTTGTGCAGGTTGATGTGCATGGCGTCGACGCCCAGGTCGCCGGGGCGCACCCGGCCGACGATGGCGTTGAAGTTGGCGCCGTCGCAATAGAAATAGGCGCCCGCCTCGTGGGTCAGGCGGCTGATCTCCAGGATGTCGCGCTCGAACAGGCCGCAGGTGTTGGGGTTGGTCACCATGATGGCCGCCACGTCCGGCCCCAGCTTGGCGGCCAGGTCGGCGACGTCCACCCGGCCGTCGTCGGTCTGGGCCACTTCCACCACCGAATAGCCGACGAAGGCGGCGGTGGCGGGATTGGTGCCGTGGGCGCTGGTGGGCACCAGCACCTTGCGGCGTTGAGCGTGCTCGCCCTTGGCCTCGTGCGCGGCGCGGATGGCCATGAGGCCGCACAGTTCGCCGTGGGCGCCGGCCTTGGGCGACAGGGCGACGGCGGGCATGCCTGTCAGGGTCTTCAGCCAGTGGGCTAGGGTGTCCATCAGCTCCAGCGCGCCCTGTACGGTCGAGATCGGCTGCAGCGGGTGGATGTCAGAGAAGCCGGGCAGGCGGGCCATCTTCTCGTTCAGGCGCGGGTTGTGCTTCATCGTGCACGACCCCAGCGGATAGATGGCCAGGTCGATGGCGTGGTTCTTCTGGCTCAGGCGCACATAGTGGCGCATGGCCTCGGGCTCGGACAGGCCGGGCAGGCCGATCGGATCCTTGCGGACCAGGTCGCCCAGGTCGGAGGCGTCGCCCTTGGGTTCGGGCAGGTCCACGCCGGTCTTGCCCCAGCCCTCGCCCTCGAAGATCAGCGGCTCGTCCTGCAACAGGCCGCGGGCGCCGGTCAGGGTGGCGGGCTTTGCGGCGACGGCGTTGGGGGCGGTCGGGCGGCCGACGGTGTTCATGGTGCTCATTGGACGGCTGTTCCATCAAATATGCGAATGCCATTACAGGCAGCGTTTAAAATGTCGTCGTCGATTTGGTCAGGACGGATAAAGCGCCAAGCACTAGGTCGGCTTTCATCAAAATCGTCAGCTATGCCGGACCTATTTGTGCCTGAGTAACTTGCACCAGCCAACTGACGTTGTTGTCGGGTGTCGCAGCGGTATTCATGAAGCAACATCATCGATCGGAAGCCAGCTGCCTCCGCGCCCTCTTCTGAGAAGATTTCAATGTGGACCCATGCCTTCACATTTGATCCGATACGGACGAGCGAGCCAGAGTCCACCCAAACCGCCATCGACGTGTTGATTGTTGCTAGCTTGTCAAACTCTTCTGACGGCACGTTCTTCTGAATCCAGTCGAAAACCGGTCTCCAGTTGCCCTCACCGTTTCCGATTATGGCGTCCGAGATCAATGCGGGCTGATCGGGGCTATCGGTTTGCGCATTTGCCAACGTCGTTAGGCATAGACCTAAGACGCCGGTGCAAGTGGCAAGTCGTCTCTTCATCCAACCAGCACTTTTGAAAGGCTCTTCGCCAAAATCTGGATGTCGGCATCCAGGGTCGTCTCGGTCGCGGCGACCAGCAGGACATCGTCCATGCCGGCGTCGGGGGCCAGGCGGCTGTAGGGCACGCCAGCCAGGACGTGATGGGCGGCCAACTGATCCACGACCTCGGCCGCGTTCTTGGGCAGGCGCACCGCGAACTCGTTGAAGAAGCGGTCGGTCAGGATTTCGACGCCCGGAATGGCGGCCAGGGCGTCACGCGTGGCGACGGCCTTTTCGTGGTTCAGCAGGGCCAGCTTGCGCAGGCCCGTCTCGCCCAGCAGGCTCATGTGGATGGTGAAGGCCAGGGTGCACAGGCCCGAGTTGGTGCAGATGTTCGAGGTCGCCTTGTCTCGGCGGATGTGCTGCTCGCGCGTGGACAGCGTCAGGACGAAGCCGCGCTCGCCGTCGGCGTCCACAGTCTCGCCGGTCAGGCGGCCGGGCATCTGGCGGATCAGCTTCTCGCGCGTGGCGAACAGGCCGACGTAGGGGCCGCCGAAGTTCAGGGCGTTGCCGATCGACTGTCCCTCGGCCGCGACGATGTCGGCGCCCATCTCGCCGGGCGACTTCAGCAGGCCCATCGACACGGCCTCGGTGACCACAACGATCAGCAGGGCGCCGGCGGCGTGGGCGGCCTCTGCGATCTTGGTCACGTCGGTGGCCGTGCCGAAGACGTTGGGGGTCTGAACCACGACGCAGGCCGTGTCGGGACCGATCTGGTCGATGACGGCGGTCTCGGCGTCGACGGCGGCGGGCAAGGCCAGGGTCTCGACGCCGACGGCGTGGACCACGGTCTCGGTCGCCTTGACGTAGTGCGGGTGGACGCCGCCCGAGATCACCGCCTTGTTGCGACGGGTCACGCGGGTCGCCATCAGCACGCCCTCCGCCATGGCGGTCGAACCGTCGTAGAGGCTGGCGTTGGCGACCGGCATCCCGGTCAGGTTCGCGACCTGAGTCTGAAACTCGTACAGATATTGCAGCGTGCCCTGGGCGATTTCCGGCTGGTAGGGGGTGTAGCTGGTCAGGAACTCCGAGCGCTGGATCACGTGGTCCACCGTCGCGGGAATATGGTGGCGATAGGCGCCTGCGCCGCAGAAGAAGGGGACCGCGCCGGCGACGGCGTTCTTGGCCGCCATCGCCGACAAGGCGCGTTCGACCTCCAGCTCGCCCGCCACGCGCGGCAGATCTACGGGGCGGTCCAGTCGTGCGGCGGCGGGAACGTCCACGAACAGGTCGTCGATGGATTCGGCGCCGATGGCGGCGAGCATCGCCGTGCGGTCGTCGGGCGTCAGGGGGAGGTAGCGCATCTAATGTTCCGCTCATCCCGGCGAAAGCCGGGACCCAGTGCTTTGGGCGATCGCTCGCAACGATCAAAGGCTGACGCTCATCCCATGCACCCTGCCCCGCGAAAGAACTGGGTCCCGGCTTTCGCCGGGATGAGCGGAAGGAAAGGTCAGAGGGTCTTGAGGAATTCGTCGTAGGCCGCCTGGTCCATCAGGCCGTCCAGTTCGGCGGCGTCCGAGACCTTGATCCGGGCGAACCAGCCATCGGCCTCGGCGGCCGAGTTGACGGTTTCCGGGGCCGTCGACAGGGCGTCGTTGGCCTCGACCACCTCGCCCGCAACGGGAGCGTAGACGTCCGAGGCGGCCTTGACGCTCTCGACCACGGCGAAGCTGTCGCCCTTGGAGACGGTCTTGCCGACCTCGGGCACCTCCACGAACACCACGTCGCCCAGCGCGTCGGCGGCGTGTTTGGAGATGCCGACGGTGGCGATGTCGCCGTCCAGGCTGACCCACTCGTGATCCTTGGTGAACTTCATGTCTTCTCTCCTGTCCCGTCACCCTCGGACTTGACCCGAGGATCGGATGTTGTGCGGTCCGTGCGTCGATGTCTTCGCACGAGCGGTTGATCGCCCGGCCCTCGGGTCAAGCCCGAGGGTGACGGGGTGGTGTTACGCCTTGGGCTTCCGGTAATAGCGTTGCGGCACGAAGGGCATGTCCACGACCTCGGCGGCGGCGGCCTTTCCGCGCACGATGACCTTCAGGTCGGTTCCCAAGGCGGCGAAGGCGGGCGGGACGTAGCCCATGGCGATGTTCTTGCCCAAGGTGGGCGAGGGCCCGCCGGAGGTGACCTTGCCGATGACGTTTCCGTCGGCGTCGGCGATCTCGGCGCCTTCGCGGGCCGGGGCGCCCTCCTTGACGATCAGGCCGACGCGGACGCGCGAGGGGCTGTCGGCCAGTTCCTTCAGGATGCGCTCGGCGCCGTTGAAATCGCCGCGTTCCCTTCGCGACTTGGACAGGGCGAAGGTCAGGGCGCCCTCGACCGGGCTGGTGGTCGGGTCGATGTCGTGGCCGTGCAGCGGCAGGCCGGCTTCCAGACGCAGGGAATCGCGGGCGCCCAGGCCGATGGGCTTGACGCGGGCGTCTTCCAGGATGGTGGTCCAGACGTGTTCGGCCTGATCCGCCGGGACGGAAATCTCATAGCCGTCCTCGCCGGTGTAGCCGGAGCGGGAGACGAAGCAGTCCACGCCAAACAGGATCAGGCGGGCGCATTCCATGAAGGCCATCTCGGCCAGAACCGGCTCGTGCGCGGCCATGACCTCGGCGGCCTCGGGGCCCTGAATGGCGATCAGGGCGCGGTCCAGGACCGTGAGCTTGGCGTCGCCCTCAAGGTTCGCGCGCCAGAAGGCGAAGTCCTCGTCCTTGTTGCCGGCGTTGACGACGACGAACAGGCCGTCGTGGTCGGGTCGGCCGGCCATCAGGTCGTCGATCACGCCGCCTTCGCTGTTCAGCAGCAGAGAATACTTCTGCTTGCCGGCCTTGAGGATCTGGTAGTCGCCCGGCACGAACCGCTCGAACTGGGTGATGGCGTCGTCGCCGGAGATGCGGCACTGGCCCATGTGCGACACGTCGAACAGGCCGGCGTGCTCGCGCGTCCAGCGGTGTTCGGCCAGGACGCCTTCGTACTGCACCGGCATTTCATAGCCGCCGAAGCCGACCATGCGGGCGCCCAGCGCCTTGTGCGCGGCGTTCAGGGGCGTGATCTTCAGCGTGTCGTCGGTCATTCGGACTCTCGGGGTCGCGGGTGGGAGCGGTCGCCCGCCGGTCTCGCGCCCCCGCTGTCCTGAAGCCTGAGAGATTCCGGCGGTCTGGGACCGCCTTGCTCCGTCGGCGCGCCATACGGCGGCTTTCCAGCGTCTATCGCGCTTCGCGGTCCTTTTGCCTGAGCGTTTCCGGGGCGGTTGCGCCTTCGGCGTCGCACCCGTTTCGCCAAATGGAGAAGGGACGCGATCTCTCCCGCGAGAGCGTCCGACCTAAGCCACCGACTCCGGGGCGAAGTCAAGCCGAACGGGTGGGGTCGGGAACGACATGGCGCGTGGCGGTTTCCCCTGCCGACACCCCTGCTCGAAACCCAGGAAAAAGAAAATGTCGATTATTGACAAGCTGTTCGGCGACTTCGACACGCCGCGCGACCATCCCGCCAAGCCCGACGCGCCGATGAAGAAGGTGCTGGACGAACTGGCGGCCCTGAACCCCAAGCCGATCGAGACCCTGTCGCCGGAAGAGGCGCGTCGACAGCCGACGCCGACGGACGCCGTGAAATCCCTGCTGCGCAAGGCCGGCAAGGATCCCGCCGACGACATGGGCGTGAAAACGACCGACATCGTCATTCCCGGCGCCGCCGGCCCCCTGAAGGCCCGCATCTACAAGCCCCACGAGCATTCCGAGGACAAGTTGCATCCCGTCGTGGTCTATTTCCACGGCGGCGGCTTCGTCATCGCCGATCTGGACGTCTATGACGGCGGGCCGCGCGGCGTGTCCAAGATGGCCGACGTCATCGTCGTGTCCGTGCACTATCGCCAGGCGCCCGAGCACAAGTTCCCGGCGGCGCACGACGACGCCCTGGCGGCCTATCGCTGGGTGCTGGACAACGCCCAGAGCTTCCACGGCGACCCGCAGAAGGTGGCTGTGATGGGCGAGAGCGCGGGCGGCAACCTGGCCGTCGGCGTGTCGATCATGGCCAGGGATGCGGGTCTGCCGGCCCCGGTGCACCAGGTGCTTGTCTATCCGGTCGCGGGCGTCGACATGGACAACGCCTCCTATGTCGAGAACGCTACGGCCAAGCCGCTGAACAAGCCGATGATGCTGTGGTTCGTGAAGCACATCTTCGAGAACGAGGGCGACGCTCAGGACCCGCGTATCAACCTGGTCGAGAACGCCGACCTCATCGGCCTGCCGTCGTCGACGGTGATCTGCGCCGAGATCGACCCGCTGCGCAGCGAAGGCGAGTTGCTGGCCGAGAAGCTGGAGCAGGCCGGCGTCGACGTTCGGCACAAGACCTTCCACGGTTCGACGCACGAGTTCTTCGGCATGGCGCAGGTCCTGCCGGACGCCATGGCGGCGCAGACCCTGGCCGCCCACGAACTGAAGCGCGCCTTCGGCACGGCCATCCTGCCGATCTGATCCGGGTGGGCGAAGAGACGCGAAAGGGGCGCCTTCGGGCGTCCCTTTTTCGTGCGCGGCGGTTGCCGCTCGGCGGTCGGCCCGCCATGAACGCTGAAACGACAATAGCTGCTCAGGATCCGCCATGACCGACCGCATCAGCCTGGACGATCACCTCAAGGCCTTGGATGCGCCGGAGGGTCTGAAGACGACGTTGCGCGTGGTGGCGCGGGCCTGTGTCGACATCCGCAAGGTGGTGGCGGAGGGGGCGCTGGTCGGCGCGCTGGGCGCCTCGGGCGCGGTGAATGTGCAGGACGAGGAGCAGAAGAAGCTCGACGTCATCTCCAACGACATCCTGACCGACGCTTTGCTGGCCTGTCCCG
>NZ_DLMO01000097.1 GCF_002479325.1 Brevundimonas sp. UBA7534
TGTCGGCCGACGGCCGCAGCCGGGCCTTCGTCAACGACCAGCCGGCGGGCGTGACCGCGCTGCGCGAAATCGGCGCCGCCCTGGTCGAGGTGCACGGCCAGCACGAGACCGTCGGCCTCCTGGACTGGCGCACCCACCGCGGCCTGCTGGACGCGTACGGCGGCCTGAAGCCGCAGCTGGACGGGGTCGCGGCGGCGTCGGTGAAGCTGAAGGCGGCCGAGGCGCGGCTGGCCGAGCTGAAGGCCCAGGCGGCCGACGCGGCGGCCCGCGCCGAGGAGATCGCCCTGAACCTGGCCGAGCTGGACGCGCTGGACCCCCGCGCCGACGAGGAGACCGAGCTGGCCGGCGAGCGGGCCCTGCTGGGCGCGGCCGAGAAGGCCATCGCCGACCTGGCCGACGCCCGCACCCAGTTGGGCGGCGACAAGCTGAGCCAGAAGCTGGGCGCCGCGCTCCGCGCCGTCGAACACGCCCGCCAGCGGGCTGGCCAGGCGGGCGCCGAGGGCGACCACCCGGTGATCCAGAAACTGTCCGCCGCCGTCGACGCCATCGACCGCACGATGGTGGAGGCCGCCGAGGCCATCGCCGCCGTGGACGCCGCCGCCGACGCTTTCGAATACGAGCCCGGCCGGCTGGACAAGGCCGAGGAGCGGCTGTTCGCCCTGCGCGCGGCGGCGCGCAAGCTGAACACCACGGTCGACGCCCTGCCGACGCTGCGCCAGCGCCTGCGCGAGCAGCTGCGGCTGATCGAGGACGGCGCCGACGCCCTGGCCCAGGCCGGGCGCGACGCGGCGGCCGCGCTGGAGGCGTACGACCTGGCCGCGACCCTGCTGACCTCGGCGCGCGAGGCGGCGGCCGAGCGGCTGACCGAGGCGGTGATGGGCGAACTGGGCCCGCTGAAGCTGGAGCGCGCGCGCTTCCGCGTGGCGCTGGAGCCTATCGAGAACCGGCGCGGCCCCGAGGGCGTGGAGACCGTCCGCTTCCAGATCGCCACCAACGCCGGAACCGACTTCGGCCCGCTGGACGCCATCGCGTCGGGCGGCGAACTGGCCCGCTTCGCCCTGGCGATGAAGGCGGCGCTGGCCAGCCGGCAGGACCTGCGCCAGCCGGTGATGATCTTCGACGAGGTGGACCAGGGCGTCGGCGGCGCCGTGGCCGAGGCGGTGGGCACGCGGCTGCAGCGGCTGTCGGACGGCGCCCAGGTGCTGGTCGTGACCCACAGCCCCCAGGTGGCGGCGCGCGGCCACGCCCACTGGAAGGTGATGAAGGCCGACCGCGACGGCCTGACCGCCACCACGGTGGTCGCCCTGGACGATGCGCGCCGCCGCGAGGAGATCGCGCGGATGCTGTCCGGCGCCGAGATCACCGACGCCGCCCGCGCGGCGGCCGAGGCGCTGATCGGATAATTTTTCTCCCTCCCCTTCATGGGGAGGGACGGCGGAGCGCAGCGAAGCCCGGGTGGAGAAGTTACGGCGCCCCGCTCACGCCCTTTCGAGCCCCACCCCGATCGCTGCGCGATCACCTCTCCCCATGAAGGGGAGGGANNATGGGGAGGGTGGCTGAGCCTGTAAGGCGAGGCCGGGTGGGGCCGGCTAGGCAAACCAAGTGCAGCGCCTTGCATCACCAAGCCCTCCCCACCCGGTCGTCGCTGCGCTCCGACCACCCTCCCCATGAAGGGGAGGGAGAAAGTCCCGCCTGTCTCCGCACGACGAAAATCACCCTGACTGTGCGCGCTGGCCGTTCCCAGCCATCGCATCCGCATACTCGGCGGCGAGGTCGGCGTAGGCGGCGGGGAGGGGCTGGCCGCGCGCCAGCTTGACCGCCACGTCCACGGCGATGGAGCGGACGAACTGGACCAGCAGGGCGTCGCGGCCGTCGTCGTCGATCGTGTCGTCCTCGTCGGGCCAGCTGTCGACCCGCGCATCGACGCGCAGCACGGCCTCGGCGGCCTGGGCCATGCGCTGGGCGTCCAGCGCCCGGCCCTCGCGCAGGGCCTGGGCCGCGCGCGCCAGCGACTGGCGCGCCAGGGCGCGCGGGTTCAGCGCCAGGGGGATGCGGAAGGCCGCGACGACCGGCCGCTCGGCCGCCTCCAGCGCCGCCGGCACGGGCCCCAGGCCGACCCCCTGACCCTGGCCCCAGGTGGAGGGCGCCGCCGCCGCCGCCGCTACCGCCGGGCGCGCCGCGTCGCCCATCGCCGCCTTGGTCCAGCCCTCGCGCGCGGCGCGCTTGCGGATGGCGGCGACGCTGACCCCGAAACGGGCCGCGACGGCAGGCGCCGACAGGCCCGACAGATAGGCCTCGCGGATCCGGCCCCAGGTCTGGGGACCGGCACGGACATAGGTGGTCGCGGGGTGGGCGCGCATGGACATTCGCCTGTACAATTTGTCGAGGTCTGGACATTTCCAGACGCGCAAAGCCTGCCACGGCCCGCGACCAGGGCGCGCCGATCGTCTCCACTGTCCCCGGAGTAGCGGGTCAGGGTATGAAATTATTCGTCTTCCGATGACGCTGGTCGGGATCAAATAGGCGAGTTGGACGGGGCCGGGCATCCGATCTCGTCCTTCCGGGGCCGGGCGAAGCGCGGAACCCGGAACCCAGGACCCCGGTCGCGGCGCCGGACGCGCTCGGGGCCCGATGCTTGCTTCCTGGGTTCCGGGTTCGTCCTGCGGACGCCCCGGAAGGACAGCGAAGGGGCGCCGACGCCGCATTGCAATCCACACACGCCGAGCCGCCGCCCACAGGCCGGGCGTGGATATATGTTCCCTTTTTGTTCCGGTTCTGCTTTGTGGTCATGTCGGTGGCGCGACGGAGGATCAGATGAACGACCGAGCCCTTTCAGACATGGTGAACCAGATGGACGCGGAGCTGGCCCGCGCCGAACCCGACCTGCCCCTCCACCCCGAGGAGACCCGCCGCCTGGAGATCATGCGCGCCCTGGCGCTGGGGCTGGGGAATTTCGAGCGGATGCGCGCGCATGACGTGCATCTGCTGGCGGCAAGGATGGGGAGAAGGTGAGGGGGAGGGATCGGCTCCCATGGCCCGCTGTTCAAGCCGTTGTCGTCCGGCCAGGATGCGGCGCGCTCGACATCGGGGGCAACCGCCGTGGCTGCGGTTCGTTTCAAGCGACCCCAGTTACGGAGTCCACTCATGAAACTTGCCCAGAACACCCTCGTGGCCGTTGTCGATGGCGAAAAGCTCGCCCTGTTCCGCAATACGGGCCAGCAGGACGTCCGCCTTCAGGCCGTCCCGACTCCGGAGATCGAGGACCGCGTATCCGGCGCGGCGGGGCGCATCTCCAGCGAAGCCAATCCCGATAACGACACCCAGGCCGAAGACGGCTTCGCCATGGGCGTGGCCGAAGTGCTCAACAAATGGGTGCTGACGAACAAGGTCGAGCACCTGCTGGTCATCGCCGCACCCAAGACCTTGGGTCAACTCCGCAAGGGTTGGCACAAGGAAACGTCGTCGCGCCTGATCGGCGAGGTCGCGAAGGACCTGACCGGCCACTCCACCGATCAGATCGCAGCGGCCATCGAGAAGGCGTGACGCCTCACGCGGGCCGCGACGCGTGGCGTGAGCAGAGCTGGCCCGCGCCGAAGCCGACCTACCCCTTCGCCCCGTGGAGACCGCCTGGGGATTCTGGGAGCCATGGCGATGCGCCTGGGCAACTTCGAGCGGATGCGCGCGCATGACGTGCATCCGCTGACCGCCACGACGGGGAGGCCGTGAGGGCGGCGATGCGGCCGGCCCCGTCTATGCCTTGTCGCGGATTCGCATGCCGCCGCCGCCGCTGGTCTGGATGTCGAACCGGCCGGTGGCGCGAATGAGATCGGACAGTTTGGCGTGGCCATAAGTGCGCTGGTCGAAATCCGGATAGGCGTTGCGCAGGCGGTTTCCGATCCCGCCGACAGCGACCCAGCCGTCGCCATCCTCGTCCATGTCGGCGATGACGCTGGCGATCAGTCGGGCGGCTTCCGCCGGTTTGCGCCGGCTTTCCGCGTGGGCGCGGCGCGATGTCTTGGCTTCGCCCCCTTCGACCTCGGTGGGAACGCTCAGATTTTCAGTGTAGATAAAGCGGGTGCAGGCCTGTCGAAAGCTTTCGGGCGTCTTCTGTTCGCCGAATCCATAGACGTCCACGCCCTCTTCCCGGATGCGCGAGGCCAGGCGGGTGAAGTCTGCATCGGATGACACCAGGCAGAAGCCGTCGAACCGGCCCGAATGCAAAAGGTCCATGGCGTCGATGACCAGGGCGATGTCACCCGAGTTCTTGCCCTTGGTATTGGCGAAATTCTGTTGGGGCTGGATGGCGAAACGCGCCAAGACCTTGGTCCAGCCGGCGATCTGCGGGCTGGCGAAATCGCCATAGATGCGGCGGGCGGACGCCTCGCCGAGAGCGGCGATTTCGGTGAACAGCGCCTCGGCGATCCTGTGCGAAGCGTTCTCCGCGTCGATCAGCACCGCCAGGCGCGGCGCGCGGGCTTCAGCCGCCATGTTCATTCCCTGCACGACGAGACGGCAGCGTGGGTCGTGCTTTGCGTCGGGTCAAGCGTGCGCGTTCATCGACGCCGTCCTCCACCCGCTCATGGGATAGCAGATCGGCCACACGTGCGAGGAACGCACGATGCCGCCTTGCGGCCTGCACCGGATCTGCGCCCTTCAGCAGGGCGCGCCCCGAGAAGCGCGAGCCCTCTTCGTTGAGCCGAGCGACGAGGGCGTCGAGATGGCCGGAACCCTTTCGGGCGTCCATCAGCTCGGAGTGGGCGCGCGCGTCGCTGAGACGCCGTGTCAGGCTCGGCTCGATCTCCTGACCCAACTCGGCCCGGGCGGCGAATTGCACGAAATCGTGCGCATAGAGGCGCACGAAACTCTCCTCGATCATGGCTGGTCCTCATGACTTTCGGCGGCCAGAGCCTCCGGGGTTTCGGTGGGCCGGTCCTCAGGCGTCGCTGGATGGCAGGGACGTCTGGTGACCTTTGGCAGGCAGGGGCTTTTTCTTCGCCGTCCGGGTGCGCGCCGGAACCGCCGGCTTGGGAAGGGAGGCGCGTCGGGCCGCTTCGGAGTCGATGACGGGAATGATCTCCGAGGCGGCGGCGACCTGACCCGGCAGGCCGTGCTCGATCAGACGCACGGCGTTGCTGCGGAGCGCGGCCAGATCTGCGTCGGTCATGCCAGGAATTTTTTCGGCCAGCGGGGTCATGGGTTCACCTTTCGGACAGGGTGTCCGGGCGACGCGCAAGGCGCCAGCCCCTGAGCTGATTGAAGCGGATCTCAACCGTCACGGCGTCGCCCAGCCGGGTCGCCTCGGTCTCGCCCAAGGACGGCAGCACGGTGATCAGGTGGCCGTTGCCAAGCCGTACGCGCCGGGCGCCGAGCGGAAGCAGCCGGGTCACGACGCCTTCAAAGGCGATCGCTTGATCGCGGATGGGAACGGCGTCCTCAGGCCTCCGCCGTGAGACGGCCGGCCGATTCCTTGCCGCTGCGGGCGTCGCGCTCCACCTCGAAGCCGATCTTCTGGCCTTCGTTCAACGAGGAAAGCTCAGAGGCTTCGACGGCCGACGCGTGGACGAAAACGTCCTTTCCGCCGTCGTCAGGCGCGATGAAGCCGTAACCCTTGGTGGGATTGTACCATTTGACAGTGCCGGTAGCCATTTTCAGATCTCCATCTGTGTGGGCCGCAAGGGGAATTCCCAGGCGGCCTGTCGGATCTGAACGGAGCGGCTTTTGGACCTCGGTGCGCGATGCAAAGGGCGGCGCGTTACGCAGAGAAGTCGACAGGATGTAAGATGGGGAGGCCGACGCTCCACCGCAAGGGCGCCGGACGACCAACGTCCTCAGCCGCCCGTATCGATCCGCGCCACCACCGACATCCCCGGCGCCAGCCGCTGCGCCGCCGCCTGGCCCGGATCGATGGCGATACGCACCGGTATCCGCTGGGCGACCTTGGTGAAGTTGCCGGTGGCGTTGTCGGGGCGGATGACGCTGAACTCGCTGCCGGCGGCGGGGGCGATGCGCTCGACATGGCCGCGCAGGGTCTGGCCGCCTAACGCATCGACGGACAGGTCGACGGGCTGGCCGACGCGGACGTTCTTCATCTGCGTCTCCTTCATGTTGGCGGTGACCCAGATCGCATCCGGGACCAGGCCCATCAGCTGGGTTCCTGCGGTGACGTACTGGCCCTGACGCACGCCGACTTCGCCCAGGCGGCCGGCGCGGGGGGCGGTGATGCGGGTGTTGGCCAGGTCGATCTGGGCCAGGCGCACGGCGGCGCGGGCGTTCTCGACCCCTGCTGCCAGGGCGTCGCGGTTGACCACGGCGCTCTCCACCCCCGTTTCGGCCACGCCGCGCTGGGCGCGGGCCTGGGCGACCTGGGCCTGGGCGCTGCGCAGGGCGGCCTCGGCCACGTCGACATTGGCTTGGGACACCCAGCCGCCTTCCTTCAGGGTGCGGGCGCGGTTGGCGTCGGCCTGGGCCTTGGCCAGGGTCGCCTCGGCCCCGGCGATGGCGGCGGCGTATTGGGCCACCGACCCGCGCGCCGAGGCCTGGGACTGGGCCGAATTCTCCAACGCCGCTTCGGCCGCGTGCAGGGCCGCCTGGGCCTGGTCCAGCCGCTGGCGATAGATGCGGTCGTCCACCTGGGCCAGCAGCTGGCCGGGCTGGACCGTCTGGAAGTCCTTGACCGGGACGTCGGTGACATAGCCGCTGACCTGGGGGCTGATCAGGGTGACCTGGCCGCGAACATAGGCGTTGTCGGTGCGCTGCACGCCGCCGGTGAAGGGCGGCAGGCGCCAGGCGTAGAGCACCAGCAGCACCCCCAGGACCGCCGCCGCCGCCGCCACGACCGTCCACAGCACGCGCTTCTTCGGCTCGGGCGCGGGGGGCTCGGGCGCGGGGGGCGCGGCCGGTTGCGGGGCCGGCTGGGCGGGGGCTGGGGCTGAAGCAGGGGCGGCGTCGGTCATGGCTGTTCTTCTTTTTCTTGATCGGGTCAGTCGACGGCGGCGGACACGGTCGCGGCGTCGGGATTTCGGGCGGTGCGGCGGGCCTCGGCGCGGGCCCTCCAGCGTGGACGCAGGTGGATCACCGTGACCCATGCGCAGCCCAGGGCGGCGATGACGGCGATGATCAGGAAGACGTCGTTGTAGGCCAGGACGTTGGCCTGCTGGGTCACCTGACGGCTGAGCAGAGCGACGCCCTCGGCCCTGAGCAGGGCCGGATCGGTGAGGGTGTGGGCGTAGGCGCCCGACAGCTGGGCCAGGCGCTGGGTCGCCAACGGGTCGGAGGCTGTGATGTCGGCGGCCAGCTGGTTGGAATGGAACTTCTCGCGCACGATCTGCAGGCTGCCGGTCAGGGCCGAGCCGGCCAGGCCGCCGACGTTCTGCAGCACGCTGAACATGACGATGAAGCTGATCAGGTTCTGCTTGCCCTGCTGGATCACGCGCGAAATGCCGATCATCAGCGCCGGGCCGATGAACATGGCCGAGGCGAAGGCGATCAGGGCCTGGCTGAAATAGAGCTGGGCCGGGCGCGTCAGGACGGTGGAGTGGCTGTCGATGAAGGCGCCGATGGCGATCAGGCCGAGCGCGATGGCGATGGGCTTGTTCAGCTTCTCCATGTTCAAAGTGAAGGCGCTGACGGCGGTGCCGGCGATCATGGCCAGCAGGATGACGACGAACAGGCCGTGCAACTGGTCCGGACCCAGGCCGACGACGGTCAGGAAGCCCACCGCGCCCGAGGTCTGTTCCGACAGCACCATGCGGATCAGCAGGATCGCCCCGAACAGGCGCAGCATGTCGGCGCCGGTCAGCCAGCGGGTGTTGATCAGCGGGTTCTTGCGATTGTGCTCGATCGCCAGTGCGGCGGTCAGCAGGACGATGGCGCCGATCAGGCACCAGCCCAGCCACGGCGCCTGGGTCCACCACACCACCCGGCCCAGGCCCAGCACCACCGTCAGGCAGGCCACGCCCGGCGCGAACAGGGCGAAGGTCAGGAAGTCCGTCGGCTCGAACACCTTGAGCCGCTCGGACGGGGGCAGCTTCAGGATCAGGGTGCCGACCCAGCACAGCAGGGCCATGCCCAGCTCGAAGGTGTAGAAGCCGCGCCAGTCGTCCAGCTGCAGCAGGGTCGGCATGATCAGGCGCGCCAGCGGGGTGGCGAAGCTGGCCAGGCCGATGCCGATGATCAGCCCCTTCAGCCGGTGGGCCGCCGGAAAGGCCTGGATCAGATAGAGGAAGCCCAGGCTGGACAGGCCCGTCGCCACCATGCCCGCGAAGGCGCGCACCACCAGGGTGGACCCGTAGTTGTCGACCAGCAGGTGCGCCGCGCAGACCAGGACGAAGACGGCCAGGAAGATCTGGGTGAACAGGCGCAGGCCGTACTGCTGGCGGAACTTGATCAGGATCAGGTTCAGGCAGGCGTTGGTCATGACGAAGACGACCGGCAGCCAGGCCGCCTCGAACGGCGTGATGCCCAGCGAGCCCTGCAGGCTGGACAGATTGGCCAGGATGGCGGCGTTGCCCAGCGAGCCGGTGATCGCCACCAGAACGCCGGTCAGGGCGTACTGCAGGCGCCGGGGCCAGGGGTGGTCCGGGGTCGCCGGGCTGCCGGGCATCATCGGCCGCTCGTGCGGCTTCAGCGTCTCGACATACTGTTCCCAGGGCAGGCGCCAGTCGTCGGGGGCCATCAGCGGGCCTCCCGGGGGCGGGCCTTCAGCCCGTCCAGCAGCAGGGCGCGGACACGTTCGGAAACGGCGCGACGCTCGGCCTCGTCGGCGTTCTGGAAGCCGGCGCCCAGCAGGGTCGCGATCAGGCGAATGTCCATCGGCCCCAGATCCTCCCTGACCAGGCCCGCCGCCTGGGCGCGCGCCAACGGCCCGGCGCCCGCCTCCATCAAGCGTCGCCTTAAGGGCGCAAGCGCGTCGGGCGAGCGGACGTTCCGCACTACGCCCGCCAGGCCGGCGTTGCGGATCATGTGCTGGGCCAGCTGGTCGAGGAACCAGAAGAAGGCGTCGGGATCGTCGCCGCGCTGGGCGGTGCGGCGACCCAGGTCCTCGACCTCTTCCTCCAGCACGGCCAGGGCCAGTTCGGTGCGATCGGCGAAGTGACGATACAGGGTGCCGCGTCCCACGCCCGCCCGCTCGGCGATCAGGTCCAGCGGCGCGTCCAGCCCCTGTTCGGACAGCACCGCGCGCGCGGCCGCCAAGAGGGCGGCGCGGTTCTGGACGGCGTCCTTTCGGACCGGCTTGGGGGCGGGGTGCGACATGCTGTCACGTTAAATGGACAGTGGTGTCCGTTTTTCAAGAGGGGGATCGTGCAGGGCCGTCAGAGCGGCTTTTCCAGCACCACGAAATCCAGCGCCGGACGGGGCGGATCGACGGGGAAGGGGCGGGTCTCGCCGGTCAGGCGATAGCCGCGCCGTTCGTACCAGGCGATCAGTTCGGCGCGCTGGCGGATGACGGTCATCTCCATGCGCGTGGCGGCGAAGCGGGCGGCGGCGGCGGCCTCGGCGGC
>NZ_DLMO01000170.1 GCF_002479325.1 Brevundimonas sp. UBA7534
CTTCTCGGGCGCCGACCTGGCCAATCTGGTCAACGAGGCGGCGCTGATGGCGGCGCGCAAGGACCGGCGCATGGTCACGCACCGCGATTTCGAAGACGCCAAGGACAAGGTGCTGATGGGCTCGGAGCGTCGCTCCATGGCGATGAACGAGGAAGAGAAGCGCCTGACCGCCTATCACGAGGCCGGTCACGCCATTGTCGCCATGAACGTGAAGATGGCCGACCCCGTCCACAAGGCGACCATCGTGCCGCGCGGCCGGGCCCTGGGCATGGTGATGCAACTGCCGGAAGGCGACCGCTATTCCATGAAGTATCAGCAGATGATCGACCGGATCGCCATCATGGCCGGCGGCCGGGTGGCCGAGGAACTGATTTTCGGAACCGAGAACATCACCTCCGGCGCGTCGTCCGACATCGAACAGGCGACCAAGCTGGCCCGAGCCATGGTCACGCGCTGGGGCTTCTCCGAGAAGCTGGGCACGGTGGCCTATGGCGAAAACCAGGAAGAGGTCTTCCTGGGCCATTCGGTGGCGCGCAGCCAGAACATCTCGGAAGAGACGGCCCGCACCATCGACGAGGAGGTCCGCCGCCTGGTCACCTCCGGCTGGGACGAGGCGCGCCGCATCCTGACCGACAAGGCCAAGGACCATGAGGCCCTGTCGCAGGCCCTGCTGGAATACGAGACCCTGTCGGGCGAGGAGATCAAGGACCTGCTGGAGAAGGGCGTCGCGCCGAACCGCGACGAGAACAACTTCCCCAACGCCGGCCCTTCGGTCTCGGTGCCGGTCACGCCGGTGTCGGACGGGACCGAGATCGAGGTTCCCGCGTCGAAGCCCGCGTCGACCAGCGTGCCGACCGTGCACTGATCGCCGGGCAGGCCTGAAGGATCGCGCCCGTCGGGGGAGACCCCGGCGGGCGTTTTCGTGGTGGAGAGCGGCCGCCTCGAAAACGATCCTGCACCAACAAGTTTGCAAATCAGACTAGTCTATGAGATATCCTCGTCATGGACCTTGGGAGGGTTTGATGACGACCACCGATATCGACCGCGGCGAGCGCCTGCATGGGCTGGACGCCTTGCGCGGCTTCGCGCTGCTGCTGGGCGTGGTGCTGCACGCCGCCATGTCGTTTTTTCCCAGTCAGGTCTGGATCGTCGCCGACGACCAGCGCTCGGTTTGGGCCAGCGGCCTGTTCTTCGCCATCCACCTGTTCCGCATGGCGACCTTCTTCCTGATCGCCGGCCTGTTCGCCCACCTGATGCTGGGTCGGCGCGGGACCTGGGGCTTCGTCAAGGACCGACTGAGCCGCATCGGCGGTCCGCTGGCGGTGTTCTGGGGGCCAACGCTGGCCGCCATCGTGGCGGTGTTGATCTGGAACGCCGGCCTGCACGGTCAGACCGCCGGAGATGCGCCGCCGCCGCCCACCTATGATTGGACAAACATTCCGCTGACCCACCTGTGGTTCCTGTGGGTGCTGCTGATCCTCTACGCCGGCCTGCTGATCCTGCGCGCGGTCTTCAAGGCCTTGGACCGCAAGGGCGTGGCGTGGCGGGCGCTGGATCGGGCGACGGGGGCCCTCGTCGGGCCCGTCGGCCCCTTCCTGCTGGGCGCGCCTCTGGCGCTGGCGCTCTGGCTGCACCCGGCCTGGATCGCCTTCTTCGGCGTGCCGACGCCGGACGCGGGTCTGGTTCCCAATGCACCGGCGCTGGTCGGCTTCGGCCTGGCCTTTGGATTGGGCGCGCTGCTGGACCGTCGGCGCAATCTGCTGAAGCGGGTCGAGGCCTGGGCCCCCGCCTTGCTGGGGCTGGCGGTCGGCGCCGGGATCCTGGCCTTGATGCTGTCGGGCGGACCGACGCCGCGACTGGTCCCGATGACAGATCCCGCGATCAAGGCGCTGACGGCGGCCGCCTTCGGGGTTGCGACCTACGCCTCGGCCCTGGCGGCCGTGGGCCTGGCCCTGCGCGCCTTCGCCCGACACAGTGCGGCCCGGCGCTATTTGGCCGACGCCTCCTACTGGATCTACATCGTCCATCTGCCGCTGGTGATGGCGGCCCAGGTCCTGGTGCAGGACCTGACCTGGCCCTGGCCGACAAAGCTGGTCCTGGTCGTGGCGGGCGTGCTGGGCCTGTCGGTCGCCAGCTATGAACTGCTGATCCGCCACAGCTTCATGGGCCGCTGGCTGAACGGCCGGCGCGTGCCGTGGCGCAGAGCCGCCGCGCCCGCTCCCGCGCCGCTCGCCGCCGAATAGCTTGCCAACCCCGACGGCGGCGTTCATCCGGTTGGACGCCGCCGGCTTCACAGGAATCGATCGACGATGTCCGACAATCCCCGCAGCGCCGCCGAGGCCGATCTGGCCTTCCTGCGCGCCATCGTCCAGGGCGGGCCGAACGGCCGCGCCAGCCTGACCATGGGTGTGGCCTATCTGGCCGGCGGCCTGCTGTACGGCCTGCAGTGTCTGTTCCACATCGGCCAGGTCTGGGGCGTGATCCGATGGCCCGATCTGGCCGACCTGGCCTTCGTCGTGGCCATCTCGCTCGCCTTCCTGGCGGTGCTGACCTGGGCCGTCCTGACGGACCGCAAGGCGGGAACCGCCCCCGTCCAGACGCGCACCTTGAACGCGGCCTTTTCGGCCACCGGCATGGCCAATCTGGCCATCGTCATCATGTTCGGCGTCGGCGCTGCGCGGGATCAAGACTTCGCCATCTGGCTCTATTATCCGGCGGCGATCTTCGCCCTGCAGTCGGCCGCCTGGTACGTGGCCTACACCCTGCGACGAAAGGGCTGGATGCTGGCCTGCTCGATCGGCGGCTGGATCACGGCGGTGGCGCTCGGGCTGCTGGTGCGCCACGGCGACATCTACCTCTATGTCTGCACAGCCGCCCTGTTTCTGCTGTTTGCGGCGCCGGGATGGATCATGGTGCGCGACGCCCGGGCCAGACGGACCGCCTGATCCATGAGCCTGGAGCAACTCGGCAAGATCGACGAGGTCATCCACGGCCGGATGCGGCTGGGGATCATGGTCTATCTGGCCGACGCCGAGGCCGCCGACTTCACCGAGTTGAAGACGGTTCTGGAGGCGACCCAAGGCAATCTGTCGGTCCACTTGAAAAAGCTGGAGGAGGCCGGCTACGTCGCCATCGCCAAGAGCTTCGTCAACAACAAGCCGCTGACCCGCGTGTCGATCACCCCGGCCGGCCGCACCGCCTTCGCGACCTATCTCGACGCCTTGGGCGCCCTGATCGGACGGCCCTGAGCCTCAGGGGTCGATCAGGCTTTCCGGGTCCTCGATCATCACCGGCGTCAGGCTGCGTTCGGCGCCGGAGGGGTCGATCCAGGCGATGGTGCACCCTTCGACCAGGCCGATCAGCCCCGCGCCGACGTGAGACAGGACCGACACCTTGCCCGCGTCTATATCCGCCTCGTGGGGCAGGACGATCTGGATGCGGCGCGCCTCGGGCGACCGGCCGTCCACATAGTGCAGCCAGCGATGCAGCGGCGCCGCGCCCGCCGGCCGCTCGCCGGGCTCGCAGACGATGGCGCGATCCAGTTCCTGTTGCAGAAGGCCCGCGACCCCCTCGGCGGGCATGTCGCCGACGAGGCGTGACAGGGTCTGGTGATCCTCGACGCTGAGGAAGACGTCGGGACGCGTGGACGGCGTGGCCGGTGAAGCAGTGAAGGGCATGATGGGTCTCGCGGATCGCCGAGGGCGCGCACGGCGCCGGGCGGCGGATTGAAGCGTCAGGGTGTTCAGGTCGTCGCCCGGAACGGGGCGAAAGGCGCGCGGCCGTTCCGGGTCAGACGCCTGCGACGAGGCGTCCCGCGTGGGAAAGGCGTCGAGCCTGGCTGACGAAGCAAGCGATCACGGCTAGAGGCTGGTCCCATGCCGCACGAAAGTCAAACCGCCGCGCCGTCCATGACGCCGCAGGTCATGGGCATCGTCAATGTGACGCCCGACAGCTTCTCCGACGGCGGCAGGTTCGTCTCCGCCGAACGCGCGATCGACCATGCGATGCGGTTGGTCGAACAGGGCGCGGACGTGCTCGACATCGGCGGCGAGAGCACCCGGCCCGGCGCCGCTCCGGTCGCCGAGGCCGAGGAGATCGACCGCGTCGCGCCCGTCGTCGCGGCGATCCGCGCCCGTTGGGCCGGGGCGATCAGCGTCGACACCATGAAGCCGGGCGTCGCCCGCGCCGCCGTCGCCGCGGGTGCGACGATGTGGAACGACGTCAGCGCCCTGACCCATGCGCCCGACAGCCTGGGCACGGCGGCCGACCTGGGCTGCGAGGTGGTGCTGATGCACATGAAGGGCGAGCCGCGCACCATGCAGGACGCGCCCCATTACGAAGACGTCGTGGCCGAGGTCGTGGCCTATCTGGCCGGCCGCGCGCACGCGGCGATGGCGGCGGGCGTGGCGCGCGAACGGATCTGGCTGGACCCGGGCATCGGCTTCGGCAAGACGGCGGCGCACAACCTGGTCCTGACGGCACGGCTTGACGCCCTGACCGAGCTGGGATTCCCGGTCCTCTACGCCGCCAGCCGAAAGCGGACGATCCAGGCGATCGATCCCGCGGCCGTCGATGCGGACGACCGGCTGGGGGGCTCCATCGCCCTGGCGCTGGAGGGTGCGCGGCGCGGCGCCCGAATGGTGCGGGTTCACGACGTGCGCGAGACGGTCCAGGCGCTGAGGGTCCACATGGCCGTAGCGGCGGCCGCCGGTCGGGTGTAGGGGGCGAAAAACCTCTGCCGCAGAGCGCGTCATGCCCCTGAACCCCTATGTGACGCCGATCCTGCTGCTGGTCGTGTCCAACGCCTTCATGACCTTCGCCTGGTACGGGCACCTGAAGGGCGATCCCAAGCCGTTGTGGTTCGCGGTCCTCACCAGCTGGGGGATCGCCTTCTTCGAATACTGGTTCGCCGTGCCCGCCAACCGCATCGGCCATCAGGTCTATTCCGCGGCTGAGCTGAAGACGATGCAGGAGGTGATAACCCTGGCCGTCTTCGCCGGGTTCTCGGTGCTTTATCTCGGCGAGAAGCTGACGGTGAACCACCTGATCGGCTTCGGCTTCATCGCCGTGGGGGCCTTCTTCATCTTCAAGGGCCCCCTGCATTAGAAACCCGAGCTTGCCCCAGGGGCGGGCTTGTCCCACATGGGCGCCATGTCCTGGATATTCTCGATCAATCCGTGGCTGACGCTGGTCGTCGCCGGCCTTCTGGAGGTCCTGTGGGCCTCGGGTCTCAAGAACGTCAGCCTGCAGCGTCCCCTCGTGTCCCTGGGGGTGCTGGTCGCGCTGGCGGGCAGCATGATTCTGCTGTGGGCGGCGACGCAGAAGCTCCCGATCGGCACGGCCTATGCGGTCTGGACCGGCATCGGCGCGGTCGGCGCGGCCCTGGTCGGGATCGTCGTCTACGGCGAGCCGGCGACGGCGGTGCGGGCGGTCTGCATCCTGCTGATCGTGGCCGGCATCGTCGGGCTGAAGCTGTTTTCGGGCGCGCACTGATGAGCCCCGATCAGGCAGACGAACACGACGCGGGCGGCGGTAGCGGAATGCTCGCTCAAGCAGACGCCCGCCGCGCGGGCGGCGGTAGCGGAAGAAGCATGGGCCGGGTCCTGATCCTGGCGGGGTCGGACTCGGGCGGCGGCGCGGGCATCCAGGCCGACATCAAGGCGGTGACGATGATGGGCGGCTACGCCGCGACGGCCATAACCGCGATCACCGTGCAGAACACCCTGGGCGTCCACGGCGTCCATCCCCTGCCGCTGGACCTGATCCAGGCCCAGGCGCGGGCGGTGTTGGAGGATATCGGGACAGACGCCTGCAAGACTGGAATGCTGGGCTCGATCGAGGTGGTCGAGACGGTCGCCGCCCTGCTGGACGAGGCGCAGGCCCCCGCCGTCGTCGATCCCGTCATGGTGGCCAAGGGCGGGGCGGCTCTGCTGCCGGACGCGGCGGTCGAGGCGGTGAAGACGCTGATGATCCCGCGCGCCGCCCTGCTGACGCCGAACGCGCCCGAGGCCGAGGCCCTGACCGGCGTCGTTGTTCACGATCTGGACGGCCAGCGGCGCGCGGGCGAGGCCTTGCTGAGGCTCGGCGCCCGGGCCGTGCTGATGAAGGGTGGCCATGTGCCCGGACCGGCGGTGATCGACGTGCTGATGACGACGGACGGAGAGACGGTGCTGGAGGCCGCGCGGGTCGACACCCGCCACACCCACGGCACCGGCTGCACCCTGGCCAGCGCCTGCGCGGCGGGCCTGGCGCTGGGCCGGCCGCTGGAGGTCGCGGTGGCGGAGGCCTGGGCCTATGTCGGCGAGGCCATCCGCCGCGCGCCCGGCCTGGGCGGCGGTCACGGCCCGCTGGACCACGGCTGGCCCGTCAGGGGCTGACGCCGGACCGGTCTCAGGCCCTTGGCTGGGCCAGGACGACCAGATTGCCGTCTGGATCGCGCAATCGCAGGATGGACGTGTAATCGGCCGCTTCGACCTCGCCCGTGACCAGCCCGGCGTCGGCCAGCCGGTCGCGCTCGGCCCGGATGTCCTCGACGAACAGGGTCAGCGTCCCGCGACCCGCGTCCTCCGGCTTCTGAAACAGCTGCAGGCCGCCGTCGCCGCACTCCCATTCCAGCAGGCCTTCCATCGGATTCCGGTCCGCCTCGCGTCCGAACACGGCGGCGAACCAGCGCGCTGCGTCGGGCAGCGCCTTGCAGGACAGATTGGCGTAGACGGCGGCGATCGGCATGGCGGCTCCAGGAAGGGTTGTTCATCAACGGCGCCGGCCGCTATTGGCTGCGAATGAGTCGCGCCGAATCGACAGCCCTGACCGAACGTCTGGTGGAGATCGTGCGCCGGGACGCGGGCTTGATGCAGGTTCTGACGACGGTGCGTCGGCTTGAGCTGCCCGATTGGCGCATCGTCTCCGGGGCCGTCTATCAGTCGGTATGGAACGACGCGACCGGCCGCCCCGCCGGCTATGGGATCAAGGACTACGACCTGGCCTATTTCGACGCCTCGGACGTCTCCTACGAGGCCGAGGACGTGGTGATCCGCCGCGTCGCCGCCGCCTTCGACGAACCCTTCCGCAGCCAGGTCGAGGTCCGCAACCAGGCGCGGGTTCATCTGTGGTTCGAGAGCCGCTTCGGCGAGCCCTACTCGCCGCTGGGATCGACCGACGAGGCGCTGGGGCGTTTCGTGGCGCCGGCCTTCGCGGTGGGCGTGCGGCTGGAGGCCGACGAGCGGATCACGGTCGCCGCGCCGTTCGGGCTGGAGGACGTCTTCGCGCTGACCCTGCGCCCCAATCCGGATCGTCCGCTGGCCAAGGGCTGGACCCGCGCCGTCGACAACGCCCGCGCTCGCTGGCCCGAGCTGACGGTCATCGGCGGCTAGCGGCCGACGCCGTCTTCCAGCTGCAGTTCGGGGGCGGCGGCGGTCAGGGCGGCGCCCAGGGGCAGGTGCAGGATGAAGGCGGCGCCCTTGCCCGGTTCGCTCTCCACCTCGGCCCAGCCGCCATGCAGTTCGATCAGCGCCTTGACCAGGGCCAGGCCGACGCCCGGCCCGCCCCGCTCGCGCCGCACGAAGCGGTCGAACACATGGGCCTGCAGGTGATAGGGGATGCCGCGGCCGGTGTCGGCCACGGTCAGCCGGACCTCGGCCGGTCCCGCCTCGGCGGTCAGGGTGACGGCCCCGCCCTCGGAAACGGCGCGGGCGGCGTTCTCCAGCAGGTGATCCAGCGCCTGGCCGATGCGGCGGGCGTCGGCGCGGATGGGCCGCAGGTCCGCGGCGCAGGTCACGGTCAGGGTCGCGCCCCGCCCCTCGACCTTGGCGCGGATCTTGTCGGCGGCCTCGTCGAACAGGTCACGGATGCGCACGTCGCCCAGCGACAGCTCCATCTCGCCGGCGTCGATCTGGGCCATGTCCAGAACATCGTCGATCGAGCGGGCCAGCTGGCTGGCGGCGACGCGGATCGCGCCGGCGTGCTGGCGCATCCGGTCCGGCAGTTCTCCGGTCGCCTCCAGCAGTTCGGAATAGCCGACAATGGTCGTCAACGGCGTGCGCAGTTCGTAGGAGACGCTGCCGACGAACTCGCGCTTCAGGGCCTGACTTTCGGCCAGGGCCTGTTCGCGCTGGACCAGGGCCTGCTCCAGCTCGCGCCGGGCGGTGATGTCGGAGAAGGCCACCAGGGTGGCGCCGTCCGGCAGAGGGCGGGTCTGCCAGGCGGCGACGCGCCCGTCGGCGGCGCGGCCCTCGCCCGAGATGGCGATGCGGCTTTCCGGGTCGGGATCGGCCACACGCGCCTTCAGCCCCAGCCACAGAGCCGGGTCGGGCAGGGCGGCCTTGCACAGCTCGGCCAGGGCGTCGAAGTCGCCGGCGGCGGCGATCTGGTCGCCGCTCAGGCCCCAGAAACGCTCGAACGCCTCGTTGTGCAGCCGCACCCGCCCGTCCGAGCCGAACACGGCCACCGCGTCGTTCAACTTGTCCAGGGTGGCGCGCTGGACCTGCAGCTGGGCGTTGAAGCGGCTGCGCAGCTGCAACTCGTCGGTGATGTCCGAGAAGATCAGCAGGATGCCGCCCAGCGGATGCGGCTGGCGCACGACCCGCAGGGTGCGCCCGTCAGGCAGCGACCAGCTGTCGTCCGGGGCGGCCTCCGAGGCGCCGTAGAAGTCCAGCTCGTGCGCCTTCCAGCCCGCATAGTCGACCACCTCGGGCAGCCGGCGGCGCTGGCGCAGGTGGTCCAGCAGCTCGGCGTGGGTGGGGCGCTCGTCCAGCCAGGCGGGGTCCAGGTCGAACAGGGTGCGAAAGGCGGTGTTGTGGAAGGCCAGGCGCTTGGCCGGGCCGAAGATGGCCACGGCGTCGGCCAGGTGGTTCAGGGTCTCGTCGTGGGCCTCGACGTGGCGGCGCAGGGTGTCGCGCGTCTCCTCGGCCTCGGTCACCTCGATGGCGAAGGCCGTGACCGCGCCGCCGCCGGCCGGCTCGGCGATGATGCGCCAGGCGCGCCGGCGTTCTCCGCCGGTGGTCCAGCGGAAGCCCTCCTGGCGCACGCCCAGCCGTCGCGCCTCGGCCACCAGGGCGTCGGCCCCGCGGTCGAAGCTCATCTTGCCGGCCTGGGCGGTCTCCAGGGTCTCGGCCCCGATTTCCTCCAGGAAGGCCCTGTTGGCCCAGGCCAGCAGCCCGGCGCCGTCGGCGACCCAGGTGGGCGTGGGCGAGGCGTCGGCCAGCAGGGCCAGGCCGCTCTCGATCGCCTCGGGCCCGGTCAGGGTGACGCTGGAGGCCGGGGCCAGCCGCAGCCAGGCCAGGCCGCCGGCGACGCGTCCCTCGATCCGCCAGGGGCTTGCGGCGTCCAGACCGGCCTCGTCCAGCAAGGCCAGGCCTTCGAAGGCGCGGCCTTCCGCGACCAGGGCGTCGATGGCCGCGCCGTGGCTGGGACGCAGACGCTCCAGCAGCGCGGCGGCCGGGGTTTCGGCGCCGTCCGTCCAACGCGAGACAAGTTCGACGGGCCCCAGAATCTCGCGCGCCGCCCCGCCCTCGGCGTCCAGCGCCAGGCTGATGTCGTCAAAGGCCTGGATCAGGCCGGACGCGCGGCTGGCGGCGGCCTCCAGGGCGGCGCAGGACGCCTCGGCGTTCCGGGTCCTGGCTTCCAGCCGCGCGCGCAGCCGCCACGCCCAGGCGCTGACCGCCAGCGCCAGGCCGGCGGCGCCCGCTGTCGCGGCGTAGGCGATATCGGCCTGGGCCATGGTCGTCAGGACATCCTTCGCAGACGGGGCGGACCCCGATTCGCGCGTTCACCATACCTCAAGCCGGGCGGTTCGGCGCAGCGGCGATTGCCGGGTGGCGCGGCGCCGCGCGCCTGCTAGGGAGGGCGCATGATCCCGTCAGAGACGACCGCGCCGCCGCAGGCCTGGGCCGACCAGATCGCCCCCTCCCTGGACGACTTCGCCCGCCTGGCGCGGGACGCCTTTGACGCCCTGCCCGACGCCTTCCGCCTGGCCGCCGGGGAGGTGGTGTTCCGCATCGACGACTTCGCCGACGAGCAGACCCTGGCCGATCTGGAGATCGAGGACCCGTTCGAACTGACAGGCCTCTATCACGGCGTGGACATCGGCCGACGCGACAGCCTGGGTCCGGCCGCCGAGCCGTCGCGCATCTTCCTCTACCGCCGTCCGATCCTGGACGAATGGTGCGAGCGGGGCGATGTCGGCCTGTCGGAGATCATCGCCCACGTCCTGATCCACGAAATCGGCCACCACTTCGGCCTGAGCGACGACGACATCCACGCCATCGAGGATGCGGATTAGGCCTTGAGTCGTTCCAGCACGAAGGCGACCCGTTCGGAGGCCGTTGCGCGCGGCAGTTCGATCAGGTCGTAGCCGTAGGCGGGATAGACCCCGGCCATGACGTCGGGGGTGCGGCGGGCTTCGTCCAAATCTTGGCGGCGTTCGGCGTCCTGGGCGAAAATCTCGGGCCAGACCGGGGCGATGAAGGCCTGGCGATGATAGCGGAACTCTCGCGCCGCCCGGTCCATGTGCGCGGGGACCGGCAGCCCGCACAGCGTCAGATGGCCCATCACGTCGGGCACGCCCCGGTCATGGAACACTGGCCCTTCCGTCGCTGCCGAGCGGGCGTGAGCCGCCAGATCGTGATCCAGCATCAATTCGGCAAACAGCGCCCGGTCGCGCCGGGGCGGACCCCCGCGGTTCGTCCCCAGTCTCATCCCCAAAAAACTGAAGCGCGCCCACTAGATATAGCGGTCTGGAAAAATGTGATCGCTAAATGAGGTAAGTTCCTCTTGGCGCCGTGGATCGGCGGCCGCATGGTGAACGCCTCTTCGGATTCGCTCTCTCCGCTCCCGACCAAAGGTCTTCGCCCGATGAACGCCGTGACCCCGATCATCCGCGCCGACGCGCCCGGCCTCCTGACCCCCTCCGTCGCCTACAAGCCCTTCCGCTATCCGTGGGCCTTCGACATGTGGAAGAAGCAGCAGCAGGTCCACTGGATGCCCGAAGAGGTGCCGCTGGGCGAGGACGTCAAGGACTGGGCCTCCACCCTGAACGACAACGAACGCAACCTGCTGACCCAGATTTTCCGCTTCTTCACCCAGGCGGACATCGAGGTTCAGGACAACTACATGGAGCGCTACGGCCGGGTCTTCAAACCGACCGAGGTGAAGATGATGCTGGCCGCTTTCGGCAATATGGAGACCATCCATATCGCGGCCTACGCCCTGCTGCTCGAGACCATCGGCATGCCCGAGAGCGAGTTCGGCGCCTTCATGGAATACGAGGCCATGCGGGACAAGCACGACTACATGGGCCAGTTCGGGGTCGATAGCGACGCCGACATCTGCCGGACCCTGGCCATGTTCGGCGGCTTCTCGGAAGGCGTTCAGCTGTTCGCCAGCTTCGCCATGCTGATGAACTTCCCCCGCCTGAACAAGATGAAGGGCATGGGCCAGATCGTGTCCTGGTCGGTGCGCGACGAGAGCCTGCACTGCGAAGGCATCATCAAGCTGTACCACGCCTTCAACAAGGAAACCGGCGCGGTCACCAAGGCGGTCGCCGACGACATCGTCGACTGTTGCCAGACCGTGGTGAAGATGGAGGACAAGTTCATCGACCTGGCCTTCGAAATGGGCGCGGTCGACGGCATGACCCCGGACGACATCAAGCAATACATCCGCTTCATCGCCGACTGGCGCCTGCGCCAGCTGAAGCTGCCGGAAGTCTATGGGGTGAAGGAAAATCCCCTGCCCTGGCTGCAGTCGCTGCTGTCGGGTGTCGAACACGCCAACTTCTTCGAGGCCCGCGCCACGGAATACTCCAAGGCGGCGACGCAGGGGAACTGGCACGGCGCCGACGGCGTGTGGACCGAGTTCGACCGCATGATGGCCCGGCGCGACATGAGCCTGGTCGCGGGCTGACGCGAGGCCGCCTTCGGGCTAGGCTGGTCTTCCCAAGGGAGTCCGGCCATGCCCGCTGCAGCAAGCGACGAGATCGTCTTCTACACCAACCCCATGTCGCGCGGGCGCATCGCTCGCTGGATGCTGGAGGAGATCGGCCAGCCATACCGGACCGAGGTGCTGGCCTACGCCACGACCATGAAGGCGCCGGCCTATCTGGCCATCAATCCGATGGGCAAGGTCCCGGCGGTGGTGCATCGCGGGGTGACCGTGACCGAATGCGCCGCCGTCTGCGCCTATCTGGCCGACGCCTTTCCCGAGGCCGGCCTGGCCCCGGCGCTGAATGACCCCCGGCGCGGCCTCTATTATCGCTGGATGTTCTTCGCCGCGGGCCCGGTCGAGGCGTCCGTGACGGCCAATTCCCTGGGGCTTCTGCCGTCGGCCGAGAAATCGGCCATGGTCGGCTACGGTTCGTTCGAACAGACGGTCGACGCGCTGGAATACGCCGTCGATCAGGGCGGGCCCTGGCTGCTGGGCGACCAGTTCACCGCCGCCGACGTCTATGTCGGCAGCCAGGTGGCGTGGGGCCAGATGTTCAAGAGCCTTCCCGAACGTCCCGCCTTCCAGGCCTACGCCGCCCGCCTGATGAGCCGCCCCGCCGCGGTCCGGGCGCGCGAGATCGACGACGCCCTGATCGCCGAGGCCAAGACCAAGGCCGAACCTTGACGCCCGCCGGCGTCGCCCTGGTCGGTTACGGCTATGCCGGAAAGACCTTTCACGCGCCCCTGATCGCCGCAGCGACGGGCCTGAGACTGCACGCGGTCGTCTCCCGCCAGGGCGATGTGGTGAAGACCGACTGGCCGGAGGCGAAGATCGCCGCTGATCTCGACGCCGCCTTGGCCGATCCCGAGGTCGCGCTGGTCGTCATCGCCGCACCCAACGCCCTTCACGCGCCGATGGCCCGCCAGGCGCTGGAAGCCGGCCGCGCCGTGGTAGTCGACAAGCCCTTCACCCTGACCGTCGCCGAGGCGCGGGATCTGGCGGCCCTGGCCGAGGCGCGAGGCCTGTTGCTGTCCGTCTTCCACAACCGGCGCTGGGACGCCGACTTCCTGACGCTGCAAACCCTGATAGCCGAAGGGCGGCTGGGGCGGATCGTCCGCTTCGAGAGCCATTTCGACCGTTTCCGCCCGCAGGTGCGCGACCGCTGGCGCGAGGCGGACACGCCCGGCGCGGGGATTTGGTACGACCTGGGGCCGCATCTGATCGACCAGGCGCTAGTGCTGTTCGGGCGGCCGCTGGCGATCACGGCGGACTTGGCGATCCTGCGCGAGGGCGGACAGGCGACCGACTACGCCCATGCGGTGCTGCGCTACGACGGTTTCAGGGTCATTCTGCACGCCGACATGACCAGCCCGGCGCCGGACCTGCGCTTTTCGGTCCAGGGTACGCGCGCCGCCTGGATCAAGTCGGGCATGGACATCCAGGAGGATCAGTTGAAGACGAACGGCCGCGCCGGCGGCGACGGCTGGGGCCGGGACCCGCGACCGGGGATGCTGATCGACGGCGCGACGGGCGCGCACGTTCCCACGGACGACGCCTCGGGCGACTATCTCCGCTATTACGACCAGATCGCCTTGGCCCTCGGCGGCCGCGCCCCCAATCCGGTCCCGCCGGAGCAGGCCATCGCGGTGATGGAGGTGCTGCAGGCCGGGCTTCTGAGCGCGCAGCGCCGGGCCGAACAGCCGCTTTAGGAGCCCGTCGACCGCCGTTATTCGGCGGCCAGGAGTTCGGCCGCCCGCGCGGCTTCCAGCTCGGCGGCCTTTTCCTCGACCAGGCCGACGATGTGGTCGATCATCCCGTCGTTGGCCTGTTTGTGGGCGATCTTGCCGTTCAGATAGACCATGCCCGCCCCTTTGCCGCCGCCGGTGAAACCGACGTCGGTGTAAAGCGCCTCGCCCGGCCCGTTGACGACGCAGCCGATGATCGACAGCGACATGGCCGTCGAGATGTGCGCCAGCCGTTCTTCCAGAATCCCCACCGTCTCGATGACG
>NZ_DLMO01000169.1:0-28881 GCF_002479325.1 Brevundimonas sp. UBA7534
CCGTCCTGATGGAGATGGTCCCCTCGGACGTCGCCGCCGCCGTCGACGCCGCACTGCGGGTGCCCACCGTGGGCATCGGCGCGGGCCCGGGCACCACGGGCCAGGTGCTCGTGTGGCAGGACATGCTCGGCCTGCGCGCGGGACGGGTGCCCCGGTTCGTCCGTCAGTACGCCCGCCTGCACGAGGTCGTGGGTGAGGCGGTCCGGGCCTATCGCGCGGACGTGCTCGACGGCGCGTTCCCGGCCCCGGAGCACGGCTTCGAGGGCTGAACCCGCCCCGTGAGACGACCGGGCCCCCGTCCTGAGGGACGGGGGCCCGGTGTCGTTCGGCGCCGTGGTCAGGAGGCGTCGTCGACGGGACGGCTGTCCCAGTCGTCGTCGCGCTCGTCCTCGGCGTCGGCGGCCTCGTTGTTCGCCCGCACGCGGTCCATCGCGGCCTGGGCCTCCTCACGGGTGCCGAACGGGCCCAGCAGCTGGGACCAGTCCGACTGGGCGCCCACCTCCACCTGATGCGTGTTGACGTTGTACCAGAACTCGCTCGTCTCGGTCATGGGGGCCACAGTAGCCGGGCCGATAGGCTGGAGGACATGTCCCAGCGTCAGAACCCCGCCGCCCCGTCCAGCCACAACGGTCCCCGCCCCGCGGGCCCCGCCGTGCCGGAGCCCGGGTCGCTCGCCCCCGTCGGCACTCTGACGCCCGGGGCCCCGTCCCCCGCCCCGCCCGTGCCGGCCGCGATCCCGCGCCCCGAGTACGTCGGCAAGGCCACCCCGGACGAGGGCAACGCCTCGGACGTCTACGACGCCGCCGGCGTCGAGCGGATCCGCGCCGCCGGCCGCCTGGCCGCGCAGGCCATGGAGCACACCGCCGCCCACATCCGCCCGGGCGTCACCACGGACGAGCTGGACCGGATCGCGCACGCCTTCCTCGTGGAGCGCGGCGCCTACCCGTCCTGCCTGGGCTACCGCGGCTTCCCGCGGTCCATCTGCACCTCGATCAACGAGGTCATCTGCCACGGCATCCCGGACGGCACCGTCCTGGAGGACGGGGACATCGTCAACCTGGACATCACCGCGTACCTGGACGGCGTCCACGGGGACCACAACCGCACCTACCTGGTCGGCGACGTGGACGAGGAGTCCCGGCTGCTCGTCGAGCGCACCGAGGAGGCCCTGCGCCGCGGCATCCGCGCCGTGAAGCCCGGCCGTCAGGTCAACGTGATCGGCCGCGCCATCGAGTCCTACGCCAAGCGCTTCGGCTACGGCGTGGTGCGCGACTTCATCGGCCACGGCGTGGGCGTGGACTTCCACTCCGGCCTCGTGATCCCCCACTACGACGCGGCCCCGGCCCACGACCGCCTGCTCGTGCCCGGCATGGTGTTCACCATCGAGCCGATGCTCACCCTCGGCACGATCGAGTGGGACCAGTGGGACGACGGCTGGACCGTGGTGACCCGCGACCGCCGTCGCACCGCGCAGTTCGAGCACACGATCGTGGTCACGGACGACGGCGCGGAGATTCTCACGCTGCCGTGACCCGGCACTAAGCTGGGGGCCGTGACGACGCACACCAGCACCGCCCAGCGCTCCTCCAAGTACCCCACGACGATCGGCATCGACGTCGGGGGGACCGGCATGAAGGGCGGCCTGGTCCGCCTCGGGTCGGGGCCGAAGGCGGGCACCCTGCGCGGGGACCGCTTCCGCATCCCCACGCCGCAGCCGGCCATGCCCGAGCCCGTGGCGGCGACCCTGGCGGCCATCACCGCCGAGCTCGACGGGCGCGAGAAGGCGCCGAAGCCCTCCGCCCCGCTGGGCGTGTGCTTCCCCTCGATCGTCAAGGACGGGGTGTGCCTGTCCGCGAACAACATCGACCACACGTGGATCGGCACGGACCTGCGCGGCACGTTCGAGGAGCATCTGCGCCGCCCCGTGACCGTGGTCAACGACGCCGACGCGGCCGGCCTCGCGGAGGCCCGCTACGGGGCCGGGCGGGGCGTGCGCGGCCTGGTGCACGTGATCACCCTCGGCACCGGCATCGGCGGCGGCCTGGTGGTCGAGGGACACACGCTGAAGGGCGCGCTGCACCCGGAGATCGGCCATCTGTTCGTGCGCCGGGCGCCCGGCGACGTTCAGCCCAGCGCCTGCCCCTTCCACGAAGACTGCGCCGAGGGCCTGGCCGCCGGGCCGGCGGTGCAGGCGCGGCTGGCGGGCCGGCGGCTGGAAGATGCGTCCGAGGTGCGCGCGGTCGTGGCCGACTATCTGGGCCAGCTGGTCGCCGCCCTGATCTTCGCCTGGGCGCCGGACCGGATCGTGTTCGGCGGCGGGGTCATGTCGACGCCGGGCCTGCTGGCGGAGGTCGAGGCCGCCGCGCGCCGGGCCGTGGCCGGCTATGGCTCGGTCGCGGTGATGGGGTCGGAGGGCTATCTGGTCCCGGCGGCGCTGGAACACGCGGGACTGGAAGGCGCCCTGCTGATGGCGCGCGACGTCGCGCGCCTTTGAACGGCCTCCAAGGCGTGGTCTAGGGGACGGCATGAAGCGCCTTCTGTGTCTGTTGGCCGCGCCTCTGGCGCTGGCGGGCTGCAACGCCGGCCGGTCCGCCATGGACGGGGTGGAGCAGGTGGGCGCCGGGTTCGGCGCGGCGGTCTCGGCCCCCCTGGAGGACTTGAATCTGCGCCAGCAGCCGATCCCGATCGTGCTGCTGCAGGCCCAGGCCAACCCCTACGACCTGCGCAATCTGAACCAGTGCACGACCGTCGGCGCGGAGGTGGCGCGCCTGGACGAGGCGCTGGGGCCGGACACGGATGAACCGCCCCGTCAGGACGGCTCCTACTCAGCGAACGCGCCGCCGACGCGGCCGCCAAGGCGGCGCTGAACGCCATCCGCGACACGACCACCGACTTCATTCCGGGGCGCAGCTGGATCCGGCGTCTCAGCGGGGCCGATCAGCACAGCCGCCAGGTCCAGGCCGCCATCCAGGCGGGCCGGATGCGCCGCGCCTTCCTGAAAGGCGTCGGCATGCAGCGCAACTGCGCCCCGCCGGCCGCGCCGAGCTGGTTTCGGCCGAGACCGCAGTGACGCGCACGCCGCCATCCGCGCCGGCTCGGATCAAGCCCGAGCATGACACAAGGCGAACGGGACGCCGGAGCGACGCAGCAGCGAAAGAGACGGCGTCAGCCGTTTGACGTGTGCCGGGCGTGGAAGTCGCGGCGGAACGCTTCGAAGCGGCCCTCGGCGATGGCCGCGCGCATGGCGGCGGTCAGGGCCTGATAGAAGGCGATGTTGTGCCAGCTGAGCAGAACCTTGCCGAGGATTTCGTCGGCGCGGATCAGATGGTGGAGGTAGGCCTTGGAATAGCCGGACGAGGCCGGGCAGGGCAGGGTCGGGTCCAGCGGATCCTGGTCCTCGGCGAAGCGGGCGTTCTTCAGGTTCAGCGGGCCGTCCCAGGTCCAGGCCTGGCCGTGGCGCCCGGCGCGGGTAGGCAGGACGCAGTCGAACATGTCGACGCCGCGCCAGACCGCCTCCACCAGATCGACCGGCTTGCCCACGCCCATCAGATAGCGGGGACGGTCGGCGGGCAGGAATTCAGGCGCATAGTCCAGCACCTCGCACATGGCCTGGTGGCCCTCGCCGACGGCCAGGCCGCCGATGGCGTAGCCGTCGAAGCCGATCTCCTGAAGCTGTTCGGACGACTGACGGCGCAGGTCTTGATACGTCGAGCCCTGCTGGATGCCGAACAGAGCCTGGGTCTCGCGCTGGCCGAACCGCGCCTTTGATCGCGCGCCCCAGCGGATCGACAGCTCCATGGCGGCCTGGGCGGCGGGCTTCTCGGCCGGGTAGGCCACGCACTGGTCCAACTGCATCGAGATGTCCGCGCCGATGCGATCGGCCTGGATCTCGATCGAGCGCTCGGGCGTCAGCTCGTGCTTGGAGCCGTCGATGTGGCTGGAGAAGGTGACGGCGTTCTCGGTCAGCTTGGAGATGCCGGCCAGCGACATGACCTGGAAGCCGCCCGAGTCGGTCAGGATCGGCTTGTCCCAGCCCATGAATTTGTGAAGGCCGCCCAGACGCTGCATCCGCTCCGGGCCGGGGCGCAGCATCAGGTGGTAGGTGTTGCCCAGCAGGATGTCGGCGCCCGTCGCCTTGACCTGATCGACCGTCAGCGCCTTGACCGTGGCGGCGGTGCCCACGGGCATGAAGGCGGGAGTGCGGATGTCGCCGCGCGGCGTCTTCAGCACGCCGGTGCGGGCGCGGCCTTCGACGGCGGCGATCTCGAACGGGAAGGGCATCGGGCGGGCCTCGGAAACGCGAGCGGGGGACATGACCGATTACGGCCGTCGTGTCACGCCCTGGACCCTAGCCGCCTGAGGGCAACCGCCTTAAAGGTCGGCGTTTCGTCGATCGGGACACGCCTTGCCGCACCACGCCGCCAATCCGTATCTGACGCCCGCCTGGGTGTGCGCGCCGGGTGTGCTGAAGGTCCCGTTCCTGAAGGCCTTCCTGCCCGAATACGACCTGCGCCGGACGCCGGGCGGAGACGTGAAGGCGGTGCTGGGGTGGGGCATGAAGCCCACGGCGGCGGCGGGTCGGCGCTGGGCGGCCAAGACCGGCCGGTCCTATGTGGCGCTGGAAGACGGCTTTTTGCGCTCGGTGGGCATCGGCGAGGCGGGGGCGACGAGCCTGAGCCTGATCATCGACGACCTGGGGGTCTATTACGACGCGACGCGGCCCAGCCGACTGGAGCGGCTGATCGTCGAGGCCGAAACCTGGTGCGATGATGGGGTTCGGGCGCGGGCGCGCGGGCTGATCGAGCGGATCGTCGCGACCGGCGTGTCCAAGACGAACATGGGCGGGCCGCTGGACCCGGCGCTGCTGAAGTCCGGGCGACGGGTGCTGATCGTGGACCAGACGCTGGGCGACGCCTCCATCGGCTACGGCCTGGCGTCCACCGACAGCTTCGCCGAGATGATGCGGGCCGCGCGGCGCGACGAACCGGAGGCGCAGCTGATCGTCAAGCGGCATCCGGCCGTGGCGGCGGGAAGAAAGCAGGGCTGCATCACGGACCTGGAGGGCGTCACGCTGATCGACGCCGACGTGCGGCCGGCGGACCTGCTGGCGGCGGTGGACGCGGTCTATTGCGTGACCTCGGCCCTGGGGTTCGAGGCGCTGATGCGGGGGCTGCCGGTGCGCTGCTTCGGCGCGCCCTTCTATTCGGGATGGGGGCTGACGACGGATGCGGTCGACACCGGACGGCGCGGCGTGGCGCGGGACCTGGAGACGGTCGCGGCGGCCGCGCTGATCGCCTACAGCCGCTATGTCGATCCGGTCACGGGGCGGCGCTGCGAGGCGGAAGAGGCGCTGGAGCGGCTGGTCGCGCTCAGGGACCGGGCCGCCCGGCTGGCGGGCGACTGGGCGGCGGTCGGTTTCGCCCCGGCCAAGCGGCCGCCTGTGCGGCGTCTGCTGAACGCGCCCAAGGCGCGGCTGCGCTATTTCTGGCGGGCCAGGGCGGCGGCGGCGTACGCCCGCGCGACCGGCGGGCGGCTGATCTGGTGGGCGGGCAAGGAGAGCGAGGCGATCCGGCGGGCGGCCGAAGCCTATGACGGGCCGATGGTGCGGATGGAGGACGGCTTCATCCGCTCGCGCGGGCTGGGGTCGGACTTCGTGGGGGCGCTGTCGGTCGCCCTGGACGACCAGGGGGTCTATTACGACCCGAGCGGGCCGTCGCGGCTGGAGACGCTGATCGAGACGACCGATCTGAACCCCTCACAGCAGGCGCGGGCGGCGGCGCTAGGGCGCAGCGTGGTCGAGGCGGGGCTGTCGAAATACAATCTGAAGGGCCGAGCGCCCGAGGGCTGGCCGACCGACCGCGAGGTGGTGCTGGTGGTCGGCCAGGTCGAGAACGACAAGTCGATCTTGAAGGGCTGCGCGCCGGAGCTGAACACCAACTCCGCGCTGGTGGCGGCGGCGCGGGCGGATCATCCCAACGCCTTCCTGGTCTATCGCAACCATCCCGACGTGCTGGCGGGCAACCGGCCCGGCAAGCTGGATGCGGGGGCGTTGCGCGAGGTGGACGCCACGGCGGACGGCCTGGACATCGTCGACTGCCTGGCGGCCTGCACGCGGGTGACGACCCTGACCTCCCTGACGGGGTTCGAGGCGCTGATGCGGGGCAAGGCGGTGTCGGTCTATGGGCGGCCGTTTTATGCGGGCTGGGGGCTGACGGAGGACCGGCTGGGGTTCGAGCGGCGCACGCGCCGGGCGACGGTGGAGGACCTGATCCACGCGGCCCTGATCGCCTATCCGGTCTATGTCACGCCCGAGGGCTGGCCGTGCGAGGCCGAGGACCTGGTCGCCTCGCTGATCGCCGCGCGCGACCAACCGGCCCCGAAGGCGCCGCGCGGTCGGATAAGGCGCTGGGCGACTGGAGTCATGGCCAGTCTCGACCGCAGGCCGCCGCCGTCTTATTGACGGGTTCGGATAGGAAACGCTCCTCTCAGCAGCACGGCCCGCGCGCGAGACACGCTTCCTCAAGCAGCGAGGCGCCGCGCGCCGAGCGATAGGAAAACAAACAATGGCTCACGCCGTCATCGCCGCCACCGGCCTTTTCACCCCCGAGCAGTCGGTGTCCAACGCCGAATTGGTCGAAAGCTACAACGCCTGGGCCGACGGCTGGAACGCCGAGCACGCCGAGGCCATCGCCGCCGGGGAACTGGAGCCCAAGACCCATTCCTCGGTCGAGTTCATAGAAAAGGCGTCGGGCATCAAGAGCCGTTTCGTCATGGACAAGTCGGGGATCATCGACCCGGCGCGCATGGCGCCAAACCTGGCCGAGCGGTCGAACGACGAACTGTCGATCCTGGCCGAGATGGCGGTCAAGGCCGCGCGTCAGGCGATCAAGGCCTGGGGCAAGCCGGTCAGCGAGATCGGGGCCGTGCTGTGCGCGGCGTCCAACATGCAGCGCCCGTATCCGGCCATGGCCATCGAGGTGCAGCAGGCTCTGGGGATCGAGGGCTTCGCCTTCGACATGAACGTGGCCTGTTCGTCGGCCACCTTCGGCATCAAGACGGCGGCGGACTTCATCGCCGGCGGGTCGGTCAAGGCCGTGCTGATGGTGAACCCCGAAATCTGCTCGGCGCACCTGAACTTCACCGACCGCGACAGCCATTTCATCTTCGGCGACGTGGCCACCGCCGTGATCGTGGAGTCGTCGGAGACCGCGGGGCCGGGCGGCTGGGACGTGCTGGGCGCGCGGCTGAAGACGGTGTTCTCGAACAACATCCGCAACAACTTCGGCTTCCTGAACCGCAACGCGCGCGACACCGCCCATCTGGACACGCCCGCGTTCGACGGCGCGGTGCAGAACGACAAGCTGTTCGTCCAGCAGGGCCGCAAGGTGTTCAAGGACGTGGTGCCGATGGTGTCGGACATGATCGTGGACCACGCCGGCGAGCTGGGGCTGGATCCGCAGGGGCTGAAGCGGCTGTGGCTGCACCAGGCCAACATCAACATGAACTCGATGATCGGCCGGAAGGTGCTGGGCCGCGACCCGTCGCCGGAAGAGAACGTGATCATCCTGGACGACTACGCCAACACCTCTTCGGCCGGGTCGATCATCGCCTTCCATCTGCATAACGATGGTTTCGCGCCTCGCGACACGGGCCTGATCTGCAGCTTCGGCGCCGGTTATTCGGCGGGGACGGTGTTCGTCAGGAAGCGCGCCTGATCGCAGCGCGTTAACCTGTCGCAAACGCTGAGCTCTAGCGAAATGGCAAGGCGATCCGTGATGACGATCACAAAATCGCGGCTCCGCTTGAACTTCGTGCGAGTTTTTGCGAGGCGTTTCATATCGAGAACGATGGGGAGTTCCCGAATGACCCAGAAGACCCCGAGGCATGTGCTGGACAGCCTGGCGCAGGACATCGCCCTGGTCCTTAAGAGCATGGGCGGCTCCGCCCACCAGACGATGATCGTCGACTGCGTCGCCGCCATGAAGCGGCAGCGCGGCGAGCCGGTCGTACCTTCCGATTTGCGCCAGAAGATCGTCGAGGTGTTCGAACACTATCGCGACCTGTTCTTCCGCCCCTTCGGCGAGGGGTCGCAGCGGTGGGCCCTGGCGGACGCGGGCGCCTGAGCCGAGGACATGAAGAAGGGCGCGCTCCTCGCGGAGCGCGCCCTTCTCGTATGCGGACTGATCGCGGGGATCAGAAGCGGCGCACGTAGCTGAGCGTGTAGCTGTCCAGCTCGTTGCTGTCGCCGTCGAAGTCGCGACGGGTCCAGTCGGCGCGCACGCCGTTGGCGCCGTCCAGATTGTAGGTCGCGCCGGCGCCGTAGCTCCAGTGGTCGCCGCCGACGTCGGTGGTCTGACCGGCGATCTCCTGCTTCAGTTCGGTGTGGCCGTAGCCGCCGCGCGCGAACAGCTCCATCCGGTCGCCGATCGGATACTTGCCGACGACGTAGCCCGCGGCGTCCCATTCGTGCTTGAGCGTGCCGTCCACGCCCGCCAGTTCGTAGTCGTGGTCGCGCACGCCGACCGAGGCCTCGGTCTCGACGGCCAGATAGCGGTTCAGGTTCACGCCCAGGCGGCCGGTCACGGCGCCGGTGTAGGCGTCGTCCAGATAGGTGTAGCCCAGCGAGCCGTAGCCGCGCGGCGCCTCGGGGGCGGCGGATTGGGCGAAGGCCGGCGCGGCCAGGGCGGACACGGCGGCGGCGGTCAGGAGGATGTTGCGCATCGAAATGCTCCTTGGGTTGGGGCGGTCCCATCGGGACGGCCGGGATGGTTCCGCGCCGGGGAGGGCGCGGAGGCGGAGGGGAGGAGGCCGCCGCCCGGCGGCGGCCTCGCGGATCGGGGGAAGGGCCGGCTTAGAAGCGGCGCACGTAGCTCAGCGAATAGACGTCGGCCTCGCCGGCGTCGTCGCGGAAGTCACGGCGCGTCCAGTCGGCGCGCAGGCCGTTCTGGCCGTCCAGATAGTAGTTGGCGCCCGCGCCGTAGTTCCAGCTTTCGCCGTCGACCTCGCCGTCGAAGCCGGCCAGCTCGGTCTTGATCTTGGTGGTGCCGTAGCCGCCGCGCGCGAAGAGTTCGAAGTTCGGCGTCACGGGCAGGGTGCCGACCAGATAGGCGGCGGCGTCGTAGTCATGCTCGATCTTGCCGTCCACGCCGGCGAAGGTGAAGTCGTCGTCCTTCACGCCGATGGAGGCTTCGCCTTCGACGCCCAAATAGGGATTGAACTTGGCGCCGACGCGGCCCGTGACGGCGCCAAGGTCGCCGTCCGAGTGGTCAAGTTGAGAATAGCCCAGAGTACCGTAATAGGTCGGGCTCTGCATCGTCTGAGCAAAGGCCGGCGCGGCGATGACGGAAACGGCGGCGGCGGCGAGAAGAATGTTACGCATTGTTTCTTTAGACTCCTAGATGCGATGGTCTTGAAGCCATCGGCCCCATCCAGCGAGTGCTTAAATAGGTCAGCAAACCGAGCGTTCCGTAGGGCGCATGAACTCACCATTTGCTGTGAGTTTCATGACACAGTCATTGTTCTTTCAAGAATGGCGGGATTGCGGACGAAAAAGGGCGGCCCGCTGGGCCGCCCCTTGAACGATCGTGCCTGACGTCGATGTCAGCGATCCTTTTCGCGCTCCATGTCCAGCGCGGCCTGCGCGGCCGCCAGTCGGGCGATGGGCACGCGGTAGGGGGAACACGAGACGTAGTTCAGGCCCGCCTTCTCGCAGAAGGCGATGGAGGCCGGATCGCCGCCATGTTCGCCGCAGATGCCCAACTTGACGTCCGGCCGCACGGCCTTGCCGCGCTCGGCCGCGATCTGGATCAGGTCGCCCACGCCATCCTGGTCCAAGCGCACGAAGGGGTCGGTCTCGAAGATGCCCTTGTCCAGATAGGCCTGCAGGAAGCGGCCCGAGTCGTCGCGGCTGATGCCAAAGGTCGTCTGGGTCAGGTCGTTGGTGCCGAAGCTGAAGAACTGGGCGTATTCGGCCAGGTCGCCCGCGCGGATGGCGGCGCGCGGCAGCTCGATCATGGTGCCGACCAGATAGTCGACGCTGTCGCCGGCCTGATCGAACACGGCCTTGGCCGTGCGATCGGTCAGTTCGCGCAGGTATTTCATCTCCAGGCCCAGCGCGACCAGAGGGTGCATGATCTCGGGCAGAGGGGCCTGGCCGGAGCGGGCCTTCACCTCCAGCGCCGCCTCCAGGATGGCGCGGACCTGCATCTCGTAGATTTCGGGATAGGCCACGCCCAGCCGGCAGCCGCGGTGGCCCAGCATGGGGTTGGTCTCGTGCAGTTCGCGCGCACGGCGCTTCAGCTTCTCGGCGTCGATGCCGGAGGTCGCCGCCAGGGCGTCGATATCCTCGTCCGTGTGGGGGATGAACTCGTGCAGCGGCGGGTCCAGCAGGCGCACGGTGACCGGCAGGCCGGCCATGATGTCGAACAGTTCCACGAAGTCCGACTTCTGGAACGGCGCGATCTTGGCCAAGGCCGTGCGTCGGCCGGCCTCATCGTCGGCCAGGATCATCTCGCGCACGGCGGCGATGCGGGCGTCGTCGAAGAACATGTGCTCGGTGCGGCACAGGCCGATGCCCTCGGCGCCGAAGCCGCGCGCGGTCTTGGCGTCCAGCGGCGTCTCGGCGTTGGCGCGAACCTTGAGGCGGCGCACTGTGTCGGCCCAGCCCATCAGGGTCTGGAAGTCGCCGGTCAGCTCGGGCTCGATCATCTTGACCGCGCCGTCCAGCACCTCGCCCTTGGAGCCGTCGATGGTGATGACGTCGCCGGCCTTGAAAGTGCGGCCGCGCACGGTGAAGACGCCCTTGTCCTCGTCGATGTCGATCTCGCCGGCGCCGGAGACGCAGGCCCGGCCCATGCCGCGCGCCACGACGGCGGCGTGGCTGGTCATGCCGCCGCGGGCCGTGACGATGCCGCGCGCGGCGTGCATGCCGTGGATGTCCTCGGGCGACGTCTCCTCGCGCACCAGGATGACCGCCTCGCCTAGGCCCGACAGGCGCTCGGCCTCGTCGGCGTCGAAGACGATCTTGCCGGTCGCCGCGCCCGGTGAGGCGGGCAGGCCGGCGGCGATGACCACGCGCTCGGCGTCCGGGTCCAGGGTCGGGTGCAGCAACTGGTCCAGGGCCGAGGGCTCGACGCGGCTGATCGCCTCTTCCTGGGAGATCACGCCCTCGGCGGCCAGGTCGACGGCGACCTTCAGCGCCGACTTGGCGGTGCGCTTGCCGTTGCGGGTCTGCAGCATCCACAGCCGGCCCTGTTCGACCGTGAACTCGATGTCCTGCATGTCGCGGTAGTGGCTTTCCAGCTTGCCGACGACGTCGACGAACTGGGCGAACACCTCGGGCATGGCCTCTTCCATTGAGGGCGCGGTCTCGCCCATCTCCTCGCGGCCGACCCTGGTCAGGGACTGAGGCGTGCGGATGCCGGCGACCACGTCCTCGCCTTGGGCGTTGATCAGGAACTCGCCGTACAGGCGCGCCTCGCCGGTCGAGGGGTTGCGGGTGAAGGCGACGCCGGTGGCCGAGGTCTCGCCCATGTTGCCGAACACCATCGACTGGACGTTGACGGCCGTGCCCCAGCTCTCGGGAATGTCGTGCATGCGGCGATAGAATTTCGCCCGGTCGTTCATCCAGCTTTCGAACACGGCGCCGACGGCGCCCCACAGCTGGTCCTTGGGATCCTGAGGGAAGGCGTGGCCCAGTTCGCGCTCGACCACCTGCTTGTAGTCGGCGACGACCTTCTCCCAGTCGGCGGCGGTCAGGTCGGTGTCGACGGTGACGCCCAGTCGGTCCTTGTGCTGGTCCAGCACCTCCTCGAAGTCGTCGTGGCTGAGGCCCAGGACGACGTTGGAATACATGGTGATGAAGCGGCGGTAGCTGTCGAAGGCGAAACGGCGGTCGCCCGACAGCTTGGCCAGGCCCTCGACCGTCTGGTCGTTCAGGCCCAGGTTCAGCACCGTGTCCATCATGCCCGGCATGGAGGCGCGGGCGCCCGAGCGGACCGAGACCAGCAGCGGATTGTCCACGTCGCCGAAGGTCTTGCCGACCACGCCCTCGACCTTGGCCAGGGCGGCCTGGACCTGGGCCTCCAGGTCGGCGGGGTAGGTCTCGCCATTGGCGTAGTACCAGGTGCAGACCTCGGTGGTGATGGTAAAGCCGGGGGGCACCGGCAGGCCCAGCGACGACATCTCGGCCAGGTTGGCCCCCTTGCCGCCGAGCAGGTTCTTCATCGACGCATCGCCGTCGGCGGAACCCCCGCCGAAGCCGTAGACCCACTGAGTCATCATGTATCCCTGAGCTTGGTCATTCGATCGGCAGGGTTGGCCCTGCTCGCAGTGGCGGCATGACTAGCGCGCGCCGGGCGGCTTGGCCATGCCGCTTGTTACAAAGCGTGAAGGCTTGATCGCGGTTCCGGCGAAATCTCAGGAGCGGCGGACCAGGAGCACGCCCGCCAGGACCAGGGCGACGCCGGCGATGCGGCCGATGTTCAGCGGCTGGCGCGGCACGCCCAGCGCGCCGAAATGGTCCAGGAACAGGCTGATCAGCAGCTGGCCGCCGACCATCAGGGTGATGGTCATGGCCACCCCCAGGCGCGGCACGCCCCAGGCGGCGGCGACCACGAAACAGGCCCCGTAGGCCCCGCCCAGCCAGGCGTACCACGGCAGGGCGCGGGTCGCGGCCATGTCCGGCCGGGTGTGCAGCGCCGCCGCGATCACCCCCAGCACCACCGTCCCGACCGCGAAGGAGATGAAGGCGGCGTTGACCGGAGAGGCGACCGCTCCGGCCAGGCGGGCGTTGGTCGGCGCCTGAAGGGCGGTGGCGCCTCCGGCCAGGACGACGATGAGCATGGCGATCAGGGACGGGTTCATCCGTCTTGGCTAGCACGCCGCGGTCGTGCGCGGCAGCCGGGATTGCGGGCGAGAGCGGAGGCGATGCTAGATGACGCTCCCTTGGAGAAACGGACCCGTGCAGATTTCCAGAAGCGACAGGATGAGCGGCGTAGCGCGGCCGGATCGACGCGCCGTGGCCTTTGGCGGCCTGGCCGCGACCTTTGCTGCGGCCCTGGCCACACCTGCGGCTGCGCAGGTGCGGGTGGAGCGCGCCCCGTCGGCGGCCGCACCCAAGCCTCTGCCCTTCCTCGCAGGCGGTCGGGTGGTTTCCGAAGGGGAGGGCCTGACCTATCAGTGGCCGGGTGTCTATTTCGAGGCGGCGTTCACCGGCGACTCCGTCTTCTTCCGCGTCGGTCCTGGCGACCAAATTCTGCATCTGCTGATCGACGGCCGACGCGTCGGCGAGATGATCCGCCCGGACCCCGGCCTTTATCGGATTACGGGGCTGGAGCGCGCGGCGCACTGCGTCCGCATCGACGTCGTATCGGAACATCAAGCGGGACCGGCGCGCTTTGACGGGTTCGCACTGGATGGCGACGGCGTGGCGCGGTCCCGCCCCCGACGCTTGCGACAGATCGAATTCATCGGCGATTCCCACACGGTCGGCTATGGCGTGGGACTGGACCGACGTGAGTGCACGACGCAGGAGGTGTGGGCGTCCACCGACAACACGATGGCGTTCGGGCCGCTGACCGCCCGGCGCCACCAGGCGGACTATCAGATCAACGCCATTTCTGGTCGGGGCGTCGTGCGCAACTATGGCGGCGCTGCTCTGCCCACCTTGCCTCAGGCCTATCCCTACGCCCTGTTCGACGGGACGACGCGGTATGAGGCGACGGACTGGTCGCCGCAGGTGGTGGTGGTCGACCTGGGAACCAACGACTTTTCGACCCCGCTGGGGGCCGGCGAGCCCTGGGCGACGCGCGAGGCGTTGAGCGCGGATTACGAGGCGACCTATGTGCGCTTCGTCCAGACCCTGCGCGCCCGCAATGGCGACGCCTTCCTGATCCTGATGATCCCTCCCAGCGCAGAGGACGAGATCGCCGTCGCGGTCGGCCGCGTCGCCGAGCAGCTGAAGACGGCGGGCGAGGATCGGCTGGCGGTGCTGTCGACCGGCGCCCTGGCGTTCACCGCTTGCGACTGGCACCCGTCGCGCCGAGATCAGGAGCAGATCGCGGGCGTCCTGTCGGCCTTTCTGGACGCTCATCCCGAGGTCTGGAGCAGGGGAGAGCCATGACGCTTCTGACGCGGCTTGGCCTGAGCGTCCCCATCATCCAGGCCCCGATGGCTGGGGTGTCGACGCCGGAGATGGCGGCGGCCGTGTCGAACGCGGGCGCTCTGGGCTCCATCGCCGTGGGGGCGACCGACGCCGAGGGGGCGCGGGCGATGATGGCGGCGACGCGAGCGCTGACCGAGCGGCCGTTCAACGTCAATCTGTTCGCCCACGCCCCGGCCCGCGCCGATCCCGCGCGCGAAGCGGTCTGGCTGGAGGCGCTGGGGTCGAGCTTTCGCGCCTTCGAGGCCGCGCCGCCGACGGGGCTGAGGGAAATCTATCGCAGCTTCGTCGAGGACGACGCCATGCTGGCGGCGCTGTTGCAGCGGCCGCCGGCCGTGGTCAGCCTGCACTTCGGCCTGCCGGACCAGGATCGCGTGCGGGCGCTGAAGGCCGCCGGCTGCCGGCTGCTGGCCACCGCCACCAACCTGAAGGAGGCCGAAGCGGCGCGGGCGGCGGGCATTGACGCGGTCGTGGCGCAGGGCTGGGAGGCGGGCGGACACCGGGGCGTGTTCGATCCCGGGGCGCCGGACGAGCGGCTGGGGACGCTGGCGCTGACCCGGCTGCTGGTGGTGCGCGGCGGCCTGCCGGTGATCGCGGCGGGCGGGATCATGGATGGGCGGGGCGTGCGCGCGGTCTTGGATCTGGGCGCGGTCGCGGCGCAGCTGGGCACCGCCTTCGTCGCCTGCCCCGAAAGCGCGGCCGACGCCGCCTACAAGGCCGCGTTGATCCAGGGCGACGGACGCACGGCCATGACCGACGCCGTCTCCGGCCGTCCGGCGCGGTGCCTGAGAAACCGCTTCGTCGACCTGGGCGAAGCGATCGCGGCGGCGCGGCCCGACTATCCGATCGCCTACGACGCCGGAAAGGCGCTGAACGCGGCGGCCAAGGCGAAAGGCGAGGCCGGCTTCGGCGCCCAGTGGGCGGGCCAGGGCGCGGCGCTGGCGCGGGCCATGCCGGCGGGCGAACTGGTCGCCGTGCTGGCCCAGGAGACGGCGCGCGCTTGAACCCTGGCGCGGGGCGCTTTATGCGGGCGGGGCAACCGGAGCGATTTCCATGCTGGCGCTTTTCATCATCCTCGGCTTCGTCGCCGTCCTGGCCCTGATCAACTACGTCGAGTTCGGCCGGGTTGACTGATCGCGTCCCCGAGGCGGGGCGCGGCGTCGCCCTGGTCACGGGGGGCGCCCGGCGGATCGGGCGCGCCATCTGCCTGACGCTGGCCTCGGCCGGCTTTGACGTGGCCGTCCATCACCATTCATCCGAAGACGACGCCCGCACTCTGGTGGCGGAGATCGAGGCGCTGGGCCGGCGCGCGGTCGCGCTGAAGGCCGATCTGGCCGACGAGGCGGCGGTGCGCGACCTGATCCCGCGCGCGGTCGGGGCGCTGGGTCCGGTGACGGCCCTGGTCAACAACGCCTCGGTGTTCGAGGACGACCGCGTCGGCGGGCTGAGCCGCGAAAGCTGGGACCGGCATATCGAGACCAATCTGCGCGCGCCCCTCGTGCTGGCCGAGGCCTTCGCCGCTCAGGGGCATGAGGGGGCGATCGTCAACCTGCTGGACCAGAAGGTGCTGAAGCCCGATCCGCGCTTCTTCTCCTACAGCCTGTCGCGCAACGGCCTGTGGTGGGCGACGCGGACGCTGGCCCAGGCGCTGGCGCCGCGCATCCGGGTCAACGGCGTCGGGCCGGGGCCGACCCTGCCGTCGATCCACCAGACCCAGGCCGAGTTCCAGGCCGAGGCCGAAGGCACGCTGCTGCAACATCCGGGCAGCCCGGACGCGGTGGCCCAGGCCGTGCTGTGGCTGATTGACGCCGGCCTGGTGACGGGCCAGATGATCGCCGTCGACGGGGGCCAGCATCTGGCCTGGCGCACCCCCGACATCGTGCAGGAGTAAGCGCGTGGCCCTTTCCTCCCCGGTGTCGCCCTTTCCGGGCGAGGAGCCGCTGCGGCGCGAGGCCCTGCGGGTGTTCGTGCGCGGGCTGGAGATCGAGGCCGGCATCGGCGTCTATGATCACGAGCACGGCTGTCTGCAGCGGCTGGTCATCGACGTCATGCTGGAGTTGGAGCCCAACGCCATCGAGCGGCTCGGCGACACCGTCAATTACGAGACCGTAGCGGAGGCGGCGCGCGCCATCGCCGCCGAGGGGCACATCGGCCTGGTCGAGACCTTCGCCGAGCGGCTGGGCCGGGCGTGTCTGGCGGACCGGCGGGTGGTGCGGGCCGCCATCCGGGTCGAGAAGCCGGGCGCCTTGGCGGCGGCGGCCGCGCCGGGATGCGAGATCGTGCTGGCGCGCTGAGCGGTCGAGGTTGCGCGCGGGCGGACGCCCCGCCATTGTCCGCGCACGTTCGCCGCCAACCCGGCGGCTCAATAGGAATCATCTGAACCGCATGGCCGATCCCGTCGATCCCAAGGCGCCCACCGGCGACGACGCGCACGACCACGACGACGCGGTCGGCTTCGCCTCGGCCGCCTCTCTGTCCGGCCGCCGGGTCGAGCCGGCCGAGCGCGACCTGTTCGATGAGCCTGAGCCGCCCTATGATCCGTTCCAGGCCAGCGCGGCGGCGCCGCTTCGCCAGATGCGGCCGGGCGACGACGGGGCGTGGGTCGTGCGCGACCGGCGCGATTCGATCCGCGCCGACCACACCCCAGAGCCGAACCCCATCGACGCGCCCTCCACCCTGTACGCCGTCTATGTGCTGATCCTGCTGGCGGTGCCGACCCTGGGCGTGGCGGCGGCGGTGGCGCTGCTGGCGGTCTGGAAGCGGCGCGCTCCGGAGGGCGATGTCGCCGCCAGCCACTATGTCTTCCAGCAGCGCACGGTCTGGGCGGCCGCCATCGGCGCGGTGGCCGGGGCGGTGCTGATCATCGTCAACGTCGGCGTCTTCATCCTGTTCGTCGCGGCGGTATGGACCCTGGCGCGCGGGGCCTATGGCGTGATGAAACTGAGGGCGGGGCGGGGCATTCCGCATCCGAACGCCTGGCTGTTCTGAGGAGACGCCGCATGACGACGCCGAACTTCACCGCCGGCCAGGAAGCCGAGGGCAAGGTCCCGGCCCTGATCGCCTGGGCCCTGTTCATCCTGTCGATCCCCAGCGCGAACGTGCTGGTCCTGATTGGGCTGATCGTATCCTACGTTTCGCGCGGAACCGCGACCGGCGTGCCACGCCAGCATATCGACGCCCAGATTCGGCTGTTCTGGTCTGTCTTCTGGTGGACCATCGCCGCCTGGATCGGCATCGCCGTCAGCGCGCTCGCCTCGGTGTTGCTGATCGGCATCCCGTTCCTGCTGGTGTTCCTGCTGATCTGGTTCCTGCTCAGCGTCTGGTTCACGGTCAAAAGCGTGCTGGGCCTGATCCAACTGCTTCAGGACCGGCCCATCTGACGCACCCTGGAACGCGGCGGCCCTTCAAGCGGTTGAAGCGGCGAAGGAGTGACGCATGGGCCAGTTCAGGGACGACGCGGGCGAGAACCGCTTCGAGCAGGATTTCGACACGGAGACAGGGGGCGGCCAGGTCTGGGCCGACTACGCCGTTCGCGGCGGCGCGCGGGTGATCCTGCACGTGGAGGCCGAGCCCGGGCTGCGCGGCTCGGGCGCCGCGGGCCGCTTCATGCAGTCAATGGCCGAGCACGCGCGCGAGAATGGTTTGAGGCTTTTCCCGCGCTGCAGCTATGCGGTGACCTGGCACAAGCGGCACCCCGACTACGACGACGTCCTGGCGTAGCCGGGGGCGAGGCGGCGCGTCAGCCGCCCGAATAGCCGCCAATGATCGGCAGGATCTCGCCGGTGATGAAGCTGGACATCTGGGGCGAGGCCAAAAAGACGTAGGCGGGCGCGATCTCCTCGGGCTGGGCCGGGCGCTTCATCACGGTGTCGGCGCCGAAGGTAGAGGTCTTGTCCTCATCCTTGTCGGCCGGGTTCAGCGGGGTCCAGACCGGTCCAGGTGCGACCACGTTCACACGGATGCCCCGAGGCGCCAGATGCGTGCCCAGCGATCGCGCATAGGCGTGGATGCCGCCCTTGGTCAGAGAATAGTCCAGCAAGTCCTTGTTGCCCTGCAGCCCCGTCACCGAGCCGGTCATGACGATCGCGCCGCCGGCCTTCATGTGCGGCACCGCCGCCTTGGTCATGTTGAAGTAGCCATAGAGGTTGGTCTTCAGCGTGCGGTCGAAATGCTCATGCGTCAGGTCCTCGAAGGCGTTGACGTGCTCCTGGAACGCCGCGTTGGGGACCAGCACGTCCAGCCGGCCGAAGGCGTCCAGCGTGGCCTTGACCGCGGTCTCGGCGAAGGCGGGGTCCGAGACGTCGCCCTTCAGCACCACGGCGCGGCGGCCCTCGGCCTCGACCGCGGCCTTTGTGGTCTCGGCGTCGTCGTCCTCGTCCAGGTGGCAGACGACCACGTCGCAACCCTCGCGCGCGAACAGGACCGCGACCGCGCGGCCGATCCCGGAATCGGCCCCGGTGATCAGGGCGGCGAAACCTTCCAGCTTGCCCGAGCCCTTCCAGAAGGGGGCGTCGTACATCGGCGCGGGGTCCAGGGCGGATTCATCGCCTGGCTTGACCTGATGCTGTTTGGGGAAGGGCGGTTCGGGATAGCGGCGGGCCCCGGCCTGGACCGCGCCGATTTCCTTGTCGTCGCCCTGGCCGGCGTCGTCTTGGCGCGCGTCGGTGCGGTCAATGTCGCGCTGGATCGCGCGCTCGTGGTCGGCGACGTCCTCGGCGCGGGCTTTGAAACGGTCGTCCATATGGATTCTCCTGAAGGCTCTGGTCCCTCAGGAAGCGGGCGAGGCGGCCCGCCGTTCCATCATGTTCAGCCGGGCGTCAGCTGACGCGGTGGACGATCGTCTTGATGGTCTCGGCCTTGGTGGGCAGGTCGGCGGCCAGGCGCGACGCCATCTCGCGGGCGCCGACGGGGTAGGCGTCGCCGCCGTTGGCGATGTCCTTGGCCTTGGCGGCCGCTTCGAGCAGCAGCTTCTCCAGCGCCTCGATCTCTTCCAGCGCCAGGGCGTGCGCCTCCAGCTGGAGACGTTTGACGCGCTCGGCGGTGGTCTCGGGCGCGCGCATCAGGTCATAGACCTCGGCCTCGGCCGCGACGAGCCGCAGGTCGGGCTTGGCGTCGGAACCGTTCTTGCTGGCCATGGAATCGGATCCCCTTCATCTGATGCCGGACCAAGGTGATGCGGAATCGCGGGCGCGTCGAGCTTCACCGTATCGGTTCCTGCGCCGGTGTGGCCGCTACGCATCGGTGAAGGTTACAGCTCCGGCGCGCGGGCCGGGACCATGGCGGGGGCCACGACCGGCGCCAGGACGCCGCCCGCGACCGCGCGCAGCGGGGAGCGCGGCGCGTACAGCACGGCCGGGTTGACGCTGACGCCGTCCTGGGCCGGGGTCAGCAGGAAGCCCTTGGCCGCCAGGGCGTCGCCGGCGCGCACGCGCGAGGTCCACACCGCGATCGGGGCGGCGAACAGCAGGGGCAGGACGATCGGGGCGAACCAGGTGGCCAGGTCCGGGCGCACGCACAGCGGGGCCAGGAAGGCCACGCCGGCCATCATCTGCCAGCGCATGGCGCGCAGGGCGTCGGACCAGGCCAGGCCGTCGGCCTCGCGCTGCTGGGTCGTCCAGCCGGTGTCGTGGCCGGACAGGATCTGGATGAAGGCCTTGGTGTTGGCCACCATCAGCAGGGGCGCCAGGATGGCCGACAGGGCGATCTCGGCGGCCATGCCGCGGGCCACGCCGCGCCGACCCCCGAAGGCGCGCAGTTCGGCGGGCCGGCTCAGCACCAGAGCCGCGCCCATGAACTTGGGGCCGATCAGAAGCACGCCCGCCAGCAGCGACGCCAGCATGAAGGGCGTGAACTGTGGGTTCAGGATGTAGAAGAAGCTGGCCCAATCGACCGGGTAGAACATCTGGATGAACAGTCCGACCGTCAGCGAGGCCAGCCACAGCGGCGACGACAGATAGGCCATGCAGCCCATCAGCAGCTGCAGGCGGCTCATGGGCGACAGGCCCTTGGCGCCGATCAGGCCCAGATGCTGCAGATTGCCCTGGAACCAGCGGTGGTCGCGGCGGATGAAATCCGTGATCGACGGCGGGGTCTCTTCCCACGAGCCATCCAGGGCGGCGGTGACGTGCACGGCCCAGCCAGCGCGGCGCAGCAGGGCGGCCTCGACCACGTCATGGCTCAGGATATGGCCGCCGAACGGTTTGCGGCCCGGCAGGCTGGGCAGGCCGCAGCAACCGGCGAAGGCGCGGGTGCGGATGATGGCGTTGTGGCCCCAGTAGCTGGATTCCGAACCGGTCCAGTAGGCCAGTCCGGCGGCGGCGACGCGGCCGTACAGGCGCACCGAATACTGCGACACGCGCGCGAAGACGGTGCGCGCCTTGACGATCACCGGCGCGGTCTGGATCAGGCCCACACCGGGGTTGCGTTCCATGGCGTCGACCATGCGCAGCAGGGTCTCGCCGGCCATGGTGCTGTCCGCGTCCAAGACGATCATGGTCTCGTAGGCGCCGCCGAAGCGACGCACCCATTCGGCCAGGTTGCCGGCCTTGCGCTCCGAATTCTCGGTGCGCCGACGGTAGTAGGCCTTGGCGTTGGCGGCCAGGCGGAAGGCCTGGAAGGCCGACCGCTCGGCGGCGGCGGCCTCGTCCTTGGTGGAATCGCTCAGCACGAAGATGTCGAAGGCCGAAGAGGCGCCCAGCCGCGCCAGCGAGGCGTCGATCTGGGCCAGGCGCGCGAAGGAGGCGCGGGCGTCCTCATTGTACAGCGGCATCAGCAGGGCGGTGCGGGTGCGCGGCGAACCGGGGTGGGCGGCGAAGCGCAGGTCCGCCTGATCGCGGCCGCGCAGCATGACGATCAGGCCCATCAGGCCGCTGACGAACCAGCAGGAGATGGCGGTGATCAGCACCATGAAGATGCCGAAGGCCAGCATCTCGGTCGGGTCCCATCCCTTGCGCGCGTACAGATAGAAGGGCGCGATCGCCGACAGGCCGGCCAGGGCCAGGGTGCCGGCCAGCAGCGTCAGACGGCGCATCAGCACGGTGCGCGGGGAGGTGGCGGGGGTCACGTCGCGCGCGGCGACGGCCGCCTCCAGCGACTGACGCGGCATGGCCAGAGGCGCCTCTTCGGGCAGCCACGACCAGTCCGGCTCACGCGGGGCCAGAGAAAGGTTCTGGATGTCAGCCTGTTCGACAGGCCGGATCGCCAGCTTGTTCATGCCGCTCAAGACGCCCCCTGATGAGCCGTCGTCGTCCGGCGGGCGGAAACGACGCGGAATGCTGCACTGCAGCACCGCGCCTATACTCGATCACATTCGCGCGATTTTCAATCACGCGATGTTGATAAGGGCGAAAAATATCGAGGAGGAACCCCGGACCTATTCGGCCGATCCCGCCGCGACGGGGCTGTGGCGGCGCGGGCCGGCGTCCGTTCGGAGCTTGCGCTCCAGCACCCACGCCGCCACTCCGACCCAACAGACCAGGACGATGGCGTAGGCGCGTTCCCACCAGCCGACATTCGCCGGATTCACGGTTCCCGGGAAGACCAGGTGTTTGGTGAACAGCGTCAGCACCGCCATGACCACGAAGGTGGCCGCCAGGAATATCTTCAACCCCGGCAGGTCCCGTCGCGACGACAGGCCCCAGAACAGCAGCAGCGGGGCCAACTGGATCCCTAGACCCAGGTTGATGACCATGTGGCGCGGATCGGGCCAGGGATAGAGCGTCGACAGCGACAGGCCCGCGCCCGCCAGGACGAAGACCACGGCGGTCACCACCCCCGCAACCCGCGCGCCGCTGAGGGCGTACAGGGTCAGGCCGAAGCCGATTCCGGCCAGGCCCGCCATCACGCCGGCGGCGAAGACCCCGGCGTTGAAGATGATCGGCGCCTGGGCCGTCGCCCCGCCCAGCTCGCTGAGGAACTGGGTGGCGTTGTCGAAGCCAGGATAGGCGGCGCTGGCGACCAGCACGACCATCAGGGCCAGTACGGGCGCGGCGACCCCGACCGCCAGAAGCGCGCGGCGACGGCGATAGCGAACGCCTTCGCCGCGCCAGGCGGCCAGGTCCAGCGGCCACGGCCGTCCGTCGCGGGGCTTAAGCCCCCAGAGCGGCCGGATCGGATCGATGCGACGCACGATCTCGTAGATCGCCAGACTGCCAAGGAAGGTGGCGGCGATCAGCGCCAGCACCTCCAGGCCCGCCGGCAGGTGCGCCGGGCGGATGATCCAGACCGCCACGACCAGCACCGTCTGGTGCGCCAGATAGAGCGGGAAGGTGGCCTGGGTCAGATAGGTCAGGACCGGGCCCGAGCGGTCCCGCAGCCACCGGCTGCCGAAACCCAGGATGGCGGCGATGACGGCCCACTGGTCGACGCCGTAGACGATGGCCTTGGGCACGCCGAAGAAGGCCCGCCCGCCGGGATGCCACACCTGCAGCATCATGATCGGCAGGGCCACGACCGCCAGTCCGACCGCGACCCAGCGCCAGCGCTCGAGCCCCCGCCAGATCGACTCGCGACCGACCACGGCGAAGCCGAACAGGAAGGCGCCCAGCGAAAGGGCGTGATTGTACCAGTCGAAGGGCAGGTTGTTGGTCAGGCCGAAGATCGGGAACAGGGCGATGCGGATGGCGATCAGATAGAGGATGGGCACGACCAGCAGGCGCGGGCCGCGCAGCACCCGCTCCAGCGCGTCGCCCAGTCGCTCGATCATCCCCGCCCGGCGCCACAGCAGAATGGCCACGGCGCTGTAGGCGGCGATATAGACGACGAACCACAGGTGATTGACGGGCACGCCGTCGGCCAGACCGCTCCAGCCGAACTCGTGCCGCATCCAGGCCAGATAACCGTCCATCCCGCCGGGCCAGTTCGCCTTGTCGCGGGCCTCGATCCACGACTGGATGGGCACCAGGACCACTGCTCCGAACAGCAGCGGCGGCGCCAGTCGGGCGAACCGGGCGCGGGCCACTTCGCGCGGGGTGCGCCGCAGGGTCATGAACCGCAGCGCCGCGCCCGACACCAGGAACAGCAGCGTCAGCCGCCACGGATTGGTGACCAGCACCGCCTCGCGCATCCACTCGAAGGTGTGATCGCTGTGCACGTGCCAGTCGTAGACGCCGTAAACCAGGCCCACGTGATACAGGATCAGCAGGCCGAAGGCGGCGACCCGGATCCAGTCCAGGTCGTAGCGGCGGATCGACGGGGCGGCGTGCGGGGTCACGGCGCGGTCTATGAGACCAGCGGGGGCGTCAGGCAAGCGGGCGGATCGTCTCGGCGGTTCAGACGGCCAGGGGGCGCGAAACGCCCAGCGCCGTCAGCGTCGCCGCGACCGAGGCGTCCTGCTCGGCCCGGTACAGCGCCATCTCGTCCTGCACCGCGCGGCCCAGGGCGGCCTCGAACTCGGCGCGGGCCGGATCGGCCGCGTAACCGCCGTCGCGCGCCTCCGCCCCCAGGTTGGACTGGAAGATGCCCGCCGCGCTGACCGGCAGGAAATCCTCATAGGTTATGGGCCGGGCGGCCACGTCGCCGTCGGCGATCAAGGCCTCCAGGTCGCCCGACAGCCGCCCGGCGCGCGACAGGCCCTGTTCGGTCGGGACGAAGCGGAACCAGGCCAGGCCCTGTCGGCGCAGGGCCGTCCAGTCGTCGGGCAGGGCGGAGAAGTCCTTGCTGGCCAGCGCGGCGTCATAGAGAGCGCGGCCGGCGGGGGTCAGGGCGCAGCCACGCTGTTCGATCTCGCCGAAGCGGGCGGTGTGAGCGCCTTCCACGGCGCCGGTGTCGCCCGGAAAGACGATCTTCTCCTGCAGCGCCTTGAAGCTGGTCTGGCGCAGCAGCACCGGACAGGCGCGGGCCGGCGGGCCTTCGATCGTCTCCTTGGGGGCGATGCCGCGCCGGGGCATTTCCGCCTGGGCCGCGTCGATATCCAGGGTGCGAGGCGTCAGGTGGTTGATGTGCGGACCCTTGAAGCTGACCACGTCGGCGATCAGCCGATGGGCCGCGACCAGCCGGTCGTAGGTCTCGGCGCTGACGGTCGCCTGGGCGTGCCAGCGGAAGGTCTCCAGCAGTTCGGACACGAAACGGTCGGCCTGGTCCTGGTCCAGCCCGCCCTGGGTCTCGGCCGCATCGATCAGCGTGCGCGCGCCGGGGGTGAAGATGTCGCGCCGGGCCAGGGCGGCCTCGGCCTCCTCGCGCAGGGTCTCGTCCTCGATCAGCTCCATCCGCAACAGGGAGCAGAAGACGCGGAAGGGATTGCGCCGCAGCGCCTCGGGATCCACGGGGCGGAAGGCGGTCGAATGAACCGGCACGCCGGCGGGCGCCAGATTGTAATAGCTGACCGGCTGCATCCCCATGACGGCGAAGGCGCGGGCGATGGTCGACAGCTCCTGGGCCGTGCCGACGCGGATGGCGCCGTGCCGCTCCTCGGACAGACGGGCCAGGTCGCCAGCCTGGTCCAGGTGTTGGGCCAGGGCGGGATCGGCGTTCAGCGCCGCCGCATTGATGTCGGCCACCAGGGTCAACAACGCGCCGTACTGCGGCACCTCGGTCCGATACATGGCCGACAGGGCCGCCGAAAAACGGCTGCGGATTTCATCGGCATGGACGAAGGACATGGACGGGCTCCCTGATCTTTCGGGCCGTCCTACGCCTGTCGGCGGCCGGGGTGAAGCCGGCCGCCCCGGAACATCGCCTCAGGCCTCGACGCCGACGCCGATCGGACAGGTCACGCCCGTGCCGCCGATGCCGCAGTAGCCGTTGGGATTCTTGGCCAGATAGCCCTGGTGATAGTCCTCGGCGAAATAGAACGGCCCGGCGGGGACGATCTCGGTGGTGATCGCGCCGCGGCCCGCGGCGCTCAGGGCCGCCTGATAGGCGTCGCGCGACGCCTCGGCCTCGCGCTGCTGATCCGCGTTCAGGGTGTAGATGGCCGAGCGGTAGGTGGTGCCGACGTCATTGCCCTGGCGCATGCCCTGCGTCGGGTCGTGGTTCTCCCAGAAGGCCTTGAGCAGTTCGGCGTAGCTGATCTCGTTGGGGTTGAAGACGACCTGGACCACCTCGGCGTGGCCGGTGCGGCCGGTGCAGGTCTCCTCATAGGTCGGGTTGGGCGTGATCCCGCCGGAATAGCCGACGGCGGTGACCCACACCCCCGGCAGGTTCCAGAAGATCCGCTCCACGCCCCAGAAACAGCCCATGCCGAAGATCGCCGTCTGGAAACCGTCGGGGTGCGGGCCCTTCAGCGGGCGGCCTTTGACGTAATGGACCTCGTCAGTGCGCAGGGGCTCGGCCCGGCCGGGCAGGGCGGTCTCGGCCGTGGGCAGTTCGGCGCTTTTCTGAAACAGCATGGGACTCCTCGGGGGACGGAATGGCTCTGGCGTCCATATGGGGATCAAGGAGGCGCTTGCCGAGGGGGCCGCCTTGTTCTATCAGGCCCGCCTCCCGCCGGATCGACCGTCCGGCGGCGCGCACGACGTGGCGTGAACGGACAGGTGGCGGAGTGGTCGATCGCGCACGCTTGGAAAGCGTGTGTACGTGAAAGCGTACCGAGGGTTCGAATCCCTCTCTGTCCGCCACGGTGTTACAAACTCTTGATCTGAAAGAGTTTGTTATAAAATCAGTCACTTACAATCGTTAGGGGCCGAATGTCTGCTACACTCGATACGGAGAAAGCAGACGTGTTGACTGGCCTAATCAGGCGCGATGGCGGGCGGTATTCCACACGCCGCATCATCCCCTTGGACCTACGCCCGGCCTACGGCGGCAAGCGTGAAATCGTCAAAGCCTTGGGGACCGCCGATCCGGCTGAGGCCAAGCGGCTCCATGTCGCTCTATGGGCGGCGCAGGATCGGGAGTTCGCTGGGGCGCGGGCCGCTATGGCCGCAGCTGAAAAGACCCCCGCCGTCGAAACCAAGGCGGCCAAGCCCATAGACATAGACGCCTACGCAGCGCGGGCGCTCGTCGGCCTGCGGAAGAAGCGGGCGGAGTATCTCGCGGCCGGGCGGTTGGAAAACTTCAACCTTGAGGCCCGCGAGGGGCTGGAAATCTATCAGGCTATCCTCGACGGCGGCGATGACCTGGACCTGTCATTGTCTGAGGCCGAGGGGATGCGGGTGGCGACGCTGGCGATCCTCACAGGCGAAGGCGCGGCGGCCCTTGCTGCGGCTCCCGCCGTCAAGCCCACGGCATCTGGCGGCCCCCGCGTCCCGCTCGCTGATGTGCTGGACAAATGGAAGGCCGAGCGGACGCCGCAGCCGAGAACGGTGCGGGACCTGACGCGGACGGTTAAGCGGTTCGAGGCTGTCGTCGGCAAACTGGCGGTCCAAGATGTGACCAAGCAGCACGTCATAGCGTTTAAGGATGCGCTGCTGTCCGAAGGTAAAACGCCGGGAAATATCAATGTCATCATCCCGTTCTTAGGCACGCTGTTCAACTACGCCGTGGACAATGACCTGATCCCGGCAAGCCCTGCCAAAGGCATCAAGGTTGTCGATAAACGGCGAGCCAAAGATAAGCGGCTGCATTACGACCGCGACGAACTCAAAGCCGTATTCAACGGACCCGTTCATATGGATGGCGCTCGTCCGGTCGGCGGTGGTGGAGAGGCTGCGTATTGGCTCCCGCTGCTGGCGCTCTACACCGGCGCTCGTCAGACGGAACTAGGTCAGCTTCATCCCGATGATGTCTATGAAGAAGCTTACCTAGACGAAGAAGGTGGCGAACATTCTGCTTGGGTCATAAGGTTCGCAGAGAACGAAAAACGAGGCCAAAAGGTTAAGACTGAGGGGAGCGAACGGCGCATCCCAATCCACTCCGATTTAATCGGGCTGGGCTTCTTAAAGGTCGCGGCGGCTGCGAAGGCTGAACGCCGGGAGCGCATCTTCCATAAGATCAACCCGACAGCGGAGGGCGAACTTATGGGCAACTGGTCCAAGTGGTTCGGTCGCTACCTCCGCAAGGTCTGCGGCGTCGCAGATGAGCGAGTGGTGTTCCATTCCTTCCGCCATAGCTTCAAGCATTATGCCCGCAACTGTCGCCTAGATAAGGAGGTCCACGCAGAGATCACCGGGCATGAGAGCGGCGACACTGGCGATGACTACGGCGGCCTTGCATATCCCCTTCACCCGCTGGTCGAGGGCATGGCCCGCTATCGGGTGCCGGGCTTCATCCTGCCGCCCCCGCCCTCTTCCTTGAGATAGCCGAGAAGGCCGGAAAGCGGGGCGCTGGGGCGGTGGTTTGGTCTCCGATGGGTGACGGCTCATCCGGGATGGCGAGCCCCTCAGCGCGGCTGTATTTGGCTTACTGAGGCGGGCGATATTTGAGACAGATGCGTCCCGTGAATGTGCCATCCCCGAAGGTGGCGGCGGGCGTTTCCTGTCCCCCAAGGGTATCAAATCAGATTTGCCATTTTCTTCCCCTTTCTAAGAAAGAAAGGAGGTTAGGTTGACCCGATCAACAACTGCTCCAGAATGTCAGACCGCATCCGGTTCTTCCCCACCCTGATCGCCGGATATCGGCCCGCCTCAATCGTGTAGCGTTTGTCCCCGACGACGACGCACTCTTCAGCGAAGACCACCTCAACCGTCGCTGATCTCACGCCCTCGGCGCGACCGCGCATTGCTTGCCAGCGCTGCTTGATTGCGGAGAAGGTGTCCTTCGTTTTTGTGCGCCCTGGCAGTCCGGCGTCGGTCAGGACCTTATCAATGGCTGTCCGCTGAGAAGCCGACAGCGCCTTGTAAAGCACGGCATCAGGGATGGCGTAGCCGTCGTATATTTTGCTGAGCCATGCGACTAGCTCCGCATTGGACTTGGCGGCTGCCTCCGGGGTGCGGATAAGCAGTTCAGTGAGCTTTACGGGCCATTGGCTGTAGCCCTTAGGTCTTTGCCGGTAGGCGTTGACTTGAACAGACGCCTTTATCCGGGACGCCTCGGGATGCGCCGCCCTGTAGGCCGCAGCGGCCTTGTTCGCGGCGGCGGCGATAGCGGTTTCCAGACCCTTGCGGTGATCAGTTGTCGTCATCCATTGGCCTCGAAAGCAGGCTCCCGCCCAGTGGCGCTAGGTAGCAGGCGGTCGGTTCAGAGCGATCCGGCGACTAACAAGTCCGACGGCTTGCGGTCGAGCGCTTCGGCGATCCGACAAATGTTGAGGAAGCTGACATTCCGCTTCCCGCGTTCGATCCGGCTCATGTGTGATCGGTCGATGCCTGCCGCATCGGCCAGCGCTTCTTGAGATAGGCCCAACTCCTCGCGGAGCGCCCTGATCCCGTTGCCCAGTCGCACAAGGCGCTGGTCCGCGTCCTGTTTGACCGACATTCTGACCACGGCCAGAGGCTCGTGAAATGTGGATCATGCGGCCACGGCATTTACGGCAATTGCTGAGGCGCCTATAGCGGTCTTCTCATTTGGGAGGGACGGCTTTGATCTGGATTGCTTTGGGGCTGGCGGCCGCTGTGGCGGCGTTCCTGATGGTGGGCGGCATGACCACCCTGCGAAAGAGCCAAGCGGCCGTCGCCGTTCAAAAACTGCTGGAAGCTCATCCGTCGGTGGTGATGGCCGACTTCGCACCGGCCAAACTGGCGAACCGGCTGGTAGGCGAGGCTTGGGATCAGCGCGGTCAACAGTTCCGCGCCAAGGACAAGCCGTATCCGCAGAAGCGGTCTATCGCCATCATTGCGCTGGCAGACGGGCTGAGCAGTTTGCGGGCCGAGGTTGATGCATGGAACGCCACGTTCTTCGCCCTG
>NZ_DLMO01000169.1:28892-29359 GCF_002479325.1 Brevundimonas sp. UBA7534
ACGGACATCGAACGGAACGGCCATCGCTATGCTTTCAATGGCACGGATCGCTACCTGCTGGGCGTTGCCCAACAAGTCTATTTGGACGAGGCGGCGCGCGTGGAGCAACGGCAGGACGGGGTGCTCGGCCAACTGGGCCTCTGATCCCCCGTCGAAAATATCTCGCCGGTCGTGAGGTCCGGATATCGCGCGACGGGTCCGGCCAGGGCGAAAATGGCGCGGCCTGCCGCCTGCCTCAGAATTGACTGGGGAACGCTGGAAGAGTGTCCGCGCCCCCAAGGGTCGAGCGGATCAGAGAAGGCCGTGGGCGGGCTAGAAGTCGGGCCTAGCGTGGCCGTTGCGATCCTGCCCTATGCCCCTGCCGCCGAGTATCGTTTTACCGTGGCGGGGGAGAGGCCGAACTGCCGGGCGGTCTGTGCGATGCTGGCCGCGTTCTCTCTGCGCCATGCGACCACGGCGGCGGCGTC
>NZ_DLMO01000169.1:29493-34214 GCF_002479325.1 Brevundimonas sp. UBA7534
GGCGGCGGCGTCCTGAGCCATGGGGCGGCCGAGACTTTCCTTTCCTCTGTGCGTCCTGCCTGTGGCTTCCAGAGAGGCCCTAGCGGCAGCGCGTCCTGCCTGTGTCCGCTCCTTGATCCGATGGCGTTCCATGTCAGCGACTTGGGCCAGCACGGCGAGGATCAACTCCCCGACGCCCCGACCAATGGGGCCGAGGCCGTGAACGTCCACGGTGACGCCTTTGTCGATAAGGAGGCGGACGGTGGCCTGAACGTCCAATGCGTCCCGGCCGAGACGGTCAACCGCATAGACATGAACCACGTCGCCGGGCCGAACCTTACTGAGCAGGTCAGCGAAGCCCGGCCGCTTAGCCGCCAGCGTCCCGCCGCTTACGCCTTCGTCGCTGAACTCTTGATCGAAGTCCCCGCCAATAGCGAGGCGCTGGCTCTCAATGCTCTGGTCCCCGGTGCTGACGCGATAGTAGGCGATGCGGTGCATGGCTGGCTCATAAGTTAGGTGGCGCTCTAAGCTGGCTCATAAGGCCGGCTCAATGCTGCGTCAACATATCTTATGAGCCATAGCGCATAACCTACAACTTCTGAGCCGGGCTCCCCTCCTGTTGGTCACGTCACCTTCGGCGACACTTAGACGGCTTGCTTAGCGGGGACTGCTAGGAGGGCCGCGTGAGGCTTTCGAAGCGGTCGCGCGCGCCCGTCCTCGTCAAACCGGCGCGACGCCAAGCAGACTGATCTGGGGCCGTACCAGAGACGGGCCCGGGGTACGGGGGGATTGGCCTAGAAAAGATCGCACAACTCCAACCGCGCATGTGCGAAATATTTTTCGGTCGGGGTTGAAAAATGAACCGGCTTGGTACATATGACGGTGGTTAGGATTTATCCACCCATGACCAAGGAGGAGAATGAACCATGCTCTCGCCAATCGGGAAGGCGCTTCGCCACCTGAGACTGGAGACCGACGAGAGGCTCATGGACATGGCTCAGAGACTGGACGTGACGTCCTCTTTTCTGTCCGCCGTTGAGATGGGCCGTAAGGTCCCACCGCGCGATCTAGCTGAAAAGGTAATCAAACTTTATGGGCTGTCAGGATTGGCAGCGAATAATATTCGAACCGCATCTTCTGCATCTCAGAGTGTATTCAAAATCGAAGCACAACACGCTTTGGCAAGGGATACCGCTGGACTGCTTGCGGACAAGTTTTCTACGCTATCTGACATCGAACTAAACAAGATTAAGGGTATTCTGCAAAGCAGAGGATAGAACCGAGATGAGCGGCGTTGTCTATAAAGTACCACCACTTTCTGTCGTGTCCGTTCGGACTACGGCTGACAGCCTTCGGTCCGTGCTTAGCTTGGACAGCGAGCCGCTATTCCCTGTGATGACCGTATTGGAGAAGGTGTTGGATAATAGGTTGAATGTTATCCGACTTGAGGTTTGGCCAGATAGAGACCTGCAAGGGGCAGAGGGCCTTACCTTTAGAGATGATGATGGGATGGATAGAATTGTCCTTCCCCAAACGGTCTATCATAGTGCTTGGGAGGACGACGGCCGCGCCCGCTTTACCGCCGCTCACGAAATCGGTCATTGGGCTCTACACTCGACATGCGCCCTAACCCGCGCCCATGCAGATACGCTGAAGCCATTCCAGAACTCAGAATGGCAAGCCAATCTATTTGCTGCCGAAATCCTCATGCCCGTCAAGTTCGTCTACGCGGACGATACGGCTCAGGATCTGTGCACCCGCTTCCGGGTCTCGCTGCAAGCGGCAGAACTAAGACTGCGCAACCTCGCCAAATGGGGCATTGCGCTCAAAAGAAAACCGCCCCGGTTAGGGGGCGGTTCTAGGTTCGTGACTGGGTAACGGGGCTTGCCAGCCGAAGCCAGAAGCCAAGTTCTACAATCACATCGCTAAGCCCTTAGAGGCACAAAATGTGGAACTGGTCAAGGTTTTCGCGCCCCGCTTTTGCAAGGGAAGTCGAGAATGACGAGACGTATTCACGTTCCGCCGGGCTACCGATTGGTCTTCCGGCCGAGCCGCGTAGACCACCGCTCGGGCCGGGTTCTCCACGCTAGAGCCTTCGGGCTGAAGGCGTGGCCGATCCTGGTTCCGGAGTAAGAAAAGCCACCTTCGGTCAGGTGGCCGGAGGTGGCCCCCAACCTCAAACCTCTAAGGAAATTTGATATGAAAATCGGACGCAGCGCCAAAACCGGTCGCTTCACTAAGGTGAGCAAGGCCAAGGCCCGCCCCAACACTCACGTCGTTGAGACGATCAAGCGTAAGAAGTAGACCGGCGGCGGGGCAAGGCTTCGGCTTTCGCCCCGCTATCGCCGCCTGCGGGGGAGCTAGGCCGGATGTTCGAATATTTGGAGAAGCACTGCGCCGACGCCTACAAACGCGAGTTCGATCAGGATGAGAACGTCATTCGGTCCTTACCCTTCTTCGTTGCCGCACTGACTTTAGAACTCGCGCTGCTTAGCCAAATTACGATCCGCCTGCCGCCACCGGCGCTGACTTGGTATGCAGGCATCCTATACGCGCTTCTGGCCGGTGCCGGGCTCGCATACGCCGCTACGATTGTGCTGATGTTCCTAGCGACGTTGCAGCGAACATTCCGCTACACGCCCCCCGAGAGCCAAGTTGTTGATTGGGCCATCAGCCAGCGCAAGGCGTACCTCTCTGCAGGCTTTCCGCGTGCCGAGGTGGACGAGGTCGTCGAAGAGGAACTGCAGGAACAGCTAGCTGAGGAGTTTGCAGCAGCTGCCGAGCATAACCGGACGAACAACATTACGCGCCTGCGCTATCGTGGTTACGCGCTGGGCACCCTGATGTTAGCCTTGCTGCTTGCCCTCACAATGGGAACTATTATCTTTGGAAACCACCTAGTCTCCAAGCCTGGAGCGGGAGCGATTGCTGATGGCGCTGATACAAAAGATCGATCTGGAGAAGGCCAAGTCGGGGTACAAGCGGCTTCGCAATACCCGGACGGGGCAAATGACCCCCGTGAAGCAGTCGGCCAAGACATTGGCGGACCCCCACCCGTTGGAGGACGGCCCGTCGAAACCGTCGATCCAAGACGAAATCCGAGCGAGCCGACCCAAGGGGTTAAAGGCGTTCCCGAAGTACCGAACGGTCAATCAGGGCATCAAGCTCCCCTTCATCCCAACCCTCGGCAAGGTGAGGGAAAATGACTGAGAAAAAACCAGACGGCGGTGCGTCGCCACAAGCGGGCCAAAGCTCAACCGAGAGCAAACCGGCTCAATCACAGAACCCCTTCCCCTCGCACCAACTTCTCAAAAAGTCAGAGGACACCGGCGGTCCCCTACAGCGCCGCAACCGTTAGAGTTTGGATCACCGCGACGGCCCGAAAGGGTGGCGGGCTCGGCCTCGGTTTGCTACACAGGTGCTCCACACAGGGGGCTGAGGCAGCCTCTAAGTGGTTGATTTTCTACCTCGGAGTGAGCCTCCCCTCGGCTCCGCCGTCGCACTCGCCACCACCAGCTAGAGAGACTTCCCTCCCATCGCGCTTTCTTGCTACACTCGCCTCTTCAATATGTAGCAGTCACACTCTGCTAAGTGGTTGATTTTAAATGGGTGGTCGGCAGTCCCTCTCTGTCCGCCACCCCGACGCCAAAACCTGAAGCCGTTAGCGGAACTCTTTGGTCAGGCCTGATTTTTTGGTGCGCGGGTACGGTGGGGGTGCGCGACGCGATGTGCGCTCAGGCGCAATCGTCGTTGAAGCGGTCCGGGCCGTCCCAGCGGCATTCGCCGTCGATGCAGTCGACCAGGTTGCTGCTGAAATCCCCCCGATCATGGTTGAAGAGCTGGAACCAGCCGCCGTCGTCCCAGACCGCCGTGGGCATGGCGTGGTCCGTCGCGTGGCGGGCGTGAAACAGCGAATACCACAGCCGAATGTTGTTGCAGTTCATGGCGGGCAGAACGCTTTGCCAGCCGACGCCCCATTCGCCGATGAAGACGGGCATGTCGCCGCCGACGTCGCGCGCCCAGTCGGCCATCGTCCGCATCGGCGCCTCCATGTCCGCTTCGGTCCACGGGTCGGCGTAGTCGCCCTGGTTGTCGCCGTTGAAGGTCCAGGGATTGTAGTGATGGAAGGTGGCCATCAGATAGGGATCGCGCCCGCCGCCGACGGCGTTCAGGTCCGGCCAGGTGCGAGCCATTTCGTCGGCCCCGAACCACTGGTTTCCGCCGATCAGCACGATACGCTGCGCATCGTCGGCCCGGATGCGGCGATAGGCGCGCCCGGTCATGTCACGCAGTGTCTCCGGCGCCATGGCGTCGTGGTTGGTCAGGTGGGGTTCGTTCAGAATCTCGAACATCAGCCGGTGGTCGCGGCCCTTGAAGCGCGCGCTGATGTCGGACCAAAGCCGTTCCAGGACGTCGGCGCGACCGCCATCCTTCAGTCGCGCCTCGTGGTGGGCGTTGAGCACGACGTAGAGGCCTGGTTGGGCCAGCGCATAGTCGATCACCGCCTCCAGTTCGGCCAGGCGCGGCGCGGCGGGATCGACGGCGCCGGTGTTCGGATCCGCCAGGAGCGTGCCCTGGATCGGCTCGGTCCAGGTGACGGGGATACGAACGGTGCGAAAGCCGCGGGCGTAATAGGCGTCGATCTTGGGACGGGCCGTTTCCAGCGACGGATCGTGCTGGCCGGCGTCGAACATCTGGCCCAGGTTGAAACCCTTGCCCATCGCCGCCGCCGCCTCGCGCGC
>NZ_DLMO01000168.1:0-4734 GCF_002479325.1 Brevundimonas sp. UBA7534
GCGACGAGGTGAAGCCGGGCGAGATCGTGGCCCGTATTCCGACCGAAGGCGCCAAGACGCGCGACATCACCGGCGGTCTGCCGCGGGTGGCCGAGCTGTTCGAAGCCCGTCGTCCCAAAGACTGCGCGGTCATCGCCGAGATGGACGGCCGCGTCGAATTCGGTCGCGACTATAAGAACAAGCGCCGGATCAAGATCACCCCGGAAGTCAACGCAGACGGCATCCAGGGCGAACCGGTCGAGTTCCTGATCCCCAAGGGCAAGCACATCTCCGTCCACGACGGCGATCTGATCCAGAAGGGCGACTACATCATCGACGGCAACCCCGATCCGCACGATCTGCTGCGCATCCAGGGCGTCGAGGCGCTGGCCGAGTATCTGGTGAACGAAGTGCAGGAGGTCTATCGACTGCAGGGCGTGCCGATCAACGACAAGCACATCGAGGTGATCGTTCGCCAGATGCTGCAGAAGGTCGAGGTCATCGACTCCGGCGAGACCACGCTGATCAAGGGCGACACGGTCGAAGTGGCCGAGGCGGCGCTTGAGAACGCCAAGGTCGAAAAGCGCGGCGGTCGTCCGGCGATCACCCAGCCGGTCCTGCTGGGCATCACCAAGGCGTCGCTGCAGACCCGCAGCTTCATCTCGGCGGCGTCCTTCCAGGAGACCACCCGCGTCCTCACCGACGCCTCGGTCAACGGCAAGAAGGACACGCTGGAAGGCCTGAAGGAAAATGTCATCGTCGGCCGCCTGATCCCGGCCGGTACGGGCGCCTACCTGCGCAGCCTGCAGAAGATCGCCAACGATCGCGACGCGGAACTGACCCAGGCCCGCGAAGACGCGGTCGAGCCGCTGCCGGCCGACCTGCAACTGGAGCTGGAGAGCAGCGAAGGCTGATCCCCGCTTTCGAAGCGAAGACCTGAGGAGGGCGGCGCCGGCGACGGCGTCGCCCTTTTCTATTGGGGCTCGCGTCCGGGGCCGGAGGCGCCAGGAACCAGCGGCGCGCCAGACGCCGGCGGGCCGTCGCGGCGGGTGCGAACATTGCGCGAGGAGTCGGGCGTCAACGACGGGTCCAGATGCGCGCCGGCGCAGCCCGTGCCGAAGTTGGAGCCGATGCAGTCGGCCGGTCCGACCACGCCGACGCCGCCCGAAAGCGGTCGACGTTGGGCCTCCCACTGCTGCAGCCGGCGCGCGCCCTCACGGGCGAAGGCGGCGTCGCGCTCGGGATTGCCGGAGCCGTGGATGGGCGGGGCGGACGCCGCCCGGTCTCCGAACCGGTCGCGGCAATGGCGCCGTTCCTCCGCATTCAGCAGTTCGGGGGAGGCGCAGCCGGTCGCACCCAGCCGCAAACTTCGCGACATGGCGCCGCGGCGGTCGGTCGGATCGACCCGCCAGACCGTGTCCGGGGCAGGGGCGCCGGCGGGAGGTTGGACGGCCAGACGTGGCTGGACAGGGGCGGAGCGGCCCTCATAGGCCGGATCGGGCCGACGCGCCTGGGGGGCGGCGTCGTCGCGCGCCCGGCTCCGGATGGGCGCGTCGGACTCAGATGCGGCCATGACCGGGCGAGGGCGCTCGTCGCGCAGCAGGGGACGGGGCTGGATCTCCAGCAGGATCAGCGGGGGTTCAGCCTGGGCGACCCTGCGCGGCCCCAGGGCGTTCAGCGACAGCGCGGTGATGAGGCCGGCGTTCAACGCGACCGAAGCCACGACCAACGCCGCCTTGCGCCTGGTGTCGATGCGCCCGTCGCCCGTCAATCCTGCCCCTCCCGGTTCGGCGTCAAGCTGGGCGGCAAGCATGGCCGCTTTCGGGCGGCGCGGCGACTTGTTCGCGTCGCGGCTGTGCGCCGGCCACGCGAAACGGGGCAGGGAGGGAGACGCGCTTGACCCGAACGTCCATCACGCGTAGAAGCCGCCCACTTTCGAGGCGTGGCCGGTTCGCCGTCCGCTGAGATGACGACAATCGAACGGACGGCCTGTGCGCCGCCGGAACGCCCGAAGCGCGCGTTCCGGTTTTTCTGTTTGAGGACGGCGTCTCGGTCTCGATGACAACCCGGGCGGGGGAATGGTCCCTCGTTCACAAAAGAAGGCGCGGGGCGCCTCGGTCGAAAGACACACGCCCCCCACAGAAGTCGAGACCTGTCTCAATGCCTACGATCAACCAGCTGATCCGCAAGCCGCGCAAGCCCAAGCCCGTCCGCAACAAGGTGCCGGCCCTGGAAGGCTCGCCCCAGCGCCGCGGCGTCTGCACCCGCGTCTACACGACGACCCCGAAGAAGCCGAACTCGGCTCTGCGTAAGGTCGCCAAGGTGCGTCTGGCCAAGAACGGCTACGAAGCCGTGTGCTACATCCCCGGCGAAGGCCACAACCTGCAAGAACACTCGGTCGTGCTGATCCGCGGCGGCCGCGTGAAGGACTTGCCGGGCGTTCGCTACCACATCCTGCGCGGCGTGCTGGACACGCAAGGCGTCAAGGACCGCAAGCAGCGCCGTTCGCACTACGGCGCCAAGCGTCCGAAGTAAGCCGCCCTGCGCGTCATCAGATTCTAAGAGGATACATCCATGTCCCGTCGTCACCGCGCCCAGAAGCGTGAAGTCCTGCCGGATCCCAAGTTCGGCGACCTGATCGTCACCAAGTTCATGAACTACGTGATGTATGAAGGTAAGAAGGCCGTCGCCGAAAACATCGTCTACGGCGCCTTCGACATCCTGGCCGACAAGAAGAAGGACCAGACCGCGGTCGAGACCTTCCACTCGGCGCTCGACAACGTCGCCCCGTCGGTCGAAGTCCGGTCGCGTCGCGTCGGCGGCGCCACCTATCAGGTGCCGGTCGAGGTCCGTCCGGACCGTCGTCGCGCCCTGGCCATCCGCTGGCTGGTCAACGCCGCGCGCAACCGCGGCGAAAACACCATGACCGAAAAGCTGGCCGCCGAGCTGCTGGACGCCTCGAACAACCGCGGCACCGCGGTCAAGAAGCGCGAAGACACCCACAAGATGGCCGAAGCCAACCGCGCCTTCAGCCACTATCGCTGGTAACGCCTTCAAAGCGTCATCGACGATGACTATCTGAGACTATCCGGCGCGGGCGGTTTGAGCTAAATCGCCCGCGCCGCCTTATCCGACATTTCCGAGGGCGCCCTGGCGTCCGCCAAAGCCCCCAAGGGACGCTCTCATGCCCCGCACGCATAAAATCGAAGACTACCGCAACTTCGGCATCATGGCCCACATCGACGCGGGCAAGACGACGACGACCGAGCGGATCCTGTATTACACCGGCAAGTCCCACAAGATCGGCGAAGTCCACGACGGCGCCGCCACCATGGACTGGATGGACCAGGAGCAGGAACGCGGCATCACCATCACGTCCGCCGCGACGACCGCCTTCTGGAAAGAGAAGCGCCTCAACATCATCGACACCCCCGGCCACGTGGACTTCACCATTGAAGTCGAGCGTTCGCTGCGCGTGCTCGACGGCGCCGTGACGGTGCTGGACGGCAACGCCGGCGTCGAGCCGCAGACCGAGACCGTCTGGCGTCAGGCCGACAAGTACAAGGTTCCGCGCATCGTCTTCGTCAACAAGATGGACAAGATCGGCGCCGACTTCGACAAGTCGGTCGAGTCGATCCGCGACCGTCTGGGCGCCAAGGCCGTGCCGATCCAATTCCCGATCGGCGCCGAATCCAACCTGTCGGGCCTGGTCGACCTGGTCCGCATGAAGGCGGTGATCTGGGACAACGACGGCCTGGGCGCGTCCTTCCGCGACGAGGAAATCCCCGCCGACCTCAAGGCCAAGGCCGATGAAGCGCGTCAGTACCTGATCGACAACGCCGTCGAGCTCGACGACGAGGCGATGGAAGCCTACCTGGAAGGCAACGAGCCTTCGGAAGAAACCATCAAGAAGTGCATCCGCAAGGCGGTGCTGACGGGCGCCTTCTATCCGATCCTGTGCGGCTCGGCCTTCAAGAACAAGGGCGTGCAGACGCTGCTGGACGCCGTCGTCGACTACCTGCCGTCGCCGATCGACATCCCGCCGACCCCGGGCATCGACTTCAAGACCGAAGAGCCGGTTGTCCGCAAGGCGTCGGACGACGAGCCGCTGTCGGTCCTGGCGTTCAAGATCATGGACGACCCCTTCGTCGGCTCGCTGACCTTCTGCCGCCTGTATTCCGGCAAGATGGAAACCGGCCAGTCGCTGCTGAACTCGACCCGCGACAAGAAGGAACGCGTCGGCCGCATGCTGCTGATGCACTCCAACAACCGCGAGGACATCAAGGAAGCCTACGCCGGCGACATCGTCGCCCTGGCCGGCCTGAAGGACACCCGCACCGGCGACACCCTGTGCGACCCGATCAAGTCGCCGGTCATCCTGGAGCGTATGGAGTTCCCGGCCCCGGTCATCGAGATCGCGGTGGAACCCAAGACCAAGGCCGACCAGGAAAAGCTGGGCGTCGCCTTGGCCAAGCTGGCTTCGGAAGACCCGTCCTTCACCGTCTCGACCGACCACGAGTCGGGCCAGACGATCCTGAAGGGCATGGGCGAGCTGCACCTGGACATCAAGATCGACATCCTGAAGCGCACCTACAAGGTCGAAGCGACCATCGGCGCGCCGCAGGTGGCCTATCGCGAATCCATCAGCCGCAAGGCCGAGATCGACTACACCCACAAGAAGCAGACCGGCGGTACGGGCCAGTTCGCCCGCGTCAAGCTGGTCTTCGAACCGGGCGAGCCGGGTTCGGACTTCAT
>NZ_DLMO01000168.1:4835-5078 GCF_002479325.1 Brevundimonas sp. UBA7534
CTCCGCCATCGTCGGCGGCGCGGTGCCCAAGGAATACATCCCCGGCGTCGAGAAGGGCCTGAAGTCGGCCAAGGACAACGGCCTGCTGGCCGGCTTCCCGGTCATCGACGTCAAGGCCACCCTGGTGGACGGCGCCTTCCACGACGTCGACTCGTCGGTGCTGGCGTTCGAAATCGCTTCGCGCGCCGCCTTCAAGGAACTGCGTGAAAAGGGCGGCCCCAAGCTGCTCGAGCCGATCATGGC
>NZ_DLMO01000167.1:0-1619 GCF_002479325.1 Brevundimonas sp. UBA7534
TCGGCACCCGGGGCTCCGCCTCGGCGTCCAATGCAGTGGCGACCGGCACGGGCAGCGGGTCGTCCGCCATCATCCAGGGCCAGCCCACCTATGTGACGCGCCTGGGCGACGTGGCCCGCGTGGAGGAGGCGCCGGAGGAGGAACGTCGCCTGTTCCGCGGCAACGGCATGGACCAGATCGGCCTGGCGGTGACCCGTCAGGCCCAGTCGAACGACCTGGCCATCTCCGAGGGCGTTCACAAGATGATCGAGGAGATCCGGCCCAGCCTGCCGCCGGGCGTGACCATCGAGGTCGGATCGGACAATTCGGTCTTCACCTCCCACGCCATCGACGAGGTCTGGATCACCATCGGCATTTCGATGGCGCTGGTGGCGTTGGTCAACTTCATCTTTCTGGGCAGCCTGCGGGCCGCCCTGATCCCGTCGATCGTGGCGCCGATCTGCTTGCTGGCGACCTTCATCGTCCTGGCCCCGCTGGGCTTTTCGCTGAACCTGCTGACGCTGTTGGCGCTGGTTTTGGCCATCGGTCTGGTCGTCGACGACGCCATCGTGGTGGTCGAGAACATCCAGCGCCGCCTGGATCACGGCGAGCCGCCCCTGGTCGCCGCCGAACGGGGCGCCCGCCAGGTGTTCTTCGCGGTCGTGGCCACGACCATCGTGCTGCTGTCGGTGTTTGCGCCGCTGCTGTTCCTGCCGGGGTATGTCGGGCGGCTGTTCGTGGAGTTGGCGGCGGCCATCGCCGCGGCGGTGGCCTTCTCCGCTTTCCTGGCGCTGAGCCTGTCGCCGATGCTGGCGTCCAAGATCCTGAAGCCCGCCCAGGGCGGCGGCTGGGTCGCGCGGCGCGTCGACTGGGCCATGGACCGGCTGAAGACGTCCTATGGCCGTTCGCTGGACCTGCTGCTGGGGCGGCGCATCGCGGTCGTCGGCGTGGCCGGGCTGATCGCCCTGGTGGCTGCGGGCGCAGTGGGCATGTTCCTGGTTCTGCCCAATGAGTTGGTCCCTGACGAGGACCGGGGCCGTGTCAGCGTACGCGTGGCGGGACCTGAGGGCGCGGGCTTCGATTACACGCGCAAGATCATGATGGGGCTGGAGCCGCTCCTGGCCGAATACAAGGCCAGCGGCGAGGCCGACAGTTTCCTGGTTTCGGCTCCTGGTTTCGGCGGCGGCAGCTTCAACTCCGGCAATGCGGTGATGGTGCTGTCGGACTGGTCCAAGCGCGACCGGTCGGCGGCCGAGATCGCGCAGGAGCTGAACGGCAAGCTGCGAAACCAGACCGACGCCCAGGTGAACGCCTCCACGCCCGGCGCCTTCCAGCGCGGCGGCGGCAACTCCAACTCCATCGAACTGATCGCGACGGGGACGGACTACCAACAGATCTACAACTGGCTTCAGCCGCTGCTGGCGGCGGCCCAGGGCAATCCTGGCTTCTCGCGTCCGCGGCTGAACTACGAGCCGAACTCGCCGCGCCTGCTGGTCGATGTCGATCCGCAGAAGGCGGCCGCGCTGGGCGTGTCGTCCCAGTCGATCGGCCGAACCCTGGAGACGATGTTCGGCTCGCGTCGGGCGACGACCTACATCAAGGGCGGGCAGGAGTATGACGTCATCCTGCAGACCGATCGA
>NZ_DLMO01000167.1:1759-1998 GCF_002479325.1 Brevundimonas sp. UBA7534
CTGCAGACCGATCGCGACAACCGCCGCGAGGTCGCCGATCTGGAGGCGCTCTATGTCGCCACCGGCGGCGGACAGCTGGTGCCGCTGTCCACGGTCGTGAAGACCCAGACCACGGGCGACACGCCGGATCGGCGCCGCCTGGATCGCCAGCGCGCCATCACCCTGCAGGCCGACCTGAACCCCGGCATGACCATCGACGACGCGGTGCAGTTCTTCCGCGCCGAGGCCGCCAAGCAGCC
>NZ_DLMO01000167.1:2155-9760 GCF_002479325.1 Brevundimonas sp. UBA7534
CGACCAGCAGGAAGCGGGCGGCGCGGTCGTCGCCGCCTTCGGCCTGGCGCTGCTGTTGGTCTTCCTGGTGCTGGCGGCCCAGTTCGAAAGCTGGATCACCCCGGCCGTGATCATGCTGACGGTGCCTCTGGCGGCCGCCGGCGGCCTGTTCGGCCTGTTGATGGCGGGGTCCAGTCTGAACATCTACAGCCAGATCGGCCTGATCATTCTGATCGGGGTGGCGGCCAAGAACGGCATCCTCATCGTGGAGTTCGCCAACCAGCTGCGCGACCAGGGACGGTCGATCCGGGAGGCGATCATCGAATCGTCCTCCCTGCGGCTGCGGCCCATCATCATGACCTCCATCGCCACCGCCTTCGGCGCCCTCCCGCTGGTGCTATGGCAGGGGGCGGGGGCAGGCAGCCGCCAGACCATCGGCGTGGTGATCTTCGCCGGGGCGATCTTCGCCACCGTGCTGACGCTGTTCGTGGTGCCGGTGATCTACGGCCTGCTGGCGCGCTTCACCAAGTCGCCCGAATGGACCGCCCGCAAGATCGAGGAATGGGAGGCCCAGGAGATGCGGCAGGGCGGCGAGAAGCCGATCCCGCTGGAATAGGCGCGATCAGGGGGCGGGCGCCGGCGTCGGCGTCGGCGTCTCCTCCGCCGCTTCCGGTCGATAGCCCGTCTCGACCTTCAGGAAGGCGATGACGTCGCGCCGGTCGGTCGCGTCGGGCAGGCCGGGAAAGGTCATCTTGTTGCCCGGCAGGAAGGTGCGCGGGTTCTGCAGCCAGTGGTCAAGCCTGTCCGCATCCCAGGTGAAGTCGGCCGTCCGCATGGCGTTGGAATAGTTGTAACGGGGGCGCTCGCCGGCCTTGCGGCCGAACACGCCGTAGAGGTTCGGCCCCGTCATGTCCGCGCCGCCCTCGCCGATGGTGTGGCAGGCGCGGCAGCGGGCGAAGGCGCGACGCCCGTTCTCCAGATCGCCCTGGTCGTAGGGGGCGGGGAGGGACGCCAGCAGATCGGCCTTTTCGGCATCCGCCAGGACGCGGGGCGGCTTGGCCGGCGCGCTCTGCGGCGGCGCTTCGCCTCCGTCGCCGCACCCGGTCAGGGCGAGGGGCAGGACAAGAAACGCAGCGAGGGCGAGGCGGGTCATGGGCGGCTCCGGTTTGACGTCCTTGATAGCGCACCATCGCGACGCGGCAATTGGGCAGGCTGTCCTGCTGGACGGCAGGCGGTCGCGGCTGATAATCAGTGTCAGAACATCGCGGCGCCGACGGCGGCCGCCTCATCGAGCGTAGATTTTGAGCGACATCATCAAGCTGAGCCAGGCCCGACGCGGCGACCGCGGCGTCATCGTCGAAGTCGGCGGCCACTGTCACCATCAGGAAAATGCGGTGGAACTGGAGCGCCGTCTGCTGGAACTCGGGTTCGTCGAAGGCGCGCGCGTCGAACTGATGCACGAAGGCCTGTTCGGCCGCGACCCCATCGCCATGAAGGTGGATGACATGCGCGTCGCCCTGCGCCGGCACGAGGCCGCCAGCCTGACGATGAAACGGGACCACGCCTGATGGACGTCTCGCTCAGGACCGCCCGAGTCGCCCTGGTCGGTAATCCGAACAGCGGCAAGACCGCCCTGTTCAACGCCCTGACCGGCGCGCACCAGAAGGTCGCCAACTACGCCGGCGTGACGGTGGAGCGGAAGGAGGGCGTCGTTCGCGCCGTCTCCGGCCGGTCCATGTCGGTGCTGGACCTGCCCGGCACCTATTCCCTGCGCGCCCGCAGCCCGGACGAGGAGGTGACGCGCGACGCCGTGCTGGGCCGTCTGGCGGGGGAGACGCCGCCCGACGTGGTGGTGTGCGTCGCCGACGCCACCAACCTGCGGCTGGTTCTGCGCCTGATCCTGGAGCTGAAGGCCGTGGGGCGGCCCATGGTCCTGGCTCTGAACATGTACGACATCGCCCAGCGCCAGGGGCTGAGGATCGACCTGGACGGCCTGTGCGCCGAACTGGGCGTGCCCATCGTCACGACCGTCGCGACGCGCAAGCGCGGGATCGACGACCTGGTCGCCGCCATCGAGGCCCAGTCCGACACCGCCGCGTTGTCGGACAGCCAGTGGCGTAGCCCGGACGCCGCAGAACTGCGCGCCGCCGCCCGCGAGGCCGAGCGGATCATGAAGGCGTATGTCCGCCCGCCCGAGCGGCCCGACACCCTGACCGGGAAGATCGATTCCGTCCTGCTGCATCCGGTCGCCGGTCTGGCCATCCTGCTGGCCCTGCTGTTCGTGATGTTCCAGGCGGTGTTCAGCTGGGCCGCGCCGCTGATGGACGGGATCGAGGGCGGCATCGGCTGGCTGGGCAGCCTGGTCGCCGCGGTCCTGCCCGACGGTCTGCTGCAGAGCCTGATCGTCGACGGGATCATTTCCGGCGTCGGCAGCGTGCTAGTCTTCCTGCCGCAGATTCTGATCCTCTTCCTGTTCATCATTGCGCTGGAGGACTTCGGCTACATGGCTCGCGCGGCCTTTCTGATGGACAAGATCATGGGCGGCGCCGGCCTGCATGGCCGGGCCTTCATCCCTCTGCTGTCCAGCTTCGCCTGCGCCATTCCCGGCGTGATGGCGGCGCGGGTGATCGATTCCAAGCGCGACCGGATGACCACGATCCTGGTGGCGCCGCTGATGACCTGCTCGGCGCGCATCCCCGTCTATACGCTGATCATCGCCGCCTTCATTCCGAACGAGACGGTCTGGGGCTTCGCCAACCTGCAAGGGCTGGTGATGTTCGGCCTTTACGCCGCCGGCATCGTCAGCGCGCTTTTGGTGTCTCTGGTGATCCGCAAGGTGTTCTGGCGCGGCGCGGTCGAGCCCTTCATGATGGAGCTGCCGACCTACAAGGTCCCCGATCTGAAAAGCGTGGGCTTCAACCTGTGGCTCCGCGCCAAGATTTTCCTGAACCGGGCGGGGCGGATCATCCTGCCGGCGGTGATCATCCTGTGGGTGCTGGCGACCTTCCCCTATCCGCCCGAGAACGCCACGCTGCCGGCCATCGACTATTCGTTCGCCGGCATGATCGGACGGGCGCTGGAGCCGATCTTCGCCCCCATCGGCTTCAACTGGCAGATGGTCATCGCCCTGATCCCCGGCATGGCGGCGCGGGAGGTGGCGGTGGCGGCGCTGGGCACGACCTACGCCATCGCCGACGCCGAGAATGCGACGGGCCTCTTGGCCTCGACCCTGGCGTCGCATTGGTCGCTGGCCACGGCGCTGTCGTTCCTGGCCTGGTACATCTTCGCGCCCCAGTGCGTGGCGACCCTGGGCGTGGTCAGGCGCGAGACGAACTCGCTGAAATGGACCTGGATCATGATCGGCTACATGTTCGGTCTGGCCTATCTGGCGTCGTTCGTGACCTATCATGTGGCGAGGGCGCTCGGAGGCGGCTAAGGCGAGGGGAGACGCCCCCGCGAGCCCTGCCTGATGACCTCCGTTCTGATCGTCGCCGTCCTGGGCGGCCTGGGCCTGATCTTCGGCAGCTTCATCGGCGCCGTCAGCGTGCGCCTGCCGCGCGACATGGACGTGGTGACCCAGCGGTCGCGCTGCATGACCTGCGAGGCCACGCTGCGCCCGTGGGAGCTGGTCCCCGTCTTCAGCTGGCTGGCGCTGCGGGGCCGGTGCGCCCGCTGCGACAGCCGCATCTCGCCGCGCTATCCGCTGATCGAGCTGGGCGCGGCGGCCGTGGGCGTCTGGGCCGCATGGGCGGCGCCGGATTCGGCGACGGCGATCGCCACGGCGGCGCTGGGCTGGCAACTTCTGTTGATCGCGCTGGTCGACGGCGAGCATTTCTGGCTGCCGGACGCCCTGACCTGGCCGCTGGCGGCGAGCGGCGTGCTGGCGGCGGGGGCGCTGCACGGCTGGAGCGGGGCGGGGTGGAGCGTGTTCAGCCTGGTCGTCGGCTTCGGCGTCCTGTGGGGCGTGGCGTGGCTTTATCGGCGCGTGCGCGGGCGGGACGGTCTGGGCGGGGGCGACCCCTTCCTGTTCGCGGGCGCGGGGGCCTGGGTCGGATGGATCGGGCTGCCCAGCGTGCTGCTTTGGGCCTGCGCGGCGGGCCTAAGCGTGGTCGTCGCCCAGCTGGTGGTGCGCCGGCGGGTCAGCGGTGGCGACCGGCTGCCGTTCGGCGTCTTCCTGGCGATCGGAATCTGGCTGACCTGGCTCTACGGCCCGCTGGGCCTCTAGCGGCCCGTCGTCAGCTTCACGACAATGATGGCGGCGGTGTCCAAGATGGCCTCGGGCGTGTCGGCGCGGCGCAGCAGGTCGAAACTGGCGGCCGTCGATTCGGCGATGGAGGCGATCTGGTAGGAGGCCAGGCGCGGATTGTAGTCGCGCGGATGCAGGCCCGCGGCGTGGGCCTGGGCCACGCGGCGTTCGATGGCCAGGTGCAGGCGGCGCAGGCGGCGCACGCGGCTTTCCACGAAGGCGGCGTCGCCGTTGTCGGCCAGCATGTGCTCGACCCGCAGGACCTGGCCGTGCGCGCGCCAGATGGCCATGACGTCCAGGATGAAGGCGCGGGCGATGGCGAAGGCCCGGTCGCCCGGCCAGTCGGCCTGGAAATGGTTGGCCAGGCCCTGGAAGTCGTCGGCCGCCGCCTCGCACAGGGCCAGAACCGGCTCATCCACCGTCTTGAAATAGGTGTAGAAGTTGGAGGGCGAGACATCAGCGGCCGAGGCGACGTCGGCGACGCGGATTTCGCCGTAGTGCCGCTCGTTCAGCAGGCGCCGGGTCGCGTCGAGGATGGCCTGGCGCGTGCGGCCGCCCCGCGCGCCGATCTTGTGCCCCAGCTTGTTCTTTGTGTCGGCCATGCCCTCGGACAGGGAAGGGGTGAATGGTGCCGGTTGCAGGAATCGAACCCGCGACCTTCGGTTTACAAAACCGCTGCTCTACCAGCTGAGCTAAACCGGCCTCGCCCCGTCGGGCAAGCGCGCCTTATGCGGACGGATCGCCGCGGGCGCAAGCCGGCTTTCAGTCCAGCTCGGCGGCGATCCGGTCGGCCAGGGCCTTCAGGGTCTCGCTGTCGGCCATCGGGGCGTGGCCGTGTCCCTTCAGCGGCCGGTCCTCCCAGCGCGGGATGATGTGGAAATGCAGGTGGAAGACGGTTTGACCGCCCGCCGCGCCGTTGAACTGCATCACGCTGAGGCCGTCGGGGCGCAGCGCCTTTTCCACCGCGCGCGCCGTGCGTTGCACGGCCAGGGCCATATGGCTGAGGACCTCCGGCTCCACCTCCAGAAGATTGCGGGCCTGGGACGCCTTGGCGATGACCAGGACGTGACCCTCCGACTGCGGAAAGACGTCCATGAAGGCCAGGACCTGATCGTCCTCCCAGACCTTCACCGAGGGCATGTCGCCGCGCAGGATGCGGGCGAAGACGTTGTCGGGATCATAGTCGCCGTGCAGGCTCATCGGGGTCTCCGTCGGCTGGGTCCGGCCCTCGCTTAGCAGTCGAAGGCGGGAAGGGGGAGCCTTCCGACGTTTCGTGCATTATGGCGAAGCTTGAACCTTTCGGAGGGCGTCATGATCCGTTTCATCATACAGGCCGTGGTGACCATGGCCGGGCTGTGGCTGTCGGCGCAGGTGGTGCCGGGCGTGGACTTCACCAACAACGGCTCGCTGATCGCGGCGGCGATCATCCTGGGGCTGGTCAACGCCATCGTGCGGCCGATCATGGTGGTGCTGACCTTTCCGATCACGGTGCTGACGCTGGGCCTTTTCCTGCTGGTGGTGAACGCCGCCATGATCGGGCTGACGGCCATGTTCCTGGACGGGTTCGCGGTCGACGGCCTGTGGGCGGGCATCGGCGCGGCCATCGTGACCGGCGTGGTCAGCTGGATCGCGGGCGCCTTCATCGGCGACGGCGAGCGGGCCTGACACGGCGCGAAACCGCGTGGCGCGTTGCCCGACTCCGTTCAGGAGGCTAGAGCGTTCGGCTTCTCCCGCCTGACCGAAGTTTCCGACCATGCACGACATCAGAGCCATTCGCGAGAACCCCCAGGTTTACGTGGCGGGTTGGTCGTCGCGCGGGGTGGACGCGGCCGACGGGCTGGTGGCCGACATCCTGCGGCTGGATGCTGAGCTGCGCCGGGCGCAGACGACCGGGCAGGACGCCCTGTCGAAAAGGAACGCCGCCTCCAAGCTGATCGGCGCGGCGATGGGCCGTCAGGACATGGCTGAGGCCGACCGGCTGAAGGCCGAGGTCGAGGCGCTGAAGGGCGAGATCGCCGCCGCCGCCGAGGTGGAGGCGTCGGTCGGCAAGGAACTGCGCGACCTGCTGGCGGCGCAGAAGAATCTGGCGGCAGAGGACGTGCCGGACGGCGAGGACGAGGCGGGCAATGTCGAGGTCTCGACCTGGGGCGAGCCGCGTCGCAACGGCCCGGCCAAGGATCACGCCGACCTGGGGGAGGCGCTGGGTCTGCTGGACTTCGAGGCGGCGGCCAAGATGTCGGGCGCGCGGTTCGCGGTGCTGAAAGGGCAGCTGGCGCGACTGGAGCGGGCCGTGGGTCAGTTCATGCTGGACATGCAGACTGACCAGCACGGCTATCTGGAGGTGAACCCGCCCTACCTCGTCAAGCCGGATGCAATGTTCGGAACTGGGCAGCTGCCCAAGTTTGAAGATGATCTGTTCGCAGCCAGCGCTGGTTGGCTTCAGGCTCAAGAGCGGAGGCATGAAGCCGATCTCGTCGCGGCTATTCGGGGTGGAACAGCTACTTTCCTATCTCGGCTAGACGAGGTCCGCGACAACGAAGCTATCGCCAAACTTGCAGCGGACATATTCGATGTCGCTGAAAGAACCAGGGAAGAAGCACTCCGGTCTGTCGCGAGCGACCGTGCGAGCTATCAGCGCTACCTCATCCCCACCGCCGAAGTTTCCCTGACCAACCTCGTGCGCGAGAGCATCCTGTCCGAGGATGATCTGGCGACGCCGATGCGGATGACGGCGTTGACGCCGTGCTTCCGGGCCGAGGCGGGGTCGGCGGGGCGGGATACGCGCGGGCTGATCCGTCAGCACCAGTTCTCGAAGGTCGAGATGGTGTCGATCACGCGGCCGGAGGATTCCGACGCCGAGCACGAGCGGATGACGGGCTGCGCCGAGGCTGTGCTGAAGGCGCTGGAGCTGCCGTTCCGGCGGATGCTGCTGTGCAAGGGCGACATGGGCTTTTCGGCGCAGAAGACCTTCGACCTGGAGGTCTGGCTGCCCAGCCAGGGGACCTATCGCGAGATCAGCAGCTGTTCGAACTGCGGGGACTTCCAGGCCCGGCGGATGGACGCGCGGTTCAAGCGCGCCGGCGAGAAGAAGACCGAGTTCGTCCATACGCTTAACGGGTCCGGCCTGGCGGTCGGGCGCACGCTGGTGGCGATCATGGAGAACTATCAGCAGGAGGACGGCCGGATCGCCGTGCCGATTGTTCTGCAGCCGTATATGGGCGGTCTGAAGGTCGTGGGCGGTGCTCAATGAACTTTCCGCTCATCCCGGCGAAAGCCGGGACCCAGTGCTTTGGGCCGAAGGCGGCAAAGGTTCGCACGCCCTTGGTCCAACGCACTGCCAAGCGACAGAACTGGGTCCCGGCTTTCGCCGGGATGAGCGG
>NZ_DLMO01000151.1:0-7869 GCF_002479325.1 Brevundimonas sp. UBA7534
CCAGCGCGTCGGCCAGCTCGCGCTCCAGCCCATAGTAGCGGGCGCGGTCCCAGAAGCGCGGGCGGGCGATGCCGGTCGAGCGGTGGCGCCCGGTGATCTTGCCGTGCGCGTCCTCGCCGGTGATGTCGTAGACGAACAGGTCCTGGGTGACGATGACGTCGCCTTCCAGCCCCACCACCTCGGTGATGTGGGTGATCCGGCGGCTGCCGTCGCGCAGGCGCGCGGCCTGAACGATGACGTCGATCGAGCCGACGATCATCTCGCGGATGGTCTTGGACGGCAGGCCGTAGCCGCCCATGGTGATCATCGACTCGATCCGGCTGATGGCCTCGCGCGGGGAGTTGGCGTGCAGAGTGCCCATCGAACCGTCGTGGCCGGTGTTCATGGCCTGAAGCAGGTCGAAGGCCTCGGGGCCGCGCACTTCGCCGACGATGATCCGTTCGGGCCGCATCCGCAGGCAGTTCTTGACCAGGTCGCGCATGGTGATCTGACCCTGGCCCTCCAGGTTCGGCGGCCGGGTCTCCAAGCGCACGACGTGCGGCTGCTGCAGCTGCAGTTCGGCGGCGTCCTCGCAGGTGATGACGCGCTCGGTCGGGTCGATGAAGGCCGTCAGGGTGTTCAGCAGGGTCGTCTTGCCCGAACCTGTGCCGCCCGAGATGACGACATTGCATCGCGCCGCGCCGATGACGCCCAGGACGCGCGCGCCCTCGGGACTGATGGAGGCGTACTCCACCAGGTTCTTCATCGTCAGCTTGTCCTTCTTGAACTTGCGGATCGTCAGCGTCGGCCCGTCGATCGCCAGCGGCGGCGCGATGACGTTGACGCGCGACCCGTCCGGCAAGCGGGCGTCGCAGATGGGGGAGCTTTCATCGACGCGGCGGCCGACCTGCGACACGATCCGCTGGCAGATGTTCATCAGCTGGCCGTTGTCGCGGAAGCGCACATTGGTCAGTTGGACCTTGCCGCCGACCTCGATGAACACCCGGCCGGCGCCGTTGACCATGATGTCGGCGATGTCGTCGCGGCCCAGCAGCGGTTCGAGCGGGCCGTAGCCGAGGACGTCGTTGACGATGTCCTGGACCAGGTGCTCCTGCTCGGCCACCGACATGGAGACGTTCTTGATCGCCACCAATTCGGCGACGATGTCGCGGATCTCTTCCGACGCCGCCTTCTGGTCCAGCTGCGCCAGCTGGGCCAGGTCGATGGTGTTCATCAGCGCGTTGAAGATGGTCGTCTTCGTGGCGTGGTAGTAGTCGCTCTGCTCCCGGACGATCTCGGCGACGGCCTGGGCCTTCTTCAGCTGTTCGAGGCCCGCCGTGGGCTTGGGACCGGCCGCGCTCTTAGGACGCGCGGCGACCTCGGGCTCAGGGGCCGGACGGGGGCGGGCCGCCAGGGCGTCCAGCCGGTCGGCCTTGGCCTCGGGCGCGGCGACGAGCGGGGCGTCGGCCAGGGCGAAGGCGGCGGCGGCGTCCAGCGGCTCGCCCGCGGCGAACGAAGCCGAGGGAATGGGCTGGCGTGCGTCCGCAGGCTCCGGCGCCGGGGCGGGAGCCGGTCGGGGCGGCGCCGCGACGCCGGGCTGGCCTGTTCGTTTGCCGAACACGCGTCAGCGCCTCTTCTTGAACATGGAGGCGAACAGGGACTTGGATTCGCGCGCCGACTTGCCCGGCTTGGCGGCCGTTCCCTTGGGACCGGCGACGGCCGGCAGTTCGCGCCGCGAGACGATCTGGGCCAGGGTCTGGAAGGCCTCGGCCGCCTTGGTCTTGGCGGCGGCGTCCAGGATCATCTGACCGTTGTTGGCCGCCGAGCCGAAGGTCTTGGCGTCGAAGGGAATCACCAGGCTGGGATGCACGCCCAGGGCCGCGCCGAAGTCCTTGGCCGGAATCTCGGGGCGGCCCGGCAGACCGACCTGGTTCAGCACCAGGCGCGGGGGCGCGTCGTTGGGCCGGCCCTGGCGGATCAGGTCCATCATGTTCTTGGCGTTGCGCAGGGACGCCAGGTCGGGCGTGGCCACCACCACCACCTCGTCGGCGGCGATCAGCGTGCGGCGCATCCACGGCGACCACAGGTGCGGCAGGTCCAGGATGACGAAGGGCGCGGTCGAGCGGATGCGCGTCGTCACCTCCTCGAAGGCGTCGGTCGAGATGTCCCAGTCGCTGTCCAGCGTCGCCGGGGCGGCGAACAGGCTGAGCTTGTCGGTGCAGCGGACCATCATCCGGTCCAGAAGCGTCGGGTCCAGCCGGTCGGGCTGGCCCAGGGCGTCCGCCACCCCGTTCAGCGGGTCCTGGTTGAAGTCCAGCCCCGCCGTGCCGAACGGCAGGTCGTAGTCGACGATGACGGTGTTCGCGCCGATCCGCTCCGAGATCGCATAGGCGGTGTTGTGCGCCACGGCCGATGCGCCCGCCCCGCCGCGCGCGCCGACGAAGGCGATGGAGCGGCCGACGAAGGGCTGGGCCGGGTCGTTGAACAGGCCGCCGATGGCCGCGATCAGCTGCAGGGGTTGCAGCGGCGCGACCAGATATTCGCTGACGCCGCGCCGCATCAGTTCGCGGAACAGCAGGATGTCGTTGGTCGGGCCGACGACGATGACCTTGGTGCCCGCGTCGCAGACCTCGGCCAGCTGGTCGACCTCGGACAGCAGGGTCTGGGGGTCCTTCAGACATTCGACGATGATCAGCGGCGGGGTCGGCTCGTGCTGATAGGCCTCGACCGCAGCGGCGACGCCGCCGATGCGGATCTGGGTGGTGGCGCGCGACAGGCGCCGGTCCTGGGCGGCGCGCTCGGCCGCGGCCAGGGTGTCCTGGCGCTCGGCGAAGACGTGGATGACGATGCGCGGCACCGACACCTCGCCGATCGAGGCGGCGGGCGCCAGGGCCGACTGGGCGCCCGCGACCAGTTCGCCGACGGGATTGAAGGCGGGGACCGGCGGCTCGATGACCGGCGCGGCGGGGGCGGTTGGCGCGGCGACAGGCGCCGGGCCGGCGGTAAACTGCAGCGGTTCGCGCGACGGAGCGGGGGCGTCGAACGCATCGTCGATCTCGAAGCCGTCGACGTCCAGATCGGTATAGGCGCGCGCGTTGTTCATCGGTCAGTCCACGGCCCGCGAGACTTTTCCGTCCACGAGCTCCTCCTGGGGGGCGGCCGTGCGCTCTCCGGCGCGATAAGTGTCGAACACCTTGGAGCGGCGTCCCATGTCCGGCGCGTCCCTGCCGCGCGGTGCGACGATGTCGCGCGGATTGGCGATCTGGGCGGCCAGATTGGCGGTGACGGCGCAGCCGAAGTCGCTGGTCGGCTGGTTGGAATAGCTCATCTGGCCCGCACCGCCGACGGCGGCGCAGTTGGGCACATGGGCGCGAAGTGTCTCGAACCCGGCCAGGACCGGCGCGCGCGGATCGGGCGCGTCATAGGCCATGACCAGCACCCGCTCCGACGGCACGCCCATGCCGGCCAGGGCGTCGCGGACGCCCCAGGCGGCGCGGGCGGCGGCGGGATCGTCGCCGGACGGCGCCTCGACGCGGATGACCTCGGCGCCTTCGCGCGCGAAGCGGCCGACCAGGGCGCCGAGCGCCGCGTGCTGATTGCCCGACAACCCCTCGTCGTGAACGGCCAGGGCGATGCGGTCCACGCCCGGCTCGACCTGAAGGACGTAGCGCGACAGGGCGTTCAGCGGCGGCGGGCTCGACGCGTCGTCGGCGGTCGCGCAGGCCGAAAGTCCGGCGCCGGCGGCGAGCAGCATCACAAGGACGGTACGGTTCACGGCGCGCCTCATTCGATCACATAGCCGACAGGGCCCTGCCACCCAGCGCCGGGCGCGGCGGCCGGCGCCGGGCTGCCGTAGCGCTGGCTGAGCTGGCCGAACAGCAGGGTCTGGGCGTCGTTGGCGATCTGCAAACCGTCGGCCGGGCTCTGCATCCGTCCCGGAGAGGTGGGCGACACCACATAGGCCTCGATGATGATGACCAGTTCGGTCTGGCCCGACACGTAGTCGCGCGACCGGAACAGGGCGCCCAGCACCGGCACGTCGCCCAGGGCGGGCAGCTTGTCGATGTTCTGACGGGTCTCCTCGCGCAGCAGGCCGGCGATCATCAGCGAACCGCCGCTGGGCAGTTCGACCGTGGACGAGGCCCGGCGCACGCTCAGCGCCGGAATGACCAGGGCGGTGTTCGCGGTCGGGTTCAGGGTGAAGGCGCCGTCGTTCGACAGCTCCGACACCTCGGTCGACAGCTGCAGGGAGATGCGCCCCTCGGACAGGACGATCGGACGGAAGGCCAGGCGAACGCCATAGGGCTTGAACTCGATGCCGACGGTCGTGCCGCTGTCGTCATTGCTCTGGGACACGGGCACCGGGAATTCGCCGCCGGCCAGGAACTCGCCGCTCTCGCCGTTGACGGCGGTGACGTTGGGCTCGGCCAGGGTGCGCAGCAGGCCCGCCCGCTCGAAGGCCCGCAGATTGGTCGTCAGGCGGTTGCCGTCGCCGCTGACGTCGGTGTAGCCCAGAACGCCGCCGCCCAGCTGCGAGCCGCTGACGCCGAAGGTGGCGCTCTGGGCGAAGCTGAGCCCGTCGCCGACGCTGTTCAGCACGGCGTTGACGTCCAGGCCCAATTGCTTGACCGCCGAACGCTGCACCTCGATCACGCGCGCCTTGATCGTCACCTGGTCCGAGCCGGCGACGCTGATCATGTTCAGCACCTTCTCGGGCGTGGCGACGAAGGCCCGGGCGATGCGCTGGGCCTGATCGGACTGCGCCGGGCTGTCGACCGAACCGGTCAGGATGACGCTGTCGTTGATCGCCTCGGCCTGGACGCGGCCGCCGGGGATCAGTCGGGTCAGGGTGTCCTGCAACGCGCTGACGCCGGCGTCCACGCGGACGCGCAAGGCCAGGATGGTGCGTCCCGCCCCGTCCAGGAAGACCGCATCGGTCTCGCCCGGCGCGATGCCGATGACGGTGATCCGGCGTGGCGAATGCAGCATGGCCTCAGCCACCTGCGGATTGGAGACGATGACGTCGCGGGCGTCGGCCGGCAGGTCCACCGCGAAGGAGGTGCCGCGCGGCAGATTGATTAACTGCGGCGCCGCGCCGGTCGAGACGGCGGCGCGGGTCTGGGCAAGGGCGGCGACCGGCGCCGTGGCGGGGGCCAGGCCGATCAGAGCGGCGCAGACGGCTGTGAGCAGGGTCCGGGGCATGGCGGCTTTCATGGGATGGCCACCGTTTCCGGCGCGCCGCCGCGATAGATTCGAACGGCCGAGGGGGCGTTGGGCCGCGCTGCGGCGCGCACCGCGCCCGAGGGGCCGGCGGTGTCGGCGTAGGAGCGCAGCATCAGGGACAGCTCGCCCTCCGACTTGGCCTGGGCCAGGGCTTCGGCGTCTCCGGGCGTGACCTCCAGCGTGGCGGTGGCGCCCACCACGGCCTGTTCATTGTCGGCTGCGCGGGTGGTCTGGTCGATGGCCAGGACCTTGATGTTCCGCATGACGGTGGAGGTCGAATACTGCGTCCCGCTGCCGCCCGACTGGGCCGGGAACTCGCGGGTCATGACGACGTCCACGCGGTCGCCGGGCAGGATGAAGCCGCCAGCGGCGGTCTCGACCGTGACGCTGATGGCCATGGCCCGCATGCCGGGTTCCAGGTAGGCGGCCAGATAGCCGCTGTCGCCCGCACGCACGATCTTACGCGCGACGATCGGTTCGCCTTTCAGGATGGTCTCGCGGACCACGGAGCCGACGTATTCGCCCTTGGTTCCGCCCGTCGTGGCCTCGGTCGCCGCCCGGGCGACCTTGGCGGCGGCCTCGGCCGCGCGACCGTCGGTCGCGGGCTTGGCGGGGCCGTCGACGATGAAGGCGGGGTTGACCTCGTCGGACGGCCAGTCCTTCCAGGCCATGTCAGCGTCGCCCAGGCGCTTGCCCGGCTGCAGATCGTTCGCGGCGACCAGCACCCGGGTCATCGGCCGGGTCTCTACGACGGCGGCGGCGGCCGGGCGACTGGGCTGGTGTGAAGAAGATCCCATGGCGCGCACAACCAGCGCCAGCCCGATGGCTGAGACGGCGGCGATGCAGATCACGGCTATGCGGGCAGGCTTCATCCTGACGGTCTCCCGCAGGCGCGGCTCTCCGCCCTGCGTTAACGATCATGGATGCGACCGGTTAATGCGGTCCTAAGCGCCGAATGACGCCGTTAGCCGCCGACGAAGGCCGCCACGAGCGGCGAAGCGGGAAAGGCCAGCAACGCGCCGCCGGCCAGGGCGACGCCATAGGGAACGTCCCCCTTCGGCTCAAGCAGACGGGCGGCCCAGCCGGGCAGGCCCGGGAAGACGGGAATGGTGCGGCGCGCGGTGATCAGCGCCAGACAGAACAGACCGCCGACAATGGCGCTGGACAGCAGGAAGGGCAGGCTGCCGGCCGGCCCCATCCACAGACAGGCGGCCGCCAGCAGCTTGGCGTCGCCTCCGCCCACCCAGTTCAGGGCGAACAGGGCCATGCCGGCCAGCAGGGCGGCGACACCCACGCCGACGTGAGCCGCCACGTCCAGCGGCGCAACGCCTAGCAGCAGGGCGGCTGGAAAGAAGGCCGCCAGAAGCGCCAGCGAAATCCAGTTGGGGATCCGCATGGTCGTCAGGTCGTGCAGGCCGCCGACGACCATCAGGACCGGAAAGGGCGCCAAGGCGATGAAGGGCAGGATGTCCATGCGGCCGATCCTGCGCCAAAGGCCTTAAGTCCGGGTTTCCACCAGAAGGCGCGACGAACCGCCCGTCAGTTGGACAGGGCCGGGCCGAAGACGGCCGCCGCCACGGCCAGGCCGACCGCCAGCATGGCCACGGCGCCGGCGATGAAGATCAGGGCGGTGCGGGCGCGGCGGCGGCGCATCCCGCCGGGACGGTATTGGCGGATATGGACGGACGGCCCGCGATTGAAGGCCTCGGAACCGCTGATATTGTGCTGGGACATGAACGCCTCCCCACGGATCGGACGAACGCGCGATCAGGCCGGGCGCTTGCGACGAGAAGATGGCGACCCGCGTTACTGCGGCCATTCAGGCGTTCGACGGCGTCAGAGCGTGACGTCGACGACCCGGCCGCCGCGCGTGACCACATGGCGCATCAGCACCAGCGGCCCCTCGTCGCCCTGAGCACGGACCGGCACGATCAGGAACCATCCGCCGTCAGGCAGGCCCGTGAAGGAGAAGCGCCCGTTCTCGCACCGTTCCGAGCGGACGTAGCCTCGGTAGTCGGCCCCCGCCTCGCCCACGTCGCGCGCGCGGACCACCGCCGCCGGCACCGCCGCCTGCTCGGTCGAGCCGTAGAGGGTGCGGAAGCGGTTGCGGGTGTAGGGCGTGTCGGGCGTCAGACCCGCCGAGGCGACGCAGGCGTAGGCCTTGCCGTCCTGTCGGTAGGCGACCCGCCCTTGGATTCCGCCCTGCCCGCCGCGTTGCGACCAGGCGAAGTCGTCGGCGCGGAACACGGCCGGCTGGACCGCGCCGCCTGGTCCCGGAACCGGGGCGCAGGCGGTAAGCGCGGCGGCGGCGGCCGCCGCCGCGAGAACGAGGGGACGGATCGACATGGGCTTCCTCCGGGGCAGGCTTGCTCTTGGCGCCAGTATCGCACGACCACCCCCCGCGTTTCCACGGTCAAAGACGCCGCTCTGGACCCGAACGCCGCAACGCGCGAAACAGGCGCGACAAATCCGCCCGCCGGCATGGCGAGGCGAATATGGAAACGCTGCGATGACCGTCACCCTTGACGATATCCGGGCCGCCCGCGCGCGAATCGCGGGTCAGGTCGACCACACGCCCACGCGGCATTCGCGCAAGCTGTCGCAGCTGACGGGGGCGGAGGTCTGGATCAAGTTCGACAATCTGCACTTCACCGGCAGCTTCAAGGA
>NZ_DLMO01000151.1:7982-25565 GCF_002479325.1 Brevundimonas sp. UBA7534
CACGCCCAGGCCCTGGCCTATCACGGGGGAAGATTGGGCGTGCCCGTGACCATCGTCATGCCCGAGGGCACCCCCTTCGCCAAGATCAACGGCACCCGCCAGCACGGCGCGACGGTGGTGATCCACGGCCTGGACTTCACCGCCTCGACCGAGGAGGCCAAGCGACTGGAGACGGAAAAGGGCTATGTCTTCGTCTCGGCCTTCGACGACGAGGGAATCGTGGCGGGCCAGGGCGTCTGCGCGCTCGAATTCCTGGAGGACGCGCCGGACCTGGAGGCGCTGATCGTGCCGATCGGCGGGGGCGGCCTGATCGCCGGCTGCGCCATCGCCGCCAAGGCCCTGAAGCCGGAGATCAAGGTCTATGGGGTTGAGGCGGCGCGCTATCCGTCCTTCACCGCCAAGCGGGCGGGCCAGCCGCCGGTCTGCACGGGCCAGACCATCGCCGAGGGCATCGCCATCAAGGCGGTGGGCGACATCCCCTTCGGTCTGGCGGACCGCCTGATCGACGAGGTCTTCGTGGTGGACGAGGCCGATTTCGAGCGCGGCGTCTCCTTCATGGCGACGATGGAGAAGACGGTGTGCGAGGGCGCCGGCGCGGGCGGCCTGGCGACGCTGCTGCGCTATCCCGAACGGTTCAGGGGCATGAAGGTCGGCATCGAACTGACCGGCGGCAACATCGACGCGCGGATGCTGGCGGTGGTTCTGAACCGCGAGATGGTGCGCGAGCGCAGACTGATCGTCTATCGCATCCTGGGCGACGACCGGCCGGGGATGCTGTCGGCCATGGCGGCGGTGATCGGGGGCCTGGGCGGCAACATCATCGACGTGGTCCACAACCGCCTGGCGCTGGACGTGCCAGCCAAGGGCGCCGAGTTCGACATCATGGTCGAAACGCGCGATAGCGCCCACGCCGACGAGATCGGCGACGCCTTGAAGGACCGGGGATATGAACTTCGCATGGGCTAGGGCCGCGGCTCTGGCGGGCCTGCTGCTGTCGGCCTGCGGCGAGCCGGCCGTGATCGACCCCGAGGCGGGCAAGGCCGAGGCCGCCGCCTTCATGCAGACGAACGCGCGGAAAGACGGCGTCCAGACCCTGCCCAGCGGCCTGCAGTATCAGGTGGTCCAGTCCGGGCCGGACGGCGGCGAAAGCCCCGACCGCAACGATCTGGTCAAGGTGGAATACGAGGGCAAGCTGGTCGACGGGGAGGTGTTCGACAGCTCCTTCGCGCGCGGCGCCCCGGCCATCTTCACGCCCGAGACGGTGGTGCCCGGCTGGACCGAGGCGCTGCAGAAGATGCGCGTCGGCGATGAATGGATCCTCTATGTGCCGCCCGAGCTGGGCTATGGCGAGCGTGGCGGTCCGCCGGCCATCCCGCCCAACGCCGTGCTGATCTTCCGCCTGAAGTTGCTGGACATAGCCAAGGCGCCGGGCGGCGGACCGATCGGCGGCGGCGCGACGGCGATGGGCTGAGGCTTCGCCCCCTCTCCTCCTTTAACCGAAGGGCCTCAGGCGGCGCGGTCCCATTCGGCCAGGACATCGGGATCGTGCTCTGAACTTGCCGTCCGCAGGGCGGCGAAGGCTTCGGGCGGCATCAGACGCGACAGGGCCCAGACGGCGGCGCCGCGCACCAGCGGGGCCGGATCGCCCAGCAGCGCGCGCGCCGGGGCGATCAGCGACGGATCATCCGAATTGCCGATGGCGTAGAGGACGTTTCTCATGAACCGGTCGCGGCCGATGCGCTTGACCGGGCTCTTGGCGAACAGGGCGCGAAAGGCCGCGTCGTCCAGCGCCGCCAGGTCGGCCAGGCGTGGCGCCTGAAGGCCCTCGCGCGGCTGCAGCCGCATCTCGCGGCCTGCTTGCGCGAACTTGTTCCACGGGCAGACCGCCAGGCAGTCGTCGCAGCCATAGAGGCGCGAGCCCGTGGCGGTGCGGAACTCCACAGGCCAGGGGCCGGCGTATTCGATGGTCAGATAGGACAGGCAGCGCCGCGCATCGAGCTGGAACGGCGCGGGGAAGGCGTTGGTGGGGCAGGCGTCGAGACAGGCGGTGCAGCGGCCGCAATGTTCGGTCTCGGGCGCGTCCGGTTCGATCTCGGCGGCGGTCAGGATGGTTCCCAGGAACAGCCAGTTGCCGTGGGTGCGGCTGAGCAGATTGGTGTGCTTGCCCTGCCAGCCCAGGCCGGCGCGCTGGGCCAAGGGCTTTTCCATCAGGGGCGCGGTGTCGACGAAGACCTTGATGTCCTGACCGTTGCGGGCCGCAATCTGGCCCGCCAGCGTCTTCAGCCGGCCCTTGATGACCTCGTGATAGTCGTCGCCGCGCGCATAGACGGAGATGTACCCAGCCGAACGGTCGGCCAGCTGGTCCAAGGGATTCTCGTCGGGGCCGTAGTTCATGCCCAGGACGATGGCGGTCCGGGCCTCGTCCCACATGGCGGTGGGATGGGCGCGGCGATCCACCGTCGTTTCCATCCAGCCCATGTCGCCGTGGCGTCCCTCGTCCACGAAATGATGCAGCCGGGCACCCGCCGGCCAGGCGTCGATCGCCGAGGCGAAACGGCATACGTCGAAGCCCAGTTCGGCGGCCCGCTGGCGGATGAAGGTCTTGAGGCGTTCGCTCACCGGCGCGCCTTTAGCACGACAGCCGCCGCGCCGCCGCCTATGATCCGCCCATGACCGCCGCGCCGCCGATCCTGGACGACCGCCTGACGGAGGCCGCGCGCGGCGCCGATCCCCGCGCCGCCGTAGCCGCCGTGCTGAAGGAAGGCTACGACGCCGCGCGGGCGCGGGCCGAGCGCAAGCTGGAAGCGGGGATGAACGGGCGGGACGTGGCGCGCCTGTACGCCGCCGCCGCCGACGAGATGCTGACCGCCCTGTGGGCCGTGGCGACCGAGACCCTGTGGCCGGTGTCGCCGGTCGAGAGCGAGCGGCTGGCCCTGGTGGCGGTGGGGGGGTACGGCCGGCGGGTCCTGGCGCCCTACTCCGACCTGGACCTGCTGTTCCTGCGGCCCGGTAAGGCGACGCCGCGCGGCGAGAAGGTGATCGAATTCGTCCTCTATGTCCTGTGGGACCTTGGGGCCAAGGTCGGACCGGCGGCGCGCTCGATCGACGAATGCCTGGCCCTGGCCAAATCCGACATGACGGTTCGGACGACCCTGCTGGAAGCGCGCTTCCTGGCGGGGGACGAAGGGTTGGCCGAGCTGATGATCCGGCGGTTCCGCGACATGGTCGAGAAGTCCGATCCGCGACCCTTCATCGCCGCCAAGCTGGAGGAGCGCGACCTGCGTCACGAAAAGGCCGGGGCGATCCGCTACAAGGTCGAGCCCAACGTCAAGGACGGCAAGGGGGGCCTGCGCGACCTGAACAGCCTGTTCTGGATCGCCCGGTCCCTGGCACCCGACAGCCGGCTGGGCGCGACGGTGATGGACGAACTGTTCACCGCGCGCGAGCGGCGCACCTCGGACGAGGCGTTCGACTTCCTGTGGCGGGTGCGCATCCACATGCACCTGATCGCCGGGCGAGCCGAGGAAAAGCTGACCTTCGACCTGCAGCCGGAAGTGGCGCGGCGCATGGGCTGGCGGGGGCGCGGCGACGAGCCGGCGGTAGAGCGGTTCATGCGCCGCTACTTCCTGGTGGCGCGCGACGTCGGCGCCCTGACCCGCGCCATGTCGGCCAAGCTGGAGGGGCGCCACCAGAAGACGGCCTCGGGCCTGTCGCGGCTGATGAGCCCGTTCCGGCCCAATCGGCGAAGGCTGGACGTGGAGGGGCTGTGGATTGACCAGGGCCGGCTGTCGGTCGATGGGCCGGAGGTGTTCCAGGCGGATCCCGTCAAGCTGCTGACCCTGTTTGTCCAGGCTGACAAGCACGACCTGGACCTGCACCCTGACGCCTATTCGGCGGTGACGCGTTCGCTGTCGCTGGTGACGCCGAAACTGAGGCGCGACCCGGCGGCGACGCGGGCCTTCCTGGACATTCTGGCGCACGGGCAGCGGCCCTATCGCACGCTGAGCCTGATGAACGAGACGGGCCTTCTGGGCCGGTTCCTGCCCGAATGGGGCCGGATCGTCGGCCAGACCCAGTTCAACATGTACCACGCCTATACGGTGGACGAGCACACGCTCCAGGCCATCGGCGTCATCAACGACATCGCGCGCGGCAAGCTGAAGGCCGACCATCCGATGGCGTCCGAGATCGTGCACCTGATCGACGACATGGAAGCCCTGATGCTGGGGATGCTGCTGCACGACGTCGGCAAGGGCGGCGAACGCGGCCAGCTGGAGGACGGAGCCATCGCCGCGCGCCGGGCTTGCGAGCGGCTGGGCGTCGACCCGCGCCGGATCGAGCTGGTGGTGTGGCTGGTGCGCAGCCATCTGGCCCTGTCCGACTACGCCCAGAAGCGCGACGTGTCGGACCCGGCGACGGTGCGCGCCTTCGCCGAACTGGTGGGCGATCCCGAGCGGCTGCGGATGCTGCTGGTGCTGACGGTGGCCGACATCCGCGCCGTGGGGCCGGGGGTGTGGAACGGCTGGAAGGGCCAGCTGATGCGAACGCTCTACAACCAGGTCGCCGCCCTGTTCAGGGGCGAGGACGTGGCGCGTGAGGATCCGCTGGGCGATCATCCGGCCCTGGTGGCGCGAGCGAGAGAGGCGGGCGCGGCGGCCGAGGCCCTGCCCACCCCGGCGGTCGAGGGTCTGCCGGTGCAGACGACACAGATTTCCATCGCCGCCGCCGACCGGCCGGGCCTGTTCGCCGACCTGGCCCAGACCATGGCGGCCCTGGGCGCCGACATCGTCGATGCGCGGGTGGCGACCTCCGAGGGCATCGTGCTGGACGTTTTCCGGGTGCAGGACGGCGCGGGCCTGCCCTACGGCCAGGCCGAGCCCCGACGGCTGAAGACCTTGCTGGAGGCGCTGGAGCGCGCCGCGCGCGGCGAGGGCCGCATCGGCAAGGCGCCCGAGCCGGCCGCCAACGCCCGCAAGGCCGCCTTCGAGGTGCGGCCCGTGGTGATGATCGACCATCACGCCAGCGAGACGGCCACGGTGGTCGAGGTGTCCGGCGCCGACCGGCCGGGCCTGCTGGCCGCCCTGTCGCGCGCCTTCAGCGACCAGAGGCTGAACATCCGCTCGGCCCACGTCGCCAGCTTCGGCGAGCGGGCGGTCGACAGCTTCTATGTCGTGGATCGCAAGGGTCGCAAGATCGCCTCCGAGGACGTCGCCCGCGATCTGCGCGAAGCCCTGGAAGCGGTGCTGGACAGCCGCGCCCCCGCCCCGGCCGGCCGCAAGGTCGTCGCCGCCCGCGCCAGCGCCCGCGACGTCTCCGAACTGGGGCGCCGGGCGCGCAAACCCGTATCGCCGAAGCCCGAGCCGCGCTAAGCGGACCGCTCATACGCTGGAATCCGCATGAGTCTCGCCCGCAACACCCTGGTCCAGGCCACGCTCACCCTGGGCAGCCGCGTGCTGGGCTTCGCCCGCGACCTGTTCCTGTCGGCGCGCTTCGGCCAGGGGCCGATGATGGACGCCTTCACCACCGCCCTGATGCTGCCCAACATGTTCCGGCGACTGTTCGCGGAGGGCGCCTTCGCCCAGGCCTTCGTGCCCATCTACGGCGGGGTCCGCGCGCGCGAGGGCGAAGAGGCGGCGGCCGTCACGGCGTCCGAGGCGCTGAGCTTCATCTTCGCCGTGGTCGCCGGCTTCTGCATCCTGCTGCAGGTCGCCATGCCCTGGATCATGCCGTGGCTGCTGTCGGCTTGGCGCGACGACGCCGGGGTGATGCGGGCGGCGGTCACGGCGGCGCAGCTGACCATGCCCTACTTGGCCTGCATGACCATCGCCTCGCTGCTGTCGGGGGTGCTGAACACCGGGGGGCGCTTCGCCCTGTCGGCGGGCGTGCCGGTGTTCCTGAACCTGTGCACCCTGGTTCCGCTGATGGCGCCCAGTTTCGTTCCCATGAGCCAACCGGAGACCCTGATGGCGGTCAGCGCGGCGGTGACGGTCTCGGGCGTCATCCAGGCCGGCCTGCTGTGGTGGGGCGTGCGGCGGCTGGGGGTGGCGATCCGCCTGTCCTGGCCGCGACTGACGGCGGGGGTCAAGCGGACACTGGCCCTGGCCGTGCCCGGCGTGTTGGCGGGCGGCGCCTTCCAGATCAACTCCCTGGTCAGCCAGTTCCTGGCCGGCTCGAACGAGGGCGCGCGCTCGGTCCTGTACAACGCCGACCGCCTGTACCAGTTGCCGCTGGGCCTGGTGGGGGTGGCGCTGGGGCTGGCGCTGGTGCCGCGGTTGACGCGGGCCTTCGTCTCGGGCGACCATGCGGGCGGGCGCCGGACGATGGACGACGGGCTGGGGCTGGCCCTGGCCTTCGCCTTGCCGGCGGGGGTGGCCCTGTTCGTCATTCCCTTCTTCATCATCGACGCCACGGTGACGCGCGCGGCCTTCACCTCGGCCGACGCGGCGCGCACCGCCGACGTGCTGCGCCAGTTCGCCTGGGGCGTGCCGGCCTTCGTCCTGGTCAAGGTGCTGACCCCCCCCTTCTTTGCGCGCGAGGACACGAGGCGGCCGATGATCTTCGCCGTGATCTCGGTGATCCTGACGGTGACGCTGGGCTCGGCGCTGTTCTTCTGGTTCGGGTCGCGCGGCTGGGACGGGGTGCTGGGCCTGGCCATCGCCACCAGCGTGTCCGCCTGGGTCAATGTCGCCCTGCTGGCCGGGACGCTGATCCGCGAGGACAGCTGGCGACCGTCGCCGGCCTTCGTCTCGCGCCTGTCTCGCATCGTCGCCGCGAGCGCGGTGATGGCGGCCCTGCTGTTCGCCGCCAGCCTCGCCTATCCGCTGCTGAGCCGGCTGTTTCTGGCCAAGGAGATCGCCGTCCTGGTCGTCTGCGCCGCCGGGGCGGGCGCCTATGGGCTGTGTCTGTTGCTGTTCCGGGCCGTGACCCTGTCGGAGCTGAAGGCCACCCTGCGCCGCGAGCCGGGCGCCGGACCCGTCTCCGGTCTGGACTGACCGGCGGGGAGACGATAAGCGCGAGCCATGACGTTTTCGGGCTTCCAATCCGGATGGCGATGGCGCGGCTGACCGTCGCCGCCCTTCGCCTGCCTGCCTCACAGACTCTTCGAGACCCGAACCATGACCGATCAAACCCCGGCCCAATACACCGGACCGCGCCGCATCCTGTCCGGCATCCAGGCTTCCGGCGCCCTGCACCTGGGCAACTATCTCGGCGCGCTGAAACGCTTCGTCGAGCTGCAGGACCAGGGTGCGCCCGTCCTGGTGTTCGTGGCCGACATGCACGCCATCACCGTGTGGCAGGATCCGGACAAGCTGGCCGCCCAGACGCGCGAGATCGCCGCCGCCTACCTGGCCTCGGGCCTGGACCCCAAGACCGCGACCATCTTCCCGCAGTCGGCCGTGCCCGCCCACGCCGAACTGGCCTGGATCTTCAACTGCGTGGCCCGCCTGGGCTGGCTGGACCGGATGACCCAGTTCAAGGAGAAGTCGGGCAAGCACAAAGAGCGCGCCTCGGTCGGCCTCTACACCTATCCCGTGCTGCAGGCTGCGGACATTCTCCTCTACAAGGCCACCGAGGTGCCGGTCGGAGAGGACCAGAAGCAGCACCTGGAGCTGACCCGCGACATCGCCGCCAAGTTCAACAACGACTTCGGCGTTCCCGGCTTCTTCCCCGTTCCGGAGCCGATCATCCAGGGACCGGCGACGCGGGTGATGTCGCTACGCGATGGGGCGGCCAAGATGTCCAAGTCCGATCCGTCCGATAACAGCCGCATCAACCTGACCGACGACGCTGACACCATCGCCGCCAAGATCAGGAAGGCCAAGACCGACCCGGAGCCGTTGCCCGAGAGGCTGGACGGCCTGGCCGAACGGCCCGAGGCCAAGAACCTGGTCGCCATCTACGCCGCCCTGGCCGGACTTACGCGCGAACAGGTGATCGCCCAGTTCGGCGGCCAGGGCTTCGGCGCCTTCAAGCCGGCGCTGGCGGATCTGGCGGTCGAATCCCTGGCGCCGGTGACGGCCGAGATGCGCCGGCTGATGGACGACCCGGCCGAGATCGACCGCGTGTTGAAGGACGGGGCGGAGCGCGCTTCGGCCATCGCCGAGCCGGTCGTGGCCGAAACCAAGAAGATCGTCGGCTTCTGGCGGGCGTGAGTCACAACGGAGAACGGTCATGAGCACGCACGGGACGACCGTCGAGTGGAAGCGGGGCGACCAGTCCTTCATCGACAAGCGCTACAGCCGCGCCCACGTCTGGACCTTCGACGGCGGGGCGGTGGTGCCGGCGTCGTCGGCGCCGGAAAGCGTGCCCGTGCCGATGTCGGACGCCTCGGCCGTCGATCCCGAGGAGGCGATGATCGCCTCCCTGTCGAGCTGCCACATGCTGTGGTTTCTGGCCTTCGCCGCCAACGCCCGGCTGACGCTGGATTCCTATCGCGACGAGGCGTCCGGCGAGCTGGACAAGCACGAGGCGGGCAAGCGCTATCTGGCCCGCGTGACCCTGCGTCCCGTCACCACATTCACCGGCCGCCAGCCCGACCAGGCCGAACTGGACGCCCTGCACCATCAGGCGCACGAACACTGCGAGATGGCCCACTCCGTCCGCGCGACGATCACAGTCGAGGCGACGCTGGGCTAGGCAGCGGGCGCCGTCTCCTCCTCTACCAGCGACCGGAAGAGGGCGTGGGCGGCCAGCATGCCGTCGGAGGTCGCCAGGGTGATGTTGGAGGCGGCGCGGGCCAAGTCTCCGGCGGCGAAGACGCCCGGCTGGGTCGTCTGCTGCAGGGCGTCCACCTTGATGACGCGGCCCATCGGCGTGTCGACCATCTCGCAGCCCAGGCGTTCGGCGAAGGGGCTGGCGACGCGGGCGCTGGCGCCGACGAAAATGGCCTTCAGCGGAACGAAGCGGCCGTCCGCCAGGCGCGCGCCGGTCAGGGTCGGGGCCTCGCCCTCCAGCCGTTCGATCGGCGTCGGCTCGACCATCACGCCACGGCGATACAGCAGGTGGGCATCCTCGGGCGACAGGCCCTGATCCAGGCCCATGAACAGGGTGACGTCGCCCCATTCGGCGACCGTCGCGGCGTACTGGACGGCGTGCTCGCCCCGTCCCAGCACGCCGATGGGGCCGCCGCCGATCTCGTAGCCGTGGCACCAGGGGCAATGGAGCGCGGTGCGGCCCCAGCGCTCCCGGACGCCGGGAATGTCGGCCAGCACGTCCTCGACGCCGTGGGCCAGCAGCAGGCGGCGACCCTCGGTCTTCGTGCCGTCGGCGAAGGCGACGGAGAAACCGCCCTTGGCCCGCTCGACCGCCACCGCCTCGGCCAGGCGGAAGGCGGCGGTGGGATAGGCGGCGACCTGGGCGCGGGCGGCCGCGGCGATCTCGGCCCCCGGCCGGCCGTCGTTGGCCAGGACGCCGTGCGCGCGAGCGGCGAAGCGGTTGCGCGGCCGGCCGTCGTCGATGACCAGCACCCGGCGGCGCGCGCGGACCAGCTGCATGGCGGCGGACAGGCCGGCGTAGGAGCCGCCGATGATGACGGCGTCATGAGGCATCGGATTTTCGAGCGTGGGCATGGAGTCGATCCCTTTCAGGATGGGCGGCCATCCGGCGCGAGAAGTCCGCCGCCAGATCGGCCAGGGTGAAGGAGTCCAGCCGCGCGACCAGCAGGGCGCGGGCGGCGGCGTAGGTGTCGGCCAGGGCGTCGTTGACCGCCGCCTCGACCAGGCAACCGTCCGCCTCCACCGGCGGCGCGTCGGGGATCAGGCCGACGCCCCCCAGGGCCTCGTGCACCTGGCCCAGGGTGACCTGGTCCAGCGACCGGGCCAGACGCCAGCCGCCGCCCCGCCCCTTTTCGGAGGCGACCAGGCCCTGCTCGCGCAGCCCCGCCATGGTTCGCCGCACCACCACCGGATTGGTGGACAGGCAGACCGCCAGCTGATCCGACGTCATGGGCGAGCCCGTCCGCGCCTCGTGCTCGGCCATGTGCAGCAAGGCGTGGAGAATATTGGAGAGGCGGGAATCCCGTTTCATGTAACTTCAATTGTTACGTGGTAAGGCGAACGTCAAGTCAGCGGGTCGGGAATCTTTTCAGGCCGCGGGCGCGGCGTCCTCCAGGAAGGCGCGGAAGCGGCGAAGCGCCTCTTCGGCCAGCGCCGGGTCGTGGCGCATCGGGCCGTTGTTGGTCGGCTCGTCGAAGGCGTGGGCGCCCTCGGCGATCCAGCTTTCGACCTCGGCGCCGCAGTTGCGGATCATGGCGTTGACCTGTTCGGCGTTGCGCACCGTTGTCAGGTGGTCGCGGCGGCAGGTCACGGCCAGGACCTTGGGGCAATGCCGCCAGGGCTTCAGCTTGTTGAAGGCGAACGGCCCGACGTAGGGATAGGCCAGCCACGCCGCCTTGACCCCCGACAGGTCCGCCGAAGCCGGGTCTCGAACGCCCATGGCGTTCGGCTGGGGCGCCGCGCTCATCATCTCCATGATCGACCAGCCGCCGTGGCTCCAGCCGGCCAGGGTCAGGCGATCCGCGTCGACGTCCGGCCGGACGGAGATTCCCTGGATCGCGGCCAGGACGTCGCCCGCCCGCTCATACCCCCGCAGGGCCAGGCCGGTGCAGACGGCGGTCAGGGTGAAGGCCCGGCCCCACCCGCGCGGCGCATAGGAATCGATGACGAAGGCGCGCCATCCCGCCTCGGCCGCCGTCTGAGCGTAGCGCGGCAGGTGATCCCGAAGACCGCCGCATCCGTGGAACATCAAGACCGCCGGACGCGGGCGGTCGTCGGCCGGCCCCGTCACCGTCATGTGCGGCTCAAGCCGGGCCCAGCGCTGGTTCAGATCGTCCATGCCGCCAGTGTCGCCCGGCTTGACGGCGCAACGCCAGCCCTCTTGACCTTTCCTTGCTTCGATATATCTAATCGCTCGTGAATAGATGTATCGAAAAGGAAGTGGGAATGCGATCCAAGGGGATCTTCCATCATCACCGCCGCGAAGGATGCGGCGACAAACACGGGGTCTTCGGCCGCGGGCGCGGAATGCGCGGCGGTCTGGGCCGGGGCTGGGACCGCGGCGACGGCGTTGGCCGCGGACACGGCCGACGCGGCGGGGGTCGTATGTTCGATCATGGCGCCCTGCGCTGGCTGCTGCTGTCGCTGATCGCGGAAAAGCCCGATCATGCCCCCAGCCACGGCTATGAACTGATCAAGGCGGTCGAGACCCGGCTGGGCGGGGCCTATTCGCCCAGCCCCGGCGTTATCTATCCGACGCTGACCCTGCTGGAGGAGATGGGCGCGCTGGAGGCGACGGCCGAAGGGGGCAAGAAGCTTTACGCCATCACCGAGACGGGCCGCGCCCTGCTGGCCGAAAACGGCGAGGTCGTCGCCTCGGTCCAGGCGCGGATGGACAAGTTCGCCGCCCATGCCCGACGCCCCGAGGCGATCCAGGAAGCCATCGGCCGGCTGCGGGCTGCGATCCACGCCCGACTGACCAGCGAAACGGCCCTGACCGAGGCGCAGGTGAAGGCCATCGCCGCCATCCTGGAAGAAACGACCGAACGGGTGGAAAAGGCATGAGCGAGACCCTGCGCATTCCCCGGCGAGTGCGGCACGCGCTGAAGTTCCGCACCCTGAGCGTCGCCTCGGTCGAGGACCTGACCCCGACCTATCGCCGCATCGTCCTGACCGGAGACGATCTGGACGGCTTCGTGTCGCTGGGGTTCGACGACCATGTGAAGGTCTTTCCGCCCCGGCCGGGCGAGGCGCCGGTCATGCCGACCGTCGGGCCGGACGGCCCCGTCTTCCCGGAGCCGAGGCCGGCGGCGCGGGATTATACGCCGCGCGCCTACGATCCGGCGACGCGGCGCCTGACGCTCGACTTCGTCACCGGCCACGGGGGTCCGGCCACCGAATGGGCGATGGCGGCCACGCCGGGCGCGCAGTTGGGCGTCGGCGGACCGCGCGGCTCCTTCATCGTGCCGACCGCCTTCGCCGACCATGTGCTGATCGGCGACGAAACAGCCCTGCCCGCCATCGCCCGGCGGCTGGAGGAGTTGCCTGCGAGCGTGCGCGCCACGGTGATCATCGCCGTGAAGGGCGCGTCCGAGCGCCTGCCTCTGGCCAGCGCCGCGACGCTGTCGGTCTCCTGGGTCGACCGGGCCGACGCCGCGCGCAGTGATCCCGCGCCCCTGTCGGACGCGGTGGAGCCGGCCCTGGCGGACGTAGATCGCCGCGACGCCTATGTCTGGATCGCCGCCGAGGCCCAGGTGGCGCGCGCCTTGCGCGCCCAGGTCGTCGGGCTGGGATTCGATCCCAAGGCGATGAAGGCGGCCGGCTATTGGCGCGAAGGCGGCACGGCGGAAAAGGAAGTCATCGAGGACTGAAGCCGCCGCGCCTCGAAAAACCCTAGTGTCGGAACACGCGTACGCCGGTGAAGGCCATGGCGATGTTCCGCTCGTCGGCGGCGGCGATGACCTCCTCGTCCCGGATCGAGCCGCCGGGCTGGATCACCGCCGTGGCGCCGGCCGCGACCGCTTCCAGCAGGCCGTCGGCGAAGGGGAAGAAGGCTTCGGATGCACAGGCCGAGCCTTCCGCCAGCGAATGCGCCAGACCCTTGGCTTCGCCCGCCTCCTTGGCGCGGATGGCGGCGATGCGGGCCGAGTCGCGACGGTTCATCTGACCGGCGCCGATTCCGGCCGTCTGGCCGTCCTTCGCATAGACGATGGCGTTGGACTTGACGTGCTTGGCCACGGTGAAGGCGAACAGCATGTCCTGGATCTCGGTCGGGGTCGGCTGGCGGCGCGTGACGATCTTCAGGTCTTCCGGCTTGATCAGCGAGCGATCGCGCGACTGAACCAGGAAGCCGCCGGCGACGCTGCGGAACACCTCGCCCGGACCGTGCGGATCGGGCAGGCCGTCGGTGATCAGCAGGCGCAGGTTCTTCTTGGCGGCGAAGACGGCCTTGGCCTCGTCGTCGGCGCCGGGCGCGATCACCACCTCGGTGAAGATGCCGGTGATGGCGCGGGCGTCGTCGCCGTTCAGCGGCCGGTTGACGGCGATCACGCCGCCGAAGGCCGAGACGGCGTCGCATTCCAGCGCGCGGGCGTAGGCTTCCGACAGGTCCTTGCCCACGGCGACGCCGCACGGGTTGGCGTGCTTGACGATGACGCAGGCCGGGGCCTCGAACTCTGCGACCAGTTCATAGGCGGCGTCGGCGTCCGCGATGTTGTTGTAGCCCAGTTCCTTACCCTGGATCTGGCTGGCGTAAGCGACGCCCGGCCGACGCTCGCCGGTGCGGTAGAAGGCGCCGGTCTGGTGCGGGTTCTCACCGTAGCGCAGGGTCTGGGCCAGCGAACCGGCGATGGATTTGCGGGCCGGGGCGGCGTCCTCCAACTGGCCGGCGAACCAGCTCGAGACGGCGGCGTCATAGGCGGCCGTGCGGGCGAAGGCGCGGGCGGCGAGACGCTTCCTCAGCGCCAGATCGGTCGAACCGTCCGCCTTCAGCGCCTCGAGGATCAGGCCGATCGACTCGCCGTCCACGGCGACGGCGACATGGCCGTGGTTCTTGGAGCCCGAGCGGATCATGGCCGGGCCGCCGATGTCGATGTTCTCGATGGCCGCCTCGAAGCCACCCCCCTGCTCCACCGTCTTCTCGAACGGATAGAGGTCGATCCAGACGATATCGATGGGACCGATGCCGTGCTGGGTCATCGCCTCGGCGTGGGTCGGAGCGTTGCGCACGCCCAGAAGGCCGCCATGCACGACCGGGTGCAGCGTCTTGACCCGCCCGTCCATCATCTCGGGAAAGCCCGTCAGGTCGGCCACGTCCTTGACCGGCAGGCCCAGCTTCTCGATCGCCGCCTTGGTGCCGCCGGTCGAGACCAGTTCGACGCCCAGGCCGGCCAGGGTACGCGCCGCATCCTCCAGCCCCGCCTTGTCCGACAGGGAGATCAGGACGCGGACGGGCTTGATCGCGTCCGGGGCGGGCGGAAAATCGGGAGCGGCGGGCATGGGCGGCGTCCGTGGTCTGAAAAGGTTTCCGGGGGAGGATGGCGCGGCCTCTAACGCCAAACGCCCTTCACGTCACCCCACGGACGGTTTCACGACGGCTCGCTGGCGCCCGCCGGGCTCAGTTTCCAGCGGATCTTGCTCTCGCTGTCGGTGCGGGCCGAGCCACGCACGACGATCTGCAGGCTGCGCCTAGTCAGTCCAGCGTCGATGTGGACGCTGGGCTCGATGGCCACGTCGGGACCGTCGGTCCTGAACCACCAGCCCCGGCCCGAGGCGCCGCGCACCAGGATCGAGCGACGGTCGCGCGCCAGCGAGGCCTGAACCCCCGGCTCCAGATGGAAGCGGATGGCGTAGGGAGCCGCGATCTGGCGGACCATCTCCTTGCGACCCGGCGTTGGGAACAGCCGCTCCTCGGCGCGCAGTTCGTCCAGGCGCTGGTCCAGGTAGAGCCGGCGCTGATGGTTCAGGCCGAACAGCTCGGCCCAGCCGTCATGCTCAAGGTCCAGCCACACCGCGCCATCACCCTGGCGGTGATCGGCGGTGACGTGGATCGGCGGCCCCACCAGGCGCGGCCCCAGAAGCTCGCCCTTCCAGCCGCCCAGCGGATCGTTCAGCGACCGCTCGCCCAGGGTCAGGGTCGAATGGCCCGGCGTCAGGCGCAGCGCCTGGCGATCGACCGCCGCCGGCGTCCAGCCCGACCCGGTGAACAACCGGTCGCGGCCGCAGCAGACCTCCAGCGCCAGGGGCTGGGCGCAGGCCCCGGCGCCCCACGCCCCGCGCGCCGGACTGGCGGCGTCGGCGACGATGGTCAACAGAGGGCTGGCGATGCGGGTTAGCCCGCCCACGGCGCCGCCGCTCTCGGCCTCGCGTCGCGGATCGGCGGTCTCGTCGTGAGCGCGGGCGGCGGCGACGCGCGCCGTCGTGGAGGGGCCGCCGCCCTGGAAGGCGGCCAGGCGCCCGTCCGGCAGAACCAGGACATGAAGCGCCTCGGTCAGCCGGCCGATCGCGCCGGAGACGGACGCCGGCGTCGGTTCCGACAACTGGGCCAGCGCGTCGTCAAGGGTCAGCAGATCCAGCAGAAGTTCAAGCCCGGCCTCGGGACTGCGGCTCGCGTGCCCCCCGTCCTCCAGCACCGTGGCCTTCAGCGCGCTTTCCAGGCCGCCCAGAGCGCGACGCCGCAGCCCCGAGCCGACCGGCCCGGCCAGGGCGCAGCCGGCGATGGCGGCGGCGGTCAGCTTGTTCGCCCGCTCGGCCAGGCCGCCGGGCGGGCGCAGCAACTGGCGGCCCTGGCGCGCCAGGCTGTCGGCCAGGCGCAGCCGCTCGGCCTCGGTCGCGACACCCCCGAGCCTGCGCGCCGCGCAGGACAGACGGATGACGCGCCGCGCCAGGATGTCCGGTCCCCACGCGAAGGGCGACCAGCGGGCGAAGGCGTCCTGCCAGCCCAGCACCAGACGCAGGGCCTCGCGGGCGCCGCGCTCGCCCTGGGTCATCAGGGCGGGCAACCATTCGAAGGCGTGCAGTTCGACGGCGAAGGCGCGCGACGGGCTGGGGCGGTTCCAGGGGTCGGCGGGCGCATCGACCTCCATCGTCGCGCCGCCCAGGACGAAACGGCCGCCCAGGATCGCCTTGGCCTGGGTCGCCGCCAACTCGGGATCCAGCGGGCGGAAATCGCGCGGCGTTGCGGAGAATCCGGCGGCCTTTCGCCCGCCCAGCGTCAGGCTGTAGCCAGGCAGGCCGTAGAGTTCGATCCACAGCTGGCGGGTCGCCAGCCGGCCGGCCAGGGCCGGCCACAGGCCGGGGCCGGCGCGGACATCGCCGGCGCGCACCGGCGTGCGTACCGGCGCGCCGGCCAGGCCCGGAATATGGCCGGGGGCGACCTCCGGGCCGCCGTCCGAGCCGCGCGGGGCGAAGGGGCCGAGGGGGCTCACGCCGGTTCCGGCACGGCCTTCAGGGCGGCGATGTTGGTCGCATAGTCGCCCTTGAACACGAAGGAGCCGGCGACCAGGGCGTCCGCCCCGGCGTCTACGCAGGCCGCGGCGTTGGCGGAGGTGACACCGCCGTCGACCTGGAGGTGCGCGGCCGACCCGGCGCGGTCCAGGATGGCGCGGGCCCGCGCGATCTTGGCCAGGGACGCATCGATGAACTTCTGCCCGCCGAAGCCCGGGTTGACCGACATGATCAGCACCAGGTCCACCAGATCGACGACCTCTTCCAGGATCGACAGGGAGGTGGCCGGGTTGAAGACGATCCCAGCCTTGGCGCCCAGCTGGCGGATGCGGCCCAAGGTGCGGTGCAGATGCGGCCCGCTTTCGGGATGAACGCTCAGGATGTCCGCTCCCGCATCGCTATAGGCCTCCAGCCAGTTGTCGACCGGCGCGACCATCAGGTGAACGTCGAAGGGGCGGGTCGTGCAGGGCCGGATCGCCTTCACGATGTCAGGACCCATCGTCAGGTTCGGCACGAAATGACCGTCCATGACGTCGATGTGGATCCAGTCGGCGCCGGCGGCGTCCAGGGCGCGGACCTCGTCGCCCAGGCGGGAGAAATCGCTGGCGAGGATGGACGGACAGATCAAGGGGGATGCGGCCATGCCCCCGGATAGGACGGGACGAAGGCGGGGGCAAGGCGGCCCCGCCTGACTCTAGCTGATCCGCTCCAGCTTGGCGGCGAAGAAGCCGTCCAGCCCCCCGCGCTCGGCCTGCATCGAGGGAAGGATGCGAAGCCAGCCTTCGGGGGTCAGGGCCTGCGCCGGCGCGCCCACGGCGGCGGGGTCGGCCGGGACGGTGCGGAAAGCCGGATTGCGGCGCAGGAAGGCGATGATCTGGGTCTCGCCCTCCTCGCGCTCCAGCGAGCAGGTGCAATAGACCAGCCGACCGCCTGGCTTGACACGCTCGGCGGCGACGTCCAGCAGCCGATGCTGGACGTCGGCCAGCTTGGCGACGTCCGAAGGACGGGTGGCGCGCAGGACCTCGGGATTGCGCCGAAAGGTGCCGGTGGCTGTGCACGGCGCGTCCAGCAGCACGGCGTCGAAGGTGCGGGAATCGTCCCAGTCCTCGGCCGGGACGGCGACGACCTCGGCGGTCAGGCCGGTGCGTTCCAGGTTCTGGGTCAGCCGCTTCAGGCGCGGGGCCGACCGGTCCAGGGCGACGACCGAGGCGCCGGCGGCGGCCAGTTGCAGCGTCTTGCCGCCCGGCGCGGCGCACATGTCCAGCGCGGTTTCGCCGGCCTTCGCGCCCAGCAGGCGACCGGGCACGGCGGCGGCGGCGTCCTGGACCCACCAGTCGCCTTGCTCGAAGCCGGGCCAGGTCGCCACGTCCCCGCGACGGCCGGTGCGGACCGTGCCGCCCCCAAAGCCGGAGTGCAGAACCTCCCCGTCGACGGCGGCGGCGACGGCGGCGGGATCGACGCCGGGCTTGAGACTGAGGTCCGTCGCCGGCTCCTCGCGGGCGGCCAGGGCCAAGCCGGCCAGCGTCGCCTCGCCATAGGCCGCCTTCCAACGGGCGGCGATCCAGTCGGGCAGATTGGATTCCGCCGTGGTCAGGCCGGGGCCGTCGCGGCCGACGCCGCGCAGAACGGCGTTGACCAGGTTCTT